>NZ_CALIIB010000029.1 GCF_938020365.1 uncultured Streptococcus sp. | reverse complement strand
TGAGCAGTTCTGTGTGGAGTTTGGCAACACCATTGATTGAATGACCACCGATGATAGCCAAGTGAGCCATGTGGATTTGATTGTCCTTGACGATCCGAGTGTTTTCGATGACTTGCGGATCAAGGCCGCGTCCAGCCATTTCAGCTACATAGCGGTTGTCAATCTCTAGGATAATCTGATAAACCCGCGGCAGGACATTCTTAAAGAGCTCCGCATCCCATTTTTCCAAGGCTTCTGACAAAATGGTATGGTTGGTGTAGCTCATGGTCTTGACCGTCGCATTCCAAGCATCTGCCCACTCGAGACCATAATCATCCAGCAAAAGGCGCATAAACTCAGCTGGCGCTACTGCTGGGTGGGTATCGTTGATATGGACAGACACCTTCTCATGGATATCCTTGAGCGGACGACCTTGCTTGAGATAAGACTTGATAATAGTCTGCAAACCCGCACTGGTCATAAAGTATTCCTGAATCAGGCGCAGTTCTTTTCCTTCGTAACTAGAATCGTCTGGATAGAGAATGGCTGTAATATCCTGCACCCGTCGACGGGCTTCAATAGTTGGATAGTCCAGTTCGTATTCTTCTGGGATTTCAACATCCCATAAACGGAGATTGTTGATATTGTCATTGCCAAAGCCAATCTGAGGCACGTCATAAGGCACAGCACGCAAAGTTTTAGAATTCTCATAAACCGGTACAATGCGGCCTTCTTCATTGGCACGCAAGTAGACATTACCAAAGATTTTAACATCCACAATGCCGTGATCCTTACGGGTTTCCCAGACATTGCCTAGACTGCCAAACCAATCATCTGGAATTTCCACCTGATAGCCATTCACGATTCTCTGCTTGAAAAGACCATAGCGATAGCGAATCCCATTTCCAAAACCTGGATAGCCCGTTGTAGCTAGCGAGTCCATGAAAGCCGCTGCCAAGCGACCAAGGCCTCCATTTCCCAGCGCCATGTCGTGCTCAGCATTTTTTACATCCTCAAAGTCAACTCCGAGCTCAGCAAAGCTTTCCTTGACCGTATCAAGAATACCTAAATTGAGCAGATTGGTTTCCAGCATACGTCCCGGCAGAAACTCAATTGAGAAATAATAGGCTGTCTTTTGCTGCTGTTCTACGAGTTTATTGCGGCGCTCCAGCCACAGTGGCGTGATATATTTACGAATGGTACTAGCGAGGGCTTGAAAAAGCTCGGCTGCTGTAGCATCCGCAATCTTAATCAGCTGTCGTTCGTGCAAAGTATCCTTGAAATCTCGGATAAACTGTTCTTTATTTAATTCCATTTTTACGAATTAACTTCCTTTCTTTTAGGGAAAAGCATCCGTCTAGATAAGATGTCAACATGAGAAAGACCACTTACCCGACAAATCCTCTCTTGTCAGAAACAAGAGAGGATTGCTGTTCTAATGCAACATATTAGAGCAGTGACTCATATAAATCACTGTATGCTCGACTAGCTGTATCCCAAGAGAAATCTCTTTCCATAGCCTGAGTTTGCAGACTGCGCCAAGCTTCTCGGTCATGCCAGTAAAGATTGAGGGCTTCTTTGAAAGTCCATGTTAGCCAATAACCAGAGAAGTTATTGAAGCTAAACCCTGTTCCCTGTCCACTATAGACATTGAAAGGTTCAACCGTATCGCGCAAACCACCAACCTCGTGAACCAGTGGCAGTGTACCGTAACGCATGGACATCATCTGAGACAGACCGCAAGGTTCAAAGCGGCTCGGCATGAGGAAAATATCACTAGCCGCATAGATTTCCTGAGCCAAAGTAACATCAAAAAGAATGTTAGCGGATAGTTTCTCAGGATAAGCCTGGCCAAACCAAGCGAAGGCCCGTTCAAAAGCAGGGTCACCTGTTCCAAGTAGCACAATTTGCACATCTTCCTGAAGCAGATTATGCAACTCTTCCACCACCAAATCAAAACCTTTTTGACGTGTCAATCGAGAGACGATACCAACGACAGGAACATCATCCCGAACTGGCAAGCCTACTTTTGCTTGAAGAGCTCGTTTATTTTCCAATTTCCCAGTCAAATCATCTTTGTTAAAGTGGTAAGCCAGCAATTTATCTGTTTCTGGATTGTAGATATCTGTATCGATACCATTGACAATACCGACCAGCTTGCCTGACTCCATCCGAAGAATCTGATCCAGACCGCAGCCAAACTCAGCTGTCCGAATTTCGTTGGCATAGCTCGGTGAAACAGTTGTCACGCGATCTGCATAGAGAATGCCCGCCTTCATCCAGTTGAGGCAGTCATTCCAACGGAGAGTGCCATCCGCATAACGTTCATAGCCGACACCAAAGAGTTCCCAAAGCATGCTATCCGGAAATTGTCCCTGAAACTCTAAATTATGAATAGTCAGTACTGTCTTGATGTTGTTATAGGCCTGAATCCAGCGGTATTTTTCCTTGACCAAGAAAGGAATCATGGCCGTATGGTAGTCGTGCGCATGGAGAACATCTGGAATAAAGTCAATGCGCTCCATCAGTTCGATTGCTGCTAATTGGAAGTAGGCAAAACGTTCGCCGTCATCAAAATCACCATAGACATGTCCACGGAAGAAATAATGCTGATTATCGATAAAGTAGAAGTTGACACCTTCCAACTCAATCTTTTTGACACCGACATACTCCCGACGCCAGCCGACACTGACTTCAAAAGAGAAGAGGTTTTCAACTTGATCACCAAATTTAGCATCCGTCATGTCATAGTATGGCAGAATAACCCCAACTTCATGGCCAGCTTTGACCAAGGATTTGGGGAGGGCACCGATAACGTCCCCCAAACCACCCGTCTTGGAAAAAGGTGCCCCTTCTGCTGCTACAAATAAAATTTTCATGAAACGATGTCCTCTGTAACTTTTTGACCTTTCTTCAGTACAACTGGATGTTCAGCTGTCCCTCGAACGACTACTCCTTCAGCAATCTCAATGCCCTTATCCACAATTGCATATTCTACCACTGCATTTTTTCCAACGACAACGCGTGGGAAGAGGAGACTGTCTTTGACACTGCTACCTGCTAAAATTCTTGTATTCCGCGAAATAACAGAATTTACAACTTCACCTTCTACAATACTACCTGAGGCAAACTGAGAACGATTTACTTTTGATCCTGTTGCATAGTAAGTCGGCTCTTCATTTTTCACCTTTGTATAAATCTTATGATTTGGTGAGAAGAGAGAATAGAATTTCTGCTGTTCAAGCATGTCAATGTTAGCCTTATAGTATGAATCAACAGAGTAGATATTTGCCAGATAGCCTGTGTACTCGTAAGCAAAAGCTCCAACTTCAGCTGCCAAGTCCCGAAGAACATAGCGCAGTTTTTGTGGGAATTCTTTTTGGGCTTCTTCTTCCAATTTTTCAATTAACCACGGCGTATCTACTACAAAAATATCTGTAGACATATTGAAAAGCTCGCCCTCGTCTCTATCACTATGCAGCTTATGTCCTAGGACATGGTCTGTTTCACTGATTTGTAGCACCGCATTCACATCGGAAATGTCCTTAGATGGCAATTTCTTGTAAACCACTGTCATCGGTTGCTGGGTTGTGTTATGCAAGTGGAAGACTTGATTAAGGTCAATGTTGATCAACACATCACAGTTCAGGGCTACAGTTTGGTTAGAGCCTGAGCGCTTCAGATAAGTCAGTAACTGTTCATAATATTCCTTACCAACTGTGCTGCTTTCTACACGAGTATTGTAAATGCCTAGATAGTAGTGGCTCAAAAGTGTAGACAAGCCCCACTCACGACCTGAACGAATATGGTCAAATACAGAGCTGATATTGTCTTGCTGGAAGATACCAAAGACGCTACGAACACCAGCATTAGCAAGACTAGAAAGTGGGAAGTCAATCAAGCGGTATTTCCCACCAAATGGCAAACTGGCAACTGGACGATGTTCTGTTAAGGTTGACATGTCGTGGAAACCGACCGTATTTCCTAAAATCGCTGAATATTTATCAATCTTCATCTGTTGGTACCCCCACTTTTTCATTATATCCGACTACTTGCACTTCATCTGTCCCGTCAATCTCTACACCATCAGAAATAACAGCGCCCTCACCAATGATCGCACGTTTAATCTTAGCTCCCTGACCAATAATAGCGCCACTCATAATGACAGAATCAGTGACTTCTGCACCCTCACGAACTTGAGCGCCTGTTGAAAGAATAGAATGCTTAACAGTTCCATCCACAAAACAGCCGTCAACTACCAAAGAATCTTCAACATGAGCATTTGCACCAAGGTAGTTTGGTGGTGAAATCAAGTTACGTGAGTAAATTTTCCACTGACGATCACGACTGTCTAAAGCATTTTCTGGACTAATGTATTCCATATTAGCTTCCCAAAGTGACTCAATCGTACCAACGTCTTTCCAGTAGCCATTAAATTCATAAGCATAAACGCTTTCGCCAGATTCAAGATAGTTAGGGATAACATTTTTACCAAAGTCGGACATATCGACATTGCTCTTTTCAGCAGCAATCAGCATATTGCGGAGACGTTGCCAGTCAAAGATATAGATACCCATAGAAGCCTTGGTTGATTTAGGATTTTCTGGTTTTTCTTCAAATTCAACGATCCGATTGTTAGCGTCGGTATTCATAATACCAAAACGGCTAGCCTCCTTGAGAGGCACATCCAAGACAGCAACCGTCAAACTAGCGCTATTATCCTTGTGGGATTGGAGCATATCATCATAGTCCATCTTGTAGATATGGTCACCAGATAGGATTAAGACATATTCAGGATTGATACTGTCAATATAGTCAATATTTTGGAAAATAGCGTGGCTAGTTCCCTCAAACCAACGATTTCCTTCACTGGCAGAGTAAGGCTGAAGAATGGATACACCTGTATTGATACCATCCAAGCCCCAGCTTGAACCGTTCCCGATATGGCTGTTCAAAGCAAGTGGTTGGTACTGGGTAATCACACCGACATTGTTGATCCCAGAGTTGGCACAGTTCGACAGCGCAAAATCAATAATACGATAACGACCACCAAACTGTACTGCTGGTTTTGCAATACTTTGTGTGAGCTTTCCAAGACGAGTTCCTTGCCCACCGGCAAGAATCAAAGCTAGCATTTCATTCTTCATATCCTACTCCTTTGTGGAATCTTTTTTAGCATTTTTACGAACATTCACACGACGCTTGATTTTCCAAATACTTGCTCCCAAAGCTGGTAGCGTAAAGGTCAAGGTCTGCGGATAATCTTTCCATAGTCCCTCTTGAGACTGAACTGTTTCGTTGTGTTCCTTCCAAACACCTCCCCATTTCTCTAATTCAGTATTCCATACTTCTTCATAAACAGCTGCCACTGGCACACCAATGGTAAAGTTTTTGCGCTCTACTGGCACCATATTGAACACACAGACTAGCATATCCCCTTTTTCCGTCTTACGGATAAAGGAAAGGACGCTCTGATCAGTATTGTCGGCATCAATGATTTCGATGCCATCATAGCTCAAATCAATCTCCCAAAGCGGACGATTGTCTTTATAGAAGGCATTGAGCTCAGAAGTGAAGGTTTGCATCTGCTTATTCATATGATCGTCCAGATTTGACCATTCCAACTGCTCTTCTGACTTCCACTCTAGGAATTGACCAAATTCTGAACCCATAAAGAGTAATTTCTTGCCTGGATGGCAGATTTGATAGGTCAAGAGGTTTCGTAGACCAGCAAATTGATTGTAGCGGTCACCCCACATCTTATGCATCATGCTCTTCTTGCCATGAACAACTTCGTCGTGAGAGAAAGGCAAGAGGAAATTTTCAGAAAAAGCATACATAAAGCTGAAGGTCACCAGATTAAAATCGTACTTGCGGTAAATCGGGTCTTCTTCGTAGAACCGGAGAATATCGTTCATCCAGCCCATATTCCACTTGAAGTCAAAGCCCAGACCGCCCATCTCTCTCATACCCGTAATCTTGGTTTCGGACGAGCTCTCCTCAGCAATCATCATAACATCTGGATGAAATAGCTTGATAACTGTGTTCAAGCGTTGCAAGAAATAGTAGCCTTCATAGTTACGATTACCGCCATCCTTGTTTGGCTGCCAAGGACCACTATCGTAGTCTAGATAGAGCATGTTGCTAACCGCATCCACACGAACCCCATCTAGATGGTAGAAATCAATCCAGAACTTGATGCTAGAGATCAAGAAAGATTGCACTTCATTTTTTCCTAGGTCAAAATTCAAGGCACCCCAGCCATAGTTGTGAGCTCGGTCATGATCCTGGTACTCAAAGGTTGGTGTTCCATCATAGTAGGCCAAGGCATCGTCATTGATGGTAAAGTGACCTGGAACCCAGTCCACAATGACACCAATATTATTCAAGTGACATTCCTCGACAAAGTCCTGAAATTCCTCTGGTGTTCCATAAGTATGTTCAAAGGCAAAGTAGCCCATGAGCTGGTAGCCCCAGCTGAGTCCCAAAGGATGGGCCATAAGCGGCATGAACTCAACGTGCGTGTAGTTCATTTCTACCAGATAAGGAATCAACTCCTCCTTAAGCTGAGCCATAGAATATGGACTGCCGTCAGGATTGCGTTTCCAAGATCCAGCATGCACTTCATAGATATTGACCGGTCTTGAGAAAAAGCCCCAACGCTTTCTCCGAGCCAGCCAAAGTCCATCTTGCCACTTCTTCTCTGGAATAGTCCGAACAATAGCTCCTGTCCCTGGGCGCTCTTCCAAATAGATAGCCAGCGGATCAATTTTCAAGATTTCCTGACCGCTACTGCGTTTAATATTGTACTTGTAAATATCTCCTTCCTTGGGTAAATCCGTGAAGACTTCCCATACACCGCCTTCATTGCGAGTCATAGGAATCTGCTCTCCATACCAATTGGTGAAATCTCCAATCAGATGCACATTCTGCGCATTTGGAGCCCAAACTCTAAAAGTGTAGCCAGCCTTGCCATTCACCACATCCTGATGCACTCCCAAATAATGCTGCAAATGAAAGTTTTCACCTGTTGTAAAGGTTCTTAATGCTTCTTTTTTATCCATTTAGTTACCTTTCTATTTGTAAGCGTTTTCTATGTTTCTATTTTACCCCATTTTCTTATATTTTTCAAGTAAATTTCCAAAAACTATCTCAAAAATTTCAAAAGCCCAATTTCTTCAAAAGAATGAGTTGCTATATCAAGGTTTTTGTGGAAAATATCTGATAAAATACTGATTTCAAAGAGTTTGAGGCTAATATCTGTACTTAAAAATCAATCCCTGTACTAGGATTCCTAAAATAATTTATCTAGACCAATATGTAAATTTACATTTTAAAATGATAAGCAATCACAAATATCA
Source organism: uncultured Streptococcus sp. (assembly GCF_938020365.1). Lineage (GTDB taxonomy): Bacteria > Bacillota > Bacilli > Lactobacillales > Streptococcaceae > Streptococcus. Next base: position 24,171 of record NZ_CALIIB010000029.1, on the reverse strand, counting down.
ACGCCTGCTTATTTTTATATTGTTCGAACACTTGTTAGAATTACAAGTTCATAAAGGTAAGAAAAAAGGCCGCACAAAGCCGCCTTTCTCATTATTTCACATCAAACACGATGGATTTCACTTGTGTCATCGCTTCGATACTGTAACGAATCCCTTGCACTCCGGCTCCAGATCCCTTAACACCAAGGAATGGGAAGTTATCTGGACCACGTTGGGTCTTATTATTGATGTGTACAGTACCCACTTCCAGTTTCTCAGCAATTTCAAATGCTTTCGGAAAATCATTTGTAAAGACTGAAGATTGAAGACCAAATTCTGACTGGTTACAGATCTGGATAGCCTCTTCAACGGAAGTCACACGAATAATCGGAAGAACAGGACCAAATGGCTCTTCCCAAGCTAATTTCATATCCAGTGTCACATGGTCAAACAAGGCAGGCCAGATGAGATTTGCTTCACGTTTGATTTCTGTCAAGGCTGACGCTCCCTTTTCCTGAGCATCTTCAATCAAGCCCCAGATGAAATCTGCTGATGCATGATCAATGACTGGTGTGATATCCGCATTATCAAAGGGATCACCAACCGTCAGTTTCTCTACCTCTGCCTGAAGTAACGCTGCTAATTTATCTGCTACGCTCTCCATGACAATGACACGTTTAATAGCCGTACAGCGCTGACCGGAATAACTGTATGCCCCGCCAACAATCTGCTTAGCTGCATGCTCCAAGTCAGCATCTTCCAGCACAACTGCAGCATCCTTACCACCCAATTCTAACATAATGGGGCGCATACCAGCCAACTTACCGATGCGTTCACCGATTGGAGTAGAGCCAGTAAAGTTAATGTAATTTACTTCCTTATGCTCAATGATGTAGTCCCCGATTTCTGAACCACGTCCTGTGATGGTATTGAAAACACCAGCAGGAAGACCAGCCTCAGCAAAAGCCTGAGCCAAGAGCAGACCAGAAATCGAACCTTGAGTAGGTGGCTTAAACATTACAACATTTCCGCCGATAAGGGCAGGAGCAATCTTAGAACCAGACAGGTTGACCGGGTAGTTGAATGGTGCGATAGCCAAGACAACTCCTACAGGCTCACGACGGACCACAGCCAATTTTTTCTTGCTGGCAGCTTCAAAGCCGCCCCCTTCCATAACCTGGCCATGAATACGAATGCCCTCTTCAGCTGCATAACGAATCAAGTCTGCTGTCCGGACTACCTCTCCGACTGCCGCTTTGATACCCTTGGCAACTTCTTTTGCAAGAATTTCGCCAATCTTCTCCTGATCGCGCTCCAAAATATCCGCAGCCTTATGCAGATAAGCTGCACGTTCGACTGCTGAAAGAGCTCGCCAAGCTGGCAAAGCCGCCCGAGCGCTCGCCATCGCATAATCAACCTCTGCCTGACTCATGGCAGGAACAGTTCCTAAAATCTCATTATTGATAGGAGATGAGATGGTGATTTCATTTTCAGAAGCTCTCCACTCTCCATTTATATAGTTCTTATATTGTGTCACGTGTCCCCTCCAAAATGTTATTAAGTATCATTTTATCAAATTTTCTGAAAATTTCAACTAAATTTTAGAAATTTAAAGAAATTTTTCACAAATTTCATGAATCATCTTCTTTTGCTCACATTAACTCTCTGTATTTCTCTCTTTTTTATCAATTCTCACTTTCTACACTAGGTCTACTATGACGCTGAAGAAAACTAAAAAAGACCAGGAAAATTTCCTGATCTTAATTTTCAGATTAATCGAAGTCAAGATATTCTTTTTCAAGTTCAAGAACTTCTTCCATCGTTGCACATTCAGTCAATGCGCGTTGTGCAAGTTCTTCCATCTTCTTCGTATCCAATTTCTTCATAAGGCTACGAGTCCGAAGGACAGAAGTGGCACTCATAGAGAATTCATCCAAGCCCATTCCGACAAGAAGCGGCACAGCTGTTTGGTCACCGGCCATTTCTCCACACATACCTGCCCATTTGCCTTCAGCATGAGCTGCCTTGATAACATTGTTGATCAAGCGAAGGATTGATGGATTGTATGGTTGGTAGAGGTATGAAACTTGTTCGTTCATACGGTCAGCTGCCATTGTGTATTGGATCAAGTCGTTAGTACCGATAGAGAAGAAATCAACTTCTTTGGCAAATTGATCCGCCAACATTGCTGCCGCTGGAATTTCAATCATGATACCCACTTGGACATTGTCCGCTACAGCAACGCCTTCAGCTTGCAATTTCGCTTTTTCTTCTTCGTAAACTGCTTTAGCTTTACGGAATTCTGTCAAGAGAGCAACCATCGGGAACATGATACGCAATTGTCCATGTACAGAAGCACGCAAGAGGGCGCGGATTTGTGTACGGAACATAGCGTCACCAGTTTCAGAGATAGAGATACGCAATGCACGGAAACCAAGGAACGGGTTCATTTCATGCGGCATATCGAAGTAAGGAAGCTCCTTATCTCCACCGATGTCCATGGTACGGACAACCACTGGCTTACCGTTCATGCCTTCCAAGACAGCCTTGTATGCTTCGTACTGCTCATCTTCTGTTGGGAAGTCTTGTGAATCCATGTAAAGGAATTCTGTACGGTAAAGACCTACGGCTTCAGCACCATTTGCATTGACACCTTCAACGTCTTTTGGTGTACCAATGTTAGCAGCGAGTTCAAAGTGTTTGCCATCGGCAGTCACTGTTTGAGCATCTTTCAAGAGAGCCCATTCAGCTTTTTGCTTCGCATAAGCTTCACCAGCTGCCTTGAATGCTGCTGCTTGCTCTTCAGTTGGGTTAATGATTACTTCACCAGTGATACCATTAGCTGCGATGATATCGCCGTCTTTAACGAGTTCAGTAATATTATTTGTTCCCAATACCGCTGCGATTTCAAGCGTACGCGCCATGATTGCAGAGTGGCTTGTACGTCCACCGATATTAGTTACAAACGCTTTAACAAATTTCTTGTCTAATTGAGCTGTATCAGAAGGAGTCAAGTCATGTGCAATCACAACTGATTCTTCATTGATAGAAGCTGGATTTGGTAATTTCTTGCCTAAAAGGTTTGCCAAAACGCGCTTCGTTACGTCACGAATATCTGCCGCACGTTCTTGCATGTATGGATTGTCTTCCATACCTTCAAAAATAGCGATAAACATGTCTGTAACTTCTTTCAGACCAGCTTCCGCATTTACTTTCTTAGTACGGATCGTTTCTTTGATTTGACCAACCATTTCAGGGTCAGCGAGTACCATTAAGTGAGCGTCAAATACTTGAGCCGCTTCCTCACCAAGGCTATCTACTGCTTTCTCACGGATAACAGAAAGCTCGTTCTGTGAAGCTTCAAGAGCTGCATCCAAACGAGCCTCTTCTGCATTCGTATCATCGACTGAAACAGTCTCAAATGACAAATCCGGTTGAACTAATAGATATGCCTTAGCAACAGCAACACCATCAGATGCTGCAATTCCTTTAAGCATTTCTGTCATTTTCTTATGCCAATCCTTCTTTTTCCATTGTTTCTGAGATAGCAGCGATAGCATCATCCGCGTCTGCACCTTCAGCTGAGATTGTAACGTCAGCACCTTGGCCAACACCAAGACTCATAACACCCATGATTGATTTAAGGTTTACTGATTTACCTTTGTACTCAAGAGTGATATCTGAAGCAAATTTGCTAGCTGTTTGTACCAACAATGTTGCTGGACGCGCGTGAATACCTGTTTCTGCCACAATGTGGAAATCTTTAGAAGCCATAGTTAGACTCTCCTTTAAAATAATTCTTTTTGAGTTAAAGTGATAACCCTTACAAATTGATATTATATCACTTTTTGAAATCTTTTTCAAGAATTTTATAGCCCGCTTACAAAATATTTCGTTAGAGTTTGAAAATGAATTCTGTTTTAAAATAGTAGATTCAATCGTCAGCTCCCTCTCTTTTCGAAATCGTTTCAAGGCTTTCTTCCTTACAATGAATTCTTTTTGCTCTAGCTTCGCTTAAAGTACAGTAAGCGCTGTGACTCCTTGTGGTTATTTCTCTTTGTTTCGATGTTTTATACACTATATATTGTATCTCTATAGTTGCTATAAGAAAATATCATACAATATTTAGTTCAAAACTGTTGACATCGAATTCGCTTTTAGATATACTAGTTTCAGATTTAAATTTAAGAAAATGAAAGTATAGAGGAATCATCTAATGGTAACTATTTACTCTAAAAACGATTGTGTTCAATGCAAGATGACCAAGCGTTTTCTCGATACCAACAATGTGGAATATCGCGAAATCAATCTTGATGAGCAACCAGAATACATCGACCATGTTAAAAGCCTCGGTTTCAATGCAGCGCCTGTTATTCAAACGCCAACTGAAGCATTTTCTGGTTTCCAGCCTGGTAAACTTAAAAAATTATCATAATCTCGCCAGTATTTAGAGCTTTGTTGCCGCTCCTATCATTCGTAGGAGCCGTTTATTTTGTAAAAGCAAAAGACATTTTAGAAAAAGGAAAATTATGGGACTCAAACACTTAGAAGATGTGACTTACTTCCGTCTAAATAACGAAATCAATCGTCCAGTCAATGGGCAAATCATGCTTCACAAAGACAAGGAAGCTTTGGAAGCCTTCTTTAAAGAAAATGTTGAACCAAACACGATGAAGTTTGCTTCTATTACTGAAAAAATTCAATATTTAATTGAAGAAAACTACTTGGAAAAAGAATTTATCCAACTCTATTCTCCTGAATATATTGAAGAGTTGTCTGCTTTTATCCATGCTCAAGATTTCAAGTTCAAATCTTTCATGGCAGCCTATAAATTCTACAACCAGTATGCACTGAAGACAAATGATGGTGAATATTATCTCGAAGGCATGGAAGATCGGGTGCTCTTTAATGCCCTCTACTTTGCCAACGGAGATGAAGCCATTGCCAAAGATATCGCAAATGAAATCATCCACCAGCGCTATCAACCGGCTACACCAAGCTTCCTCAACGCTGGTCGAGCTCGTCGTGGCGAATTGGTTTCCTGCTTCCTCATCCAAGTAACAGATGACATGAACTCAATCGGCCGCTCCATCAACTCCGCCCTGCAGCTCTCTCGTATCGGAGGTGGGGTCGGTATTTCCCTCAGCAATCTGCGGGAAGCTGGAGCTCCTATCAAGGGTTATGAAGGAGCTGCATCTGGAGTTGTTCCTGTTATGAAACTGTTTGAAGATAGCTTCTCATACTCTAACCAGCTGGGCCAACGTCAGGGAGCTGGGGTTGTTTACCTCAATGTCTTCCACCCAGATATCATCGCCTTCCTTTCTACCAAGAAAGAAAATGCTGACGAAAAAGTTCGTGTAAAAACCCTCTCACTCGGTGTTGTCATTCCAGATAAATTCTACGAATTAGCGCGTAAGAATGAAGATATGTACCTCTTCAGCCCCTACTCAATCGAACGTGAATACGGTGTACCATTTGCCTATATCGATATCACAGAGAAATACGATGAGCTAGTTGCCAATCCTAATATCACCAAGACTAAGATTAAGGCCCGTGATTTAGAAACAGAGATTTCTAAATTGCAACAAGAGTCCGGCTATCCTTATGTCGTAAATATCGATACAGCTAACCGTTCAAATCCAATCGACGGTAAAATCATCATGAGCAACCTTTGCTCAGAAATCCTACAAGTTCAGGAGCCTAGCCTCTTGAATGATGCTCAAGAGTATCTACACTTAGGAACAGATGTATCATGTAACTTGGGTTCTACTAACGTCGTCAATATGATGACTTCGCCTGACTTCGGAAAATCCATCCGGACTATGACACGCGCCTTGACCTTTGTCACTGACAGCTCACACATCACAGCTGTGCCTTCTATCGACAACGGTAACAGTCTGGCGCATACCTTTGGTCTGGGAGCTATGGGACTGCACAGCTACTTGGCACAGCAGCTGATCGATTATGGATCAGCGGAAGCTGTAGAGTTCACCAGCATCTACTTCATGCTCATGAACTACTGGACTTTAGTTGAGTCTAACAATATCGCTCGTGAGCGTGGCGTGACCTTCCACAACTTTGAAAAATCTGACTATGCTAACGGTACTTACTTTGACAAATACCTAACAGGTGAATTTGTACCTAAGTCTGACCGTGTGAAGGAACTTTTCAAAGACATCTTTATCCCATCTGCAGAGGATTGGGCAGAGTTACGCGACAAGGTCAAGGCTGACGGCCTCTACCATCAAAACCGCCTAGCTGTTGCACCAAATGGTTCTATCAGTTACATCAACGATGTTTCTGCTTCAATCCATCCAATCACTCAGCGAATCGAAGAACGTCAGGAAAAGAAAATCGGTAAGATTTACTATCCTGCGGCAGGTTTGTCAACTGAGACCATTCCTTACTATACTTCTGCCTACGACATGGACATGCGCAAGGTGATTGATGTCTATGCAGCCGCAACTGAGCACGTGGATCAAGGACTTTCCCTGACTCTCTTTATGCGCAGCGATATTCCTAAAGGTCTCTACGAGTGGAAAAAAGAAAGCAAGCAAACAACCCGCGACCTTTCTATCCTTCGTAACTACGCCTTCAACAAGGGAATCAAGTCCATCTACTACGTCCGCACCTTCACTGACGATGGCGGCGAAGTAGGTGCCAACCAATGTGAAAGCTGTGTGATCTAGTAAGTAACAATTTACAAATTACACCATTTAAATTCAACAAAATAAAGTATAAAAACACTTATCGCAATGTCGCCAAGGAAATCATTCCATTGGCGACATAAGCAAGTATTAAAAATTTAAAGCGAGATTATCATGGAAACTTACTATAAAGCCATAAACTGGAATGCTATCGAAGATGTCATCGACAAATCAACTTGGGAAAAGCTGACTGAGCAATTCTGGCTCGATACACGGATCCCCTTGTCTAATGACCTCGACGACTGGAGAAAATTGTCCAACAAGGAAAAAGACTTGGTCGGCAAGGTCTTCGGAGGATTAACATTACTGGATACCCTCCAATCTGAATCTGGTGTGGATGCTCTACGCAAGGACGTCCGTACTGCCCACGAAGAAGCCGTCTTCAATAATATCCAATTCATGGAATCCGTCCACGCAAAATCTTACTCTTCTATCTTTTCGACCTTGAATACCAAGGCTGAAATCGAAGAAATCTTTGAATGGACCAACACAAACCCATACCTACAAAGAAAAGCAGAAATTATCAATGAAATCTATCTCAATGGTAGCCCACTAGAAAAGAAAGTTGCCAGCGTTTTCCTTGAAACCTTCCTCTTCTACTCAGGTTTTTTTACACCCCTCTACTATCTCGGTAACAACAAACTAGCTAACGTTGCGGAAATCATCAAACTGATCATCCGTGATGAATCTGTTCACGGAACCTACATCGGCTATAAATTCCAACTTGGTTTCAATGAATTGCCTGAAGAAGAGCAAGAGAAACTCAAAGAATGGATGTACGACCTGCTCTACACCCTCTACGAGAACGAAGAAGGCTATACGGAAAGCCTCTATGACGGTGTGGGCTGGACCGAAGAAGTCAAAACCTTCCTTCGCTACAATGCCAATAAAGCCCTTATGAACCTAGGACAAGATCCACTCTTCCCAGATTCAGCTGACGATGTCAACCCAATCGTCATGAACGGGATTTCAACAGGAACATCTAACCACGACTTCTTCTCTCAAGTCGGAAATGGTTACCTTCTTGGTGAAGTTGAAGCCATGCAAGACGATGACTACAACTACGGTTTAACCAAATAATTTTCAGACACTAGAAAACGACTAACATGTTCATCAAGTTAGTCGTTTTTTATCATTTATCATCAGCTAGCGCTTTCGTCTCAGCTACTTCACTATCCTCTTTCTTAGGAGCTGGCGGTTCATAGGCACGGATAATCTGCGCCACCACTGGATGGCGAACCACATCCTTGGCTGAGAAATGCACAAAATCAATCTGGGAGATGTTTTTCAACTTCTCTTGAGCGTCGATGAGGCCAGATTTGACATTGCGAGGCAGGTCAATCTGGCTGATATCTCCATTGACAATCATCTTGGACTGGAAGCCCAGACGTGTCAGAAACATCTTCATCTGCATGATGGTCGTATTTTGAGCTTCATCCAGAATGACAAAAGCATCATCCAGCGTCCGCCCCCGCATATAGGCTAAGGGTGCAATCTCAATGATTTCTCGCTCCATCAGGCGCGTCGTCTGGTCCTTACCCAAAATCTGATACAAGGCATCATAGACCGGACGAAGATATGGATCCACCTTTTCCTTAAGGTCACCAGGCAGAAAGCCCAAACTCTCACCAGCTTCTACCGCTGGTCGCGTCAAGATGATGCGTTTGACCTGCCCACGTTTGAGAGCTGTCACGGCCAAGGTCACCGCCAGAAAGGTCTTCCCTGTCCCGGCTGGACCGATCCCAAAGACAATATCATGATTTTTAACACTGTCCACATAGATTTTCTGGCCAAGTGTCTTCACCCGAATTGGCTTGCCATAGCTGTCCTTGATAATCTCTTCTTCGTAAAGAGCTACAAACTTATCAATCTCGTCATTTTTGACCATAGTAATGGCTGTTACAACATCGGGTGTGCCAATTGTCATGCCACGATTGACCAATACCAAGAGAGCCTGAATGACCTGTCGAGTCTCCTCGCAGGCAGCCTCCGTACCCAAAATCTGCACAATCTCGGTTCGGGCATGGATGGTGACCTGCAATTCTTGCTCCATCAGGCGCAGATGGCGTTCATTAGAGCCAAAGAGATGAAAGGCATCATCTGGATGACCCAATTTTAATTCTACTGAATGTTCCTGCAAACAAAGAACCTCTCTATTTTAATATTTTTGAATGAATTACCTTTATTATATCAAAGCAAGGAGAAAATGACTATACCTAGCCATTATCCACTCAATGGGCCTGATATTCTTCCCAAATCGCATCAAACTCGCCCAAGTTAAAGGAAAAATTTGCATGCTCCTCTAGAAAACGGCTGACCTCATCAAAATCGTCCGTATGCTTGGGAAAGGCCGTATCCTGAAAAGCCAAATCCGCCAAAATAGCTTTGGGCTCCTTGCTCTTAGGATTGCGCTCTGTCATCAGCCAGCTGTAAAAAGATTTTCTCATAGTTTCCTTTCTAAAGCATAATTATATACCACGGTAAATTTCTACCAATTTCTGAAGTTTGGCAAGAATTTGCTGCTTCTTCAACTCTCGAGCGCCCTTACGTCGAGAAGTTGGCGGAATAATATCATCTAGATCCGTCCCACCACTTTCCGCATATCCTTTTTGTATCGCTTTATCAATAAATAAACGATAACCTTTCCCAAGATTTTCATCATCAGCTAGTTTTTGAATAGAATCTTCTTTTTCTTTTTTAGCATAAGTATAAAAAGAAGTTAAAATAGATTCATTATTCTGTAATTGAGATAAGTCCGTATAATTGATAAAATTCAATACCAAGCCCTCCTTGGCACGAATATCAATACTTGAGCGAATCACACGGCTAACTTCAGCCTTCAAATCTTCCTTAGACTCAGAGCTCTTCGATTTCTCAACAATCAATGCAAGTATATAATCCAGATTAATCTCATCTGTTTTTAAGAGTTCAATTTCAAATTCAACATCTGAAAGGTCAACCTCTAAATCTTTTCTCTTTTCATAGTTTTTAAGGTTTAAGAATTCATCTCGAATTTCCACATAGGCGCTTCTTAAATCCTGAAGATAACCTTCTGAAATAGGTTTATCGATTTCTTGGAATTCATCATAATTTCGAAGGACATTATCAAGCTTCAACAACTCACCAAATAACTTAACAAACTCTTTTTTCTCATGCTCTGTTTCAATTTCTTGCGGATTCGGGAATTTCTCAAGAATTTCCTGACAGACTGCTGCATATCCTTTGACCTCGATACCAGTTACCTGATCCACAAAACCATCCATGTATTCACTAAAGCTTTTTTCTAAGATTATGTCAAGCTTATTAGTATCACCAAATGTTTTTATAGCTTCTTGTGTGGCCTTTTCTAAATCTCGGAAACAAACAATATTTCCAAAGGGTTTAACCCTATTAAAAATTCGATTGGTTCTTGAGAATGCCTGAATCAATCCATGATAACGAAGGTTTTTATCGACAAAGAGAGTATTCATAGTTGGAGCATCAAATCCCGTCAAGAACATACCAACTACAATCAGCAGATCCACCTCCTTGGACTTAACTCGTTTGGAAAGGTCACGATAGTAATTTTGAAACTCTTTCCCATCTGTCGAAAAGTTCGTCTTGAACATTTGATTATAGTCATCAATCGCCCTAGAAAGGAACTCCTTAGAAGATAGGGGCATAGCTGTGTCTTGTGGTTCTAGCTCTTCGTCTTGAATTTCACCATAAGCCGACTGTTCTTCGTTTGGCGTAAAGCTAAAGATGGTTGCAATTTTCAAACGTTTAGCTTCTGGTAAAGCTGCTTGTTGTCGCTGGAGTTCTTCATAGTATAATTTTGCTGCTTCAATACTTTGTACAGCCAGCATGGCGTTAAATCCTGCTAGTTGTTTTTGTTTATGGGTATAGTATTGATTTCGGTGTGTTTTTGTATTATACACTCGAAGCAGGTATTCTGTGATGGTTGCTATCCGCTCTGGGTGTAGGAGAAGTTCTTTCTCCATCTTTTTGAGTTTCTTCTCATCAATCTCTCGGCCAACTGCTTCCTCGGCTTCTCTGTACTTATTGATTTCAGGCTTGATATAGTTGTAGTCAACCTTGAACTTCAACACTTTTTTATCTCGAATAGCATCTGTGATAACGTAGTTATGAAGTTGCTCGCCAAAAACCTCTTGGGTTGTTTCTCCCGTTAAGCTATTTTCTGGAAAAATCGGTGTCCCTGTAAAACCAAATAGAGCATACTGTTTAAAGGCCTTCTTAATACGCTTCTGAGCCTTCCCAAACTGAGAGCGATGACACTCGTCAAAAATCAAGACACATTTCTTACCATAGACTTCATGATTTGGATTTGCAGTGATAAACTTATTTAGTTTTTGAATAGTTGTGACCACAATTCGATCATCATTTTCTTCGATACTACGTTGAAGTTCTTTTGTATTATTACTACCATTGACTGAATTTGGTTGGAATTTTTGATATTCCTTCATAGTCTGATAGTCTAAGTCTTTTCTATCTACGACGAATATCACTTTGTCAATATAGTCCAACTCTGTCGCCAAACGAGCAGTCTTAAAGCTGGTCAAGGTTTTCCCTGAACCCGTCGTATGCCAAATATAGCCACAGGCATTAATTGTCCCGAAATTCTTCATCTCATTAGAGGAATGAATCTTACGCAAAATACTCTCAGTAGCTGCTATCTGATAAGGGCGCATGATGAGCAAGGTATTATCAGCGTCAAAAACACAGTACTTGGTCAAAACTTCTAAGAGGACTCGCTTGCTCAAGAAAGTGACCGTAAAGTCTTCTAGGTCGTGGATTGTTTTATTCTTGCGGTCCGCCCATTCACAAGTGAACTCATAGTGATTTTTATTTTGAGCTGTCGTATTTGCAAAGTAGCGTGTATAAGTTCCATTAGAAATAACAAAAATCTGAATATATTTGTATAAAGAATTCTCGCTATTGAAGCTTTCCTTGCTATAACGGTGAACCTGATTAAAGGCTTCTTGCAGACTAACTCCACGCTTCTTCAATTCAATCTGAACTAGAGGAAGCCCGTTTACTAGGATGGTCACATCATAACGGTTGATATGGCTACCCACCTGCGTTACTTGGTTGATGACCTGCATACTGTTGTTATGAATGTTTTTCTTATCAAGGATGAAAATATTTTTAATCCGTCCATCATCAAAGACAAAGTCGTAGATATGATTTTCTTGGATTTTTCTTGTTTTTTCAACCAGACCTTCATTGGGACAGTCCAGATACTCCACTACAAAGCGATTCCACTCATCCTCCGTAAAAGTTATCTTATTTAGTTTTTCAATCTGAACCTTGGCATTTGCTAAAAGCTCTTCAGGTGTGTGAATATCCAAGCGTTCGTAGTTGAGATGATTTACTAAATCAGAAATCAGCTGATTTTCTAAATCTGCTTCTGACTGATATTCTCTATCCGTGCGATACTCTGGTTGATACTCAGCCAAGAGAATCCCTTCATTTGTTTCCGCAATTACTTCATGCACTTTTGAATAATCAACCATAGTATGCTTCCTTTTTTTGTTTTAATTGAGATTCTTTCTCAAAATGATTAAAGAATTTATCTAGTAAACTTTAATAATTGTTCTCGCCAGTATTCATACTGTTTCTGTCTTAGTTCGATTTCCTTTGGAAGGCCCTCAGAAAGAGAGTTAGTTAAAGTGTTGAAATGGTCAAGAATAGAGACGATTCTTTCTTGTTCGGAAAGGGGCGGTAAGATAATCTTAATTTTTGCAAGATTTTTAGGATAAAGTTCAATTACCTTTGTACCAAGTACTCTTTTTTCCTTTTGAATTTGGAAAAATCTAGTTCTAAAAAGATAGACTAAAAATTTAGTATTTTGCTCAGTTCTGATTATACATGAATGTCCACCTATACAAACTTCCTCTTTCCCTAACCAAACCAAAGATTTACCAACATCCTCAACATTTTCGGATGTCGTCGCAACAATCAAATCACCAGTTTTAGCTTTTTGAAGTTTTTTTGCTAACTCTGGATTTATAAATGATTTTGTTCTTTCAGTCTCAATTCCATAATATGTATATATCTGTCCGTAATGGATGCACGGAACACCGACATCCTGGAAATCTTTCTTCTGTAAGCCATTACCTCGAATAATATCTCCCAAAGCTCCCAACTCCACCCGAATTGGGCCAAATACCCAGTTCAAGAGCTTAATTAGGTCAGATTGTGCCCATGCCACTGTCCACTGTCCACTGTCCACTGTCCACTGTCAGGATACACGCCTTCGGCGGTGAATGTCAAGAGTTTTTCTCTAAAAAATTCGTATTGTTTTTGACGAAGTTCAATCTCCTTGGGAAGCCCGATATTTAAGTCGTTACAAACCATGTCGAAGTTGTCTAGAACTTGAACAATGCGGGATTGGATTTCTAAAGAAGGGACTGGGATTTTCAATTTCGAAAGTGCACTACCATTCGTTAAAGCTCTGGTTGTATAAGTACTATACCGCACAATATCCCTTCGAAAAGTAGTTGATTCAAAACAATATGCACAGTATTCAGGAAGCAATAATTTCGTAATCGGTCTCGCTCTCAAAAGAAATCCACTAAAAACTCCGTCTTTAACTTCATCTAATAATACGGAAGTTTTTCCAATTTCTTCTTGTGTTTCAGAAGTTCGTGTGAAAAAGACATCCCCTATTTGAACACTATAACGTTCTTTTTCCTCAGGACTTACTCTAACTTTTCCTTTCAAAACATTCGCTGATATTTTATTGTTCCTGTATACATCAGTATAATTAACTATAGGTGTTCCACTCCCAAAAAATTCTTTTCCTTTGTTCAATCCATTCTTAAAAACAAATAATTCTCCCAAAGTCTTCCACTCAACCTGATAAACCTCATCATCAAATGATAACAGTTTATCTCGATAATAAGAATATTGCTTTTTACGTGAGGTCAATTCTGAGGTCAATTCTGAGGTCAATTCTGTAACATAATCAGTGAATTTGTCAAGTATTTGTACGATTTTTTCTTGAATTTCTTCACTTTGAGGGATTGGTATTTGAGTAGTTCTTGCTTTACTCCAATGTCTTTTATAGCTTCCTTCTTTCTTATAAAAATTACAAAAGCAATAGTATATATATTTTGCTTTTATACCACTTTTAGGTTTCAAAATTTTTAAACCATCGGCTCCTTGAACAAAAGCAAAATCCACATATTTTACATGCTCTGAGTGATCCCCAAAAATGATATATTCATCTTTTTCAAGATATTTTTCATTGTCTGCATAACCTGCTACGAATTGTTCACCCTGATCAACAATTGGTATTCTTCCTGTTACTTGATACTCCTTTTTAGTTAACTTTACTGGACTTGTCACAGTCTCAACCACTTCCCCCAACTCTTTCCACTCAACAGGACAGTTTTGGATTTCTTCTAGGATGTTCATATCACACTCTCTCATTTCTTTAGTATTTCTTCCCATTTCTCCACAAATCCAATATGATGCAGATGAATCACTGTTTGATAGCGTTCAATGAGTGCTGACAATTCACATAAAAATCCTTCATTCCATTTTTTCTTATCTGGATAGAGGCTTTTAACTGCATAAAGTTGTGCCATCAGTCTATTTTTCAATTTACTATTTTCATTCATAAAAGCAGGTAGTTGACCAGGTATCTTTGTAAAGCTTGTGTAGTATAATCGATTATAATGGGCGCAGTAATTTCTTAAAACCACTGCGACTTCAAGATAGGTTCTAACTTGAGTGGATTTTATACCAACATTTTTAGCAATATCTTGTTGAATATCTATCGGAGAATCTGCGAAAAATTTCGAAGTCATTCCAAAAGTAAAAAATTCTACTAAAACCCAAATAGGGAATTCTCCAGCATATTTTCGCTGATGATGCTTATAAATCGGGCTTTTCCGCCTATGACTCAACTCTTTTTCAATATCTTCTAAAAATTCATTATGTTTATGAAATTTATTAAAAGTATTTGCTTCTTTATAAGCTAAAGCTCCGTATTTGTTTCCATGATGATAGGCAACTTGAGTCCTAAAATACAACTCAATGTCCTCTAAATACTTGAAAATAAGCAAGCGTAACTCTGCATCAAAACAAGCAATACCATAGATTTTCTCCAAAGAAACCTTACTGGAATCATACTTCTGCGTATCTTTATCGCGAAAAGGTAAAAAATAAGCAGTTAGCCGATAATAATTAACCTTTTGTAAAATATCAATCGCATACTCCATTGATTTGATATCTTTACAACCATGCTCAATTAATTTGGCTACCTGCTCATCCCAAGTTTTAAATTCTTTAATTTTCATAATAACTTCCGCATAAAAAAATGTCCGCCTTGTCACATCAAAGAGAGGTGGGCGGTCCTATTAATTCTATTATACCGTTTTTAGCAGATAATTCAAGGATTTTTTACTTTTTTTAAAATTATTTTGAATATAGTATACACGATAGCCAATCGCCAAAATCATATCGAGATTATAGTAGACGACATTTCGCTGAACACTCCTATTACCCTCATTTTGAACTGTCAACTTATAGTTGACAGTTGCCTCTTCCACTAATTCTCCATTATCAAAAATAGCCTTTATATGTTTACTAATGTTTTGCTTAGAAGTTTGAAAAAGCTCAGCAAGTTCTTGTTGGGTCAGCCAGACCGTTCCGTTATCCAAGTGAAGCTCAATAGCGGACTCTCCGTCATCTGTTCTATAGAGAATCACATCATTTGCCATGACTAAGTTCCTCTACAATCTTATCTATCTCTGCACGCAAGTGGTCAATCTTGGCAACAGTCTCAGCGATTTCTTTGTTGAGCACATCAATATCAATTCTTTCACGTGTATCTTCTGGTTCAACATAGGTTGATACAGATAGGTTGTAATCTTGCTCTGAGCCAATCACCTCATTATCAACAAGAGCTGCTTTATAGTCCACACTTTGATAATTAGTGAACAATTCGACAATATGCTCGATATTTATGTCCTCTAAAACATTATTATTAGTCTCTTTTTTGAATTCTTTACTCGCATCGATAAAGAGAGTTTTATTTTCCAGTTTATTCTTCGCCAGAACTAAAATAGTAGTCGCAATAGAAGTTCCAAAGAAGAGATTATCAGGAAGAGCAATCACTGCTTCAACAAAGTTGTTATCTACTAGATACTGACGAATGGTTTTCTCAGCACCCCCACGATAGAAAATACCCGGGAAACAAACAATAGCTGCCCGACCTTTATTAGACAAGTGGTTGAGACTATGCATGATAAAGGCAAAGTCAGCTTTTGACTTAGGAGCTAGTTTACCAGCTGGTGCAAAACGGTCATCGTTTATGAGAGTTGGGTCTCCATCTCCCACCCATTTGACAGAGTAAGGAGGGTTAGAAACAATAGCATCAAAAGGTTTCTCTTCCAAATGCTGAGGATTTAAAAGGGTATCTCCTCGCTTAATATCAAAGTTATTATAGTTGATATTGTGTAGGAACATATTCATACGAGCCAAGTTATAGTTGGTCATATTGATTTCCTGACCAAAGAACCCATCCTCTAAGATATGATCTTCGTATTGTTTTTTCATTTGAAGAAGGAGAGAGCCTGAACCACATGTCGGATCATAAACCTTGTTAATCTTATCCTTACCAACCATAACTAGTCGAGCTAACAGTTTAGATACTGTCTGAGGAGTGAAAAATTCACCCCCACTTTTTCCTGCATTACTAGCATAGTTGGAAATCAAGAACTCATAGGCATCCCCAAAGGCATCGATGTCATTGTCCTCAAAGTTGCCAAAGTTAATACTATTGATACCATTTAGAATGTCAGAAAGTCGTTTATTTTTTTCTGGAACAGTTCCACCAAGGATATTGCTTCGTGTATCCAAGTTATCAAACAAACCTTTGATATCCTCTTCTGATTTGAACCCAATCGCTGATTTTTCTATTTCTTGGAAAATGTTAGCCAATTCAGTATTCAACTCTTGGTTTTGTGAAGCATTTTTTACAACATTTTCAAAAAGTTGGCTTGGAAGGATGAAGAAACCTTTCTCTTCAACTGTTCCAGGACGGAAATCCTCTTCTGCTTCTTCATCAGTCAGGTTAGCATAACGAAATTCTAAATCACCTGCTTCATGCTCTGCTTTATCAAAATATGCTGACATATTTTCTGAGATAAAGCGATAAAAAAGAATTCCCAGTACATATTGTTTAAAGTCCCAGCCATCAACAGCACCCCGAACATCATCAGCTATGGACCATATCTTTCTATGTAATTCTGCTCGCTGACGAGCTTCCGTATAACGCGCTACCATACCTATCCCTTCATTTTCATATTATTATCTAGTGAAAAAATCAAATACCTTTTTGATTGATACAAGATTTTCTCATTTAAATCAACTCCGTTCCAGTCGGATCTTGCTTGATTTTACCAGCTTTCATGAGACCGCCCAGGGCTTTTTTAAACTGGCCTTTGGAAATACCAAAAGTGGCCTTGATATCGTCTGGTGAAGATTTATCATTCAAAGTCATGAAGCCACCGTTGCTCTCCAGATATGTCAAGATCATCTGAGCATCGTTTTCCAGCATTTCAAAGGAGCGAGGCTTAAGGGAGAGGTTAAGGGTGCGGTCTACTTCACGGAAGCCAATTACCCGTGCGTCCAAGACCTGCCCCAGACGTGGCTCTGCATAGCGCTCGCTCGGATGGATAAAGCCCAGCATATTATTCTCTGGCAGATAGACGAAGGTGCCAGAAAGCTTGAGGCGATAAACGATGGCTGGCCAATTTTGGTTCTGCATGTTATTGTAGGCAGGACGAGCCAAGCGCTGGAAGTCCTCCTGATAGGCCAGCTGTCCCCAGATGCGGTCTTTCTTGTCCACACTGAGACGAATATAGAGGCGGTCGCCCTTCTTAGGCCAAAGTTCCTTGATTTCTGGCAAGATGTCCAGTGACACCACGATTTGCTTATCTGGCAGACCCGTATCGACAAAGACGCCCAGATCCTTGCGAACCTCCGTCACTGTTCCCCAGCCAAACTGCTCTTGGGTCGCTGTGACTTCAAGAGTCGTCAGGCGAAGCTTCTGCTTCATATCGCTGTAGGCAAAGCCCTTGACAGACTGACCGAGCTCATGCGGTCCCTCTTCTTTAGAAAGGGCATAAGTTTGTTCGTCCTTCTGGACAAAGTAAAAACGATCGTTTTCATCCGTGATAATCCCCACGATGAAGCTAGCAAGATTTGTGTTCATATAGTCCTACTTCTACCTTGCCTCTTCTAATCGCAAGGATTTTAATGTTAAAACAACTCAGCCAGCCTAGGCCAACTGAGTTTTGATTCTGCTAAAATATTAAACTTCTAGAAGTTCTTTTTCTTTAGTCGCTGTCATATCATCGATATGCTTCACTGCATCATCAGTGACTTTTTGGATATCCTTTTCAAGAACCTTCAATTCATCTTCAGTGATTTCTTTAGCCTTTTCCTGTTTCTTAGCTTCGTCCATAGCGTCGCGGCGGATGTTACGAATCGCAATCTTAGCATTTTCACCGACTTTTTTCACTTCTTTAGCCAATTCACGACGAGTTTCCTCTGTCAGAGCTGGAATAACCAAACGAATGACAGATCCGTCGCTAGATGGTGTGATACCTAAGTCAGAGGCATTGATCGCACGCTCGATATCCTTGATAGAAGACTTATCAAAAGGTGTCACCAAAAGAACACGCGCTTCTGGAATCGTGATAGAAGAGAGTTGGTTAAGCGGTGTCTCTACTCCATAGTATTCCACATGGATACGATCCAAAAGGCTAGCATTAGCACGGCCTGCACGGATGCTACCAAATTCACGTGCCAAACTTTGGTGCGAATGGGTCATTCTTTCTTTTGCTTTTTCTACAATTGCATTTGCCATTTTCTTTTCTCCTGATTTTTATAAATTATTTGAGACAGTTGTCCCGATTTGCTCGCCAAAGACCACTCGTTTGATATTGCCAGGTTCATTCATATTAAAGACAACTAGATCAATGTCATTGTCCATAGAAAGGGTAGAAGCAGTCGAGTCCATGATGCGCAAACCTTTGTTGATGACATCACGATGGGTCAATTCATCAAACTTCACAGCTGTTTTATCCTTGTTTGGATCGGCATTGTAGACCCCATCCACACCATTTTTAGCCATGAGGATAGCATCTGCCTCAATTTCCGCAGCCCGCAGAGCAGCAGTCGTATCTGTTGAGAAATATGGTGAACCAATACCAGCACCGAAAATAACGATCCGACCTTTTTCCAAGTGACGAAGAGCACGTCCACGAATATAAGGCTCAGCCACCTGCTGCATCGCAATCGCTGTCTGAACGCGAGTGTCAACGCCCACTTGTTGCAGAGAATCCGCCATTACAAGTGCATTCATGACTGTTCCCAACATGCCAGTATAGTCCGCTTGAACGCGATCCATACCTGCTTCTGCTGCTGGCTCGCCTCGCCAAAGATTACCACCACCGATAACCAAGGCAATTTGAATGCCCAGTTCATGGACTTCCTTGATTTCTTCAGCCATTTTTTGAACAGTAGCGATGTTGATCCCTACACCTTTTTCGCCAGCCAAAGCTTCTCCAGATAGTTTAATCAAAATACGCTTATATTTAGGTTCTACCATTTTTCCACTCCTTGTTTTATCTGTACTATTTTACCATAAATTCTACTTTTTACCTAGCCCTATTATTCAAAATATTAAATTAAAATACAAAAAGAAAACTCCACCAGATGACTCCAGTGAAGTTGTGATTTATTTATATCTTAAAGCACGTTTGAAGGTCTTCCAAGCTCCTAAATCATCTGTTTGTAGAACAAGACTGGAGTAGATTCGTGCAATGAAAACGGTCATCATCACCGCAAAAGCAGCTGTAATTCCTAGAGAAAGCCAAGCTTCCAAGCTGGTCGCATAGCCATTGATAGATCGGAATGGCATGAAGAAGGTCGAGATGAACGGAAGATAAGAACCAACCTTCAAAATCACATTGTCTCCTGCTGCCCCTAGCGAAGAAACTCCCATAAAGCCAACTAAAATCAGCATGATAACGGGCGAAAGGACTTTTCCTGTATCTTCTGCTCGCGCCACCATTGAACCAAGAAAGGCTGACAAAACAACATACATAAAGATACTAACTGCTACAAAAGCTAGGGTATTCAAAGAAACAGCTTCTCCGATATACTTCTGAATGGCTGGATTGCTCTTCAAGACTTGGGATACAAGAGGAATGCTGTCCGCAAAGAGAAAGGCCGCCAGTCCACCAAGCACATAAATGCCCAGATGGCTAAGAATCACTGCAAAAATCCCAATCATACGGGCATAGAAATAATCCGTCGCCTTAATACTGGAGAAGATAACTTCCATGATTTTGGTGCCTTTTTCACTGGCCACATCTTGGGCAGTAATACTGGCATAAGTAATCAGAATCATATAGAGCAGGAAGCCCAGTCCTATTGCAGCAAAGGTCTGAACCATCTTCTTGCTTTCTTTGTTTTCATCGATTTTTTCTTCAAACTGGACTGTCCGCGCAAGAATCTGACTCTGCTCATCTGATAAATGGGCCTGAGCCAAGTTTAAAGCCTGCTGGACCTGGATAAGGGAATTGGACAGAGCCATTTTCGTTGCAGCGTTCATGCTGGTTTCTGCATAGTAGGTAGCAGAGAGCTGTCCGTCTTTTTCCTCAACCGTCAGATAGCCTGCGATTTTCTTATCTTTTACAGCCTGCTTAGCTGCTGCTTTATCTTTGTACTGAAAGCTCAGCTGATCTTCAGCTCTTAATACTTCTCTGACAGAATCAAGCTGGGTTAGCACTGCCACCTTTTTAGAGGAGGCCATAGAGCTTCCTTGCAGATAGCCAATCCCCAAGCTCAACCCAAGAAAGAGAAAAGGAGACAAGACCATAAAGACAAAACTCCAAGACTTAACATGACGCAGGTAGGTTTCTTTGATTACGATTAACATTTGTTTCATACTTCCACCCCTGATTCTAATTTGAAAATTTCATCAATTGTCGGTGCCTGCTGGTCAAAAGTTTCCACATATCTTCCCTGCGTCAAGCGATCAAACAATTCAGGACCAGCTGTTTCATCGTCCAGAATCAATTTCCAGATTCCTTGCTTGGTCTGCGTCACCTTGACAACATGGGGCAGGGCTTCTAATTCAGCCTGTGACAAGTCACTTGAAACGAAAAGACGTGTTTTCCCATATTGGTTGCGGACTGCCTGTACATCCCCATTGAGAACCACTTGCCCGTCACGAATCATCAAGACATCATCGCACAGCTCTTCCACATTTGTCATGACATGATCCGAGAATATAATCGTCGCTCCGCGCTTTTTCTCTTCAATAATGACTTCTTTCAGGATTTCAGTATTGACAGGATCCAGACCGCTGAAAGGCTCGTCTAAAATAATCAAGTCTGGCTTATGCAGGAGCGTGATAATCAGCTGAACCTTTTGCTGGTTCCCCTTAGACAAACTCTTGATTTTGTCAGTCAACTTACCTTTGACTTGTAGCTTTTCCATCCACTGGGGCAGTTTTTCTTTGACAACAGCTGTCGGCACACCTTTTAGATTTGCCAGATAGCGCACTTGTTCAAAGACCGTCAGCTTGGGCATCAGGCTTCTTTCCTCTGGGAGATAGCCAATCCTGCTATAGGTCTCCTGCTCGATAGGATGCCCCTCGAAACGAATCTCTCCACTATAGTCTAAGAAGCGTAAAATACTGTGAAAAATCGTTGTTTTCCCAGCACCGTTTTTCCCAATCAAACCAAGGATATGCCCCGGCTGGGCTTCAAAATCAATACCGAACAAGACTTGCTTTTGCCCAAAACTTTTTTCTAGTTTTTCTACATGAAGCATACGAAACCTCCTATTATGATACTAAGATTATTATACTACTTTGAAAGCAGTTTTTCATCTTTTTGTCCTACTATACAAGAAATTTTCTCTCTATTTTTCATAAATAAAATATGAAACTCATTCCAGCTAAGACCATAAAAAAATGAGGCTCGAAAACCTCATTCGTTTAATGTATTTTATTCATCGCTCTTTATTGACCACCCAGTTGAGGAGCTTGGTCAAAAGAGTCCAGAGAACAAAGCTAATGATGATAATATAAAGCCAAGCATTTTTATCATCTGACAAAGGCAGGGGTACATTCATACCGAAGAAGCCAGTGATGACTGCTAAGACTGCCAGAAGAACTGAAATGATGGTCAAGACAGTCAAATTATCATTCAGATTATTGTTCAGGATATTATTGTAGGAGCCCGAAAGCTGGCTAAGAACCTGAGCAATCAAATCTGTCATTGAAACTAGCTGACGTGCCTCAATCATGGCATCTTCAAATTGCTCGGTTTCTAGTTCATCAAAGCCACGATAAACGGCATGGCTCTTGATATGCTCTAAAAGTATACTATTTTGCTTGGATGCCGCTACCAGATAGACCATGGAAGTTTCCAAGTCGGAGAGGGCAAACAGGTGCTTTTTGGTGGTCTTTTGACGCAAAAGTCGGTTAAGCTCATCCTTGCGCTTGTCCATCTGCTCTATGACCGGATAGTAGGAATTGGAGATCAACTCTAAACTGGCAAAAAGAAACTTATAGACTGACACGGGTTCATGGTGCTCAGTGTAGGCCTTCATGATATCAACCACATAGGCATTGTCTTGATTACTGATGGTGATGAGACGATCCTGCTGCACCACGAAAGTCATCGGAATGGTCTCATAGTAGTCCTTCTCTGTCGCTAAATTTAGGACATTATAGATGAAAAGAACCGTCCCATTCTCGCGATTGTAGTCCATGTGAGCTCGCTCGTTTTTATCCAGCGCATATTCGATAGTTTCAAGGTCGATATTATAATCCTGATAAATCTGTCCATTCTTTTTAACATCATCTGAGTCAATGTTGATCCAGACAGATTTATCTTTTAGTTTTCTTTCCAGAAACATAGAACTCCTTTCTGGGATCTAGAATGATTGTCTAATAGCTCACGCCTAATGTCCACACTTAGCCCAAAAGTCAAAGCTCCTAGGTCCTGACAAAAAAACATGCAAATCAATATCATCTTTTAAATATAGCTGTAAGGAAGTTAGCTAAATCAAATCAATAGCTACGACACGAAGAGACGGAAACGATTATTGTTCACCGATGAGTTAGTGAGGCAGTGAGACACTACGCTTACTTTCCTAGTGAAGCGTTTAGGTAAGCCACCATAGCGGTTACAGATTGTTAAATTATGACACTGAGTTTTACGACGTAAAATGTTTAGGTAAAACGCTATAGAGGTTACCGACTTTTATACTACGACACGGAGTTTGGCAAATCGATTTCATTTGCCAAATGTAGTTAGGTAGCTTGACTGTGACGACGTAAAGTTTTACGAATCGATACTATTCGTATAACTTTACTAGTGAAGCGTTTAGGTAAGCCGCCATAGCGGTTACCGGCTTTTATACCACGACACGGAGTTTGGCAAATCGATTTCTTTTGCCAAACGTAGTTAGTGAGGCAGCTAGCTAGTCCGCCAAATAGCGGCTAGCGTCCACCAATTAGGAACTTTAGTTCCAATTGGTGGTACTGAATCACATCTTCTCTTCTAACTCTACATCTGGATATTTATCCGCAAACCAGCGGAGGGCAAAGTCATTTTCAAAGAGGAAGACTGGTTGGTCGAAACGGTCCTTAGCCAAGATATTGCGGCTTGATGACATCCGTTCATCCAAGTCCTCTGGTTTGATCCAACGAACTGTCTTTTTCCCCATTGGGCTCATGACCACTTCTGCATTGTATTCATTTTCCATACGGTGCTTAAAGACTTCAAACTGGAGTTGTCCCACAGCCCCTAGCATGTACTCACCAGTTTGGTAATTTGTATAAAGCTGAATGGCTCCCTCTTGCACCAATTGCTCAATCCCCTTGTGGAAGGATTTTTGTTTCATGACGTTCTTAGCAGATACTTTCATGAAAATCTCAGGTGTAAAGGTTGGCAGTGGTTCAAATTCAAACTTATTTTTTCCAACCGTCAAGGTATCTCCAACTTGATAAGTACCGGTATCGTAAACTCCGATAATATCTCCTGCTACGGCATTGGTGACATTCTCACGACTTTCAGCCATAAACTGGGTAACATTCGAAAGCTTAGCGCCCTTCCCAGTACGAGGCAAATTGACACTCATGCCACGCTCAAATTCGCCAGATACGATACGGACAAAAGCGATACGGTCACGGTGACGAGGATCCATGTTGGCTTGAATTTTAAAAACAAAGCCTGAGAAATCCTTGTCATAAGGATAGACAATTTCTCCGTCTGTTTTCTTGTGCCCGTGTGGCTCTGGCGCAAACTTGAGGAAAGTCTCAAGGAAGGTCTGTACTCCAAAGTTAGTCAGGGCTGAACCGAAGAAGACAGGTGTCAATTCACCTGCAAGAATAGCTTCCTCTGAAAACTCGTTTCCTGCTTCATTTAAGAGTTCAATATCATCC
>NZ_CALIIB010000028.1 GCF_938020365.1 uncultured Streptococcus sp. | reverse complement strand
AGAACGCCGGAAGTAGTTGGGGGTTGCCCCCTGTGAGATATGGTAGTCGCTTAGCAGGATAGGAAGTCGGAGTACTTCCTTTTTGGGAGTTTAGCTCAGCTGGGAGAGCATCTGCCTTACAAGCAGAGGGTCAGCGGTTCGATCCCGTTAACTCCCATATAGGTCCCGTAGTGTAGCGGTTATCACGTCGCCCTGTCACGGCGAAGATCGCGGGTTCGATTCCCGTCGGGACCGTTGAAATTGTTAGACAGTTTCAAGAAGAAAGACTCGTTAGCTCAGTTGGTAGAGCATTTGACTTTTAATCAAAGGGTCACTGGTTCGAGCCCAGTACGGGTCATAAGCGCGGGTTTGGCGGAATTGGCAGACGCACCAGATTTAGGATCTGGCGCTTTAGGGCGTGGGGGTTCAAGTCCCTTAACCCGCATAGAAATATAAATGAGCCGGCTTAGCTCAGTTGGTAGAGCATCTGATTTGTAATCAGAGGGTCGCGTGTTCAAGTCATGTAGCCGGCATTTTTTTGGATAGAGATGCGAACGTAGTTCAGTGGTAGAACACCACCTTGCCAAGGTGGGGGTCGCGGGTTCGAATCCCGTCGTTCGCTTTGAGGCCGGGGTGGCGGAACTGGCAGACGCACAGGACTTAAAATCCTGCGATTGGTAACGATCGTACCGGTTCGATTCCGGTCCTCGGCATAGCGGATATGCGACAGGGCACCCTTAGCTCAACTGGATAGAGTACCTGACTACGAATCAGGCGGTTAGAGGTTCGACTCCTCTAGGGTGCATAAAGGGGAACGAGGTCATATGACTCCGTTTTTACTTGTGATCGGGAAGTAGCTCAGCTTGGTAGAGTACTTGGTTTGGGACCAAGGTGTCGCAGGTTCGAATCCTGTCTTCCCGATATGCTAATTCATAAAAGACAACGGCTATATGCTGTTGTTTTTTTATTTTATGGGTTCTGGTTTTTTGCTTTTCTATAATGTCTCTATAATTTATAAGTTTTCGTAAATTTGACAGTATCCATATAGGATGTGGTCTTTTTACTTTTTGATTAAAGTATTTGGCTTACTTCATATTTTTTGGTGTTTATGCGTGCCTATTGCCTTGATTGAATTTTTACTTAATTTTTTGTATACTAATATGTGGATAATCATTTATTGATGGGAGATTTTTATATGTTAAAGCAAGATTGGCTCGAATATTTTGAAGCTGTGAATGGTCGTTCAGCAACGGATGCAGAAATTGCTCAAGCTTTGCTAGCTGGTGAGTTTGTGGAACCTGAGGTGGCAAGTGCACATCAAGTTGGAAGTGAAACTGGCTCAATCATATCAGACTCTGTTCCAGCACAAGGAGGAGCTTCAAACGGTGAATATTATGCTCAGCCGCAAAATAGTTTTCAGGAACAGAATGGGCAGGCATCGTCCACTCAGCCAACTGGGCAGCAATATCAAGAGCTTCCTCAGCAACAGCTTAACCAAAATCAATTTGCTAATCAAATACAATCATTTGCCCAGCAGAGCCATCCTTATCAACAGCCAAATGGTGGGCAACCTAACCAGTTTGTTGGACAGCCTCAATCTTCTGGTCCGCAAGGCTTTAACCAGCAAGTCTATCAAAACAATCAGCAAAGTCAGTTCAATGGGCAGAATTTTCAGCACGGGTCACAGGCATATTACAGTCAGCAACAGCCGGCGCAACCAAGTGAATTTTCTAAAACAATGAAAGGTTTCTGGGCTTGGCTTGTTTCTGCTTGGAAGTCGCCAACTTCAGAAGTTGAAAGTAATAAATTAAATGGCTATCTTTCCCTAGGATTGACTGTTTTCTTTGCAGCTATTGTGGTGAATTATAATTTTTATAATATTATTTCTTCGGTGAGTTTTGGCTTTTACAGTGGTCCGACTTTTGATTTTAGACTTTTCTTGGTCTCACTGATAGCGGCAGCCCTCGTTCTTTTCTCCATTATTTTAGGAGGCTTTGCTGTAAAACGCATGGTCTATAAGGATGGAAGCTTTAGCTTTAATAAGGCATTTGACTGGTATGGCAGACTCTATGCGATTGTCTTACCTTTTGTGGCTCTTTCTGCTTTATTTAGCTTACTTGGGATTATGTCTGTATCCCTCTTCCTAGCATGGATTGGCTTAGTGTTAATTGGGGTCGGTGCAACCTTTGCTTTGATTTATTCAAAATCTAGCACGTCAATGGATCCTTTTTATAAATATTTACTGGCAATTATTGTCAATAGTGTGATTACATTTATCTTTACTTTCATCGCTTTCTCATTACTGATGAGTCTTATGATGATGTAAAGTTCTGGGAGGTGATTTATGACAACGAAAGAAAAGTGGGTTGAGCTTTTTGAGCAGGTTATTGGTAGAAAGCCAACCGCAGATGAGTTTTTAGAAGGAAAACGTTCTGACTTTGATCCCAAGAAGATTATTTCTATTGCGGCTCCTGCAGGACAAAGTAACGATAGGCTAGCTGAAGAGAAGCAAAGCTCGGTGACTCAGGAACAAAATTTGGGGCAAGAGGAGCCAGCTGTAGAGTTTCTCAAAGAAGAATTTGTTGAGGCTTCTCCTAAAGAAGAAAAGAAAGAGATTTCAGAATCGGATCAATACCAAGAGCAACGGGAAAATTGGCTACAAGCTTTCGAGACGAATATTGGTAGAAAGCCGACTAAAGAGGAATTTTTAGAAGCACGAAATCAAGGTTTTCTTAATCTACCTATTCGCTCTGAATTACTGGAATCGGAATTACCACAGAAAGCAATAAAAAAAGCAGAAAAAAGAATGTCGAAGAAGAAAGTCATGCTGATTGCTTTTCCTCTTATTCTACTTTCTGTTTTGGTGGCAGCCTTTCTTTATTTGAGCTCAGTGACAGGTGTTAAAGTTGTTACGGATGATTTTGCAAAAGCGGTTACTAAAAAGGATTATGATGGAATCGCAAACCTACTTTCTTCTAACTCAGATAAGTGGACACGTGCAGACGCGAGGGCTTTGGTCGAGCACTTAGAGAGTCAAGAAATCAATATTGAGACCGAGTTGGACAACATTGCTAAGTCAAAGGGTAAATCAGCCTATATTGATGACAATCAGAATAAACTTTTAGGTGTAACTGAAAAAAGCAAGAAATTTGGGATTTTTCAGGAATATCAAATAGTGGCCTATCCAGTAGAGGTGAAGGTTAACACGAACTTAGACAATGCGAGCATCAAAGCAGGAGATAAGAAAAGCCTTCCTTTGAGTAAGAATGCTGAGACGAATATTGGCAAATATCATTTTATCAAGCAGGAATTTACCCTGAAAGGGAAGACGGAAGTTGGAGAGATTGAGAGTAAGATTCAGCTTGATTTAGCCACTGCTAAGAATAATGAAATTAAATTAGATCTTAAGTCTGAAAAGAAACGATTGAAGGTTACTATGCCAGCAGAAACTTCAAATGCAACAGACCTTAAAATTGTTGTAAATGGCAAGGAAATTGGTAGTAGCTTTGAAACAGATATTCAAGTTGTACCACATCAAGAACTGGAAGTTTATGCTAAGTTTGTTGTTGCTGGTAACACTTTTGTAACCAACAAGGAGAGCATTGCTGTCAAAGGAGACACGCTTGATGTTGCTTTATCTTTACCTAAAGAAGTGACAGATAAGATCAAAGAAAAGGACGAAGAAGCTAAAAAACTAGAAGCTAACAAGGCAAAAATCACTAATTTCCTTAGCGAATATCGCACGGCTGTTTTCAGATCGGTCTCTAATCGTTCTAATTATTATGCTCAATATTATGACACTTCTAGTCCATCATACAAAGAGATGGTTGAGTGGACTACAGGTGGTGGTGTCAAGAAGGCGAAAATTGATTATTACGATCCAGGAGCTTTGGATATCCGTGAAGTGAGAGGGGAGAATGGCTCTTATATTGTGACGACTTATGAGGACTATACAGTTCACTATATTGATAGTACTCCAAATAGTGTCAATCGAAAAAATAAAACTTACTATTTGAAGCCGACTGGAAATTCCTTTGCAATCTACAATATTGAAGTTTCAGAAAGTTAGTGGAATACAATGAAATATAATAAACTTATTTTTCTAGCAATGTCAGTCTTGCTTTTAAGTGCTTGCTCAGCAGCTAAAGACAAGACTGAAAGTAGTACAAACAAGCAGGCAAGTAGCTCAAAGGTATCTGTTGAAAAGAAAGAGGCTGAAAAAGATCAGGCATCTAGCCAAGATACAAGGAGTGAATCGGATAGTGCGGAGTCTAAGAAGGAGCAGAAACAGGACGTAACTGTTGATAAAAATGTTTCTTACAACGGAAGCTATTATAGCGTTCAAGGGAAATATGACGAAATAGTCATCGCCAATAAACACTATCCATTATCTGCTGACTACAATCCAGGTGAGAATCCGACTGCTAAAGCAGAACTACTTAAGTTAATCGCAGATATGCAGTCCAAAGGTTATCCTATCAGCAACCAATATAGCGGTTTTCGTAGCTATCAAACTCAGGTCGGCCTTTATCAAAGTTATGTGAATCGAGATGGACTAGCTGCGGCTGATCGCTATTCGGCAAGACCAGGCTACAGCGAGCACCAAACTGGTTTAGCATTTGATCTGATTGATAGTAGCGGCAATCTGGTTGAAGAAGCTGGAGCTAGTCAGTGGCTCTTGGACAATGCCTATAAGTATGGTTTTGTAGTACGCTATCCTGTTGGCAAGGAGGGGTCTACTGGCTATGTGCCTGAAAGTTGGCATTTACGCTATGTAGGAAAAGAGGCCAAGGAAATTTCCGAATCTGGTCTCACACTGGAAGAGTATTATCATTTTACAGGTGGTAATTATGTCCAGTAAAATCTAATTGCAGACTCAGCGTCTACCTTATTTTCAAAAGTTAGAAGCTACATACCTCACTTTAAAAGTGGAGTTGAAGTATGCTGTTTCTGCTGGATGATTAGAAAAATGTATAGTAAAACCAGTCCTCGTTTTTTGGGGACTGGTTTTTTCTTTTGTTGACACTAGGACCTAACTCATAAGATGAGCAGAGTTCGAGTTGACTTTTTCCTATTCTTTTATAATTTCAATTTTTTCGATTTTAATATCTGTTTTGGGTTTGTCTTTATCACCAGTTTCTGTGGCAGCGATTTTGTCTACTACGTCCATGCCTTCAATGACTTGACCAAAGACGGTATAGCCGCCGTCAAGGCTTGGATTTCCGCCGTTCTTGTAAGCTTCAATGATTTTAGCTGGGAAGGTGTCGGTTGGTAATTGTTTGGATAAATCTTTCTTGCTTTGGTTGATGAAAAATTGACTGCCGTTGGTGTCTTTTCCAGCATTGGCCATGGCTAGTGCACCGCGCAAGTTGTAGAGGTAAGGAGAATATTCATTCTTGAAGCCATTTCCTGAGTCAATAGACTCATTCTTGCCTTTCCAAATGGATTCGCCACCTGTGCCATCTCCTTTAGGATCGCCTGTCTGAATCATGAAGTCATTGATAACGCGGTGGAAAATCACTCCATCATAATAGCCTTCCTTCGCATGTGTCAGAAAATTTTCGACAGCTAAAGGAGCATATTTAGGAAACAGCTTGAGGCGAATGTCTCCTTGCGTTGTGATAATCTTGACTTCAGCCTCATCTTCGGCAACTTCTGTAGATAATTGTGGGAAGTTGGCATTTTCATTGGTCATGGCATCCTTGTACTGTTCACGGAGTTTTTGAGCTTCAGCTGCCTCAGAACTGGTATCGGTAGCAGAAGACTGCTTAGGAGCACTGGAGGACTTGGTGGTAGAATCTTCTTTAGTGGAGCAGCCTGTCAGAGCAAGTGCAGATAAAAGACTAAAAAGAATGATTTTTTTCATAAATAACCTTTCTATGCATAAGTTTATGAACTATTGCTATTTTACTATAAGTGCTTTAGTTTTTCAAACTTTCCTGCGTCAGAAATTCCAAGAGCAGGGATTTGAGGCTTTTTGGACGCAGATTGTGGTTGTAAAGTTCTTGCAAGCTGACCCATTCGGGCAGGTAAATGTTTTGGAGACTACTGCGCTCGAGCTCCTCGCCTTGCATGAGGGGAGTCTCAGCCGTACTTAGACTGGTGTAGAAATAATACTCCTCTTTTCCCTGATTGTTCAGGGAAAAAGCTGTGTACAGCTGGTCAGCAGAAAAGTTAAGATTGACTTCTTCTTTCATTTCCCGTAAGGCGGTTTCTAGAGGTCCTTCTCCAAGTTCGATAGTCCCACCGGGAATCACGAAATACTCTTGTCCATTCTTCCAGCGGTGAATCAGCAAAATCTTGTCAAAGAAAGGATTGTAGACAATCACACCTGCTCGCATACTATTCTCCTTTCCGCTGTTTTCTTCTAAATAGTCTAGCAAAAATAGATAAAGATTACCAATCTGAGCTATAGAAACACTTTTTTGAAATTTCCGCTTTCTATAAAAATATATATGCTAGAATGAATGTGATACTTCAGAAATGGAGCACTTGTGCCTATAAATTTTAAGGAAGCTATATTGTTCATCTGGTTTTATAGTAGCATTTCTAATAGATGTTCTTTTAGTGGGACCATTGGTCAAAGATCTGCTCTTTCGTTTTTTGAAAGATCAACATAAGCGCTGAAAAAATATTAGGGTGTGTCCTTGTCAATGGAAAGCTATTTGGGAGCTTGGGGAACAAATTTTGTAATGGCGGTTTCCCTCAACTTCCTCTTGGTTGGTCCGCTCTCGCCTTTTATACTAGGGCGTATCCAGAAACCTTTCCCGAATTAAGAAAAAGTCGAAGATTTTGAGGGCGATAGTGAAGTTCCAACAATTATTTGAGGAAAAATTATGGTAAAATAAGATAAAAATCATTGGTTTCGTTTGATAAAAATTTATCGTTCGTTTGAAGGGAGTTTGCTCCGGCTTGGCTCGGTATTTTAATATAGATCCGGTCATCATCCGTGTCATCTAGGGAGTTTCCTTTTTCGCTTATGGGATTGGGCTTCTTCCCTACCTCATTTTCTGGGTGATTTTGCCAGAAGAATAAGGCAGAAACTAGTTGCAAAAGGCAGCTAGTTTTCTGTTTAGAAGATCTTAAAATATGGTATAATGAAAGTTATGGCAAATAAGAAAAATACAAAAAACGGTCGGACTACGAGACGACCAACAAAAGCAGAATTAGAAAGACAAAAAGCGATTCGACGGATGATAGTCACTTTTGTTTTGGCTATCGCTTTGTTGTTTGCTGCTTTGAAGCTGGGGGCTTTTGGAGTTACCATCTATAATTTAATTCGGGTTCTAGTAGGGAGCCTGGCTTATGTGGTGATTCTAGCTGCCTTGTTTTATCTCTTTTTCTTTAAGTGGCTGCATAAACATGAAGGAAAGATCTCAGGCTTTATCAGCTTTTTCTTAGGACTCAGCTTAATTTTTCAAGCCTATTTTGTTCATGTTTTGCATTTGAAAGGGCAGGTTTTATCCACGACGCTTACGCGAGTCTTGACAGATTTGTTGGCCTTTAAAGTGTCCTCATTTGCTGGTGGGGGGCTGATTGGGGCGGCTCTTTATGCTCCGATTTCTTTTCTTTTTTCAAATATCGGCTCTTATTTTATCGGGTTGCTCCTGATTTTGCTGGGGGCTCTGCTCATGAGTCCATGGTCGCTTTATGATCTTGCCGAGAAATTTAGCATGGCTTTCCAAAACTGGAGAGAAAAAGAGGAGGAGAAACGTCAGCTTCGTTTCCTTGAGCGGGAGGAGAAAGCCGCACAGGCAGCTATGCAAGCCATTGAGGTAGAGCAGATAGAAACGGAAGTGGATCCTGAAACGGGGGAGATTTTAGATGGTGAGGACTTGTCTTACTCGCCTATGGACTTTGATGAGGCGGACTATGCTGAATCGGGAGAGTATGATCCTCATGAGCCCCTGGACTTTGACTGCGAAGAGGAAATAGAGAAAGCAGAGTCAGATACAGATGTAGAAGTGGATTTTACAGCTAAAGAAAGTCTAGACTATAAATTACCGACCATCAATCTCTTTGCGCCTGACAAGCCCAAAAATCAGTCCAGGGAAAAGAGGATTGTCCGAGAGAATATTAAGATTTTGGAAGAAACATTTGCTAGTTTTGGGATTAAGGTTACTGTCGAGCGGGCTGAAATCGGACCTTCTGTCACCAAATATGAGGTCAAGCCAGCTGTCGGTGTTCGGGTCAATCGGATCTCCAATCTGGCGGATGACTTGGCTCTTGCCCTAGCTGCTAAGGATGTGCGGATCGAGGCACCGATTCCTGGAAAATCTCTTGTCGGGATTGAAGTACCCAACTCTGAAATTGCGACTGTGACTTTCCGAGAACTTTGGGAACAGTCGAAGACAGATGCCAGCAAGCTCCTAGAAATCCCACTTGGGAAGGCTGTCAATGGTTCTGTCCGGTCCTTTGACTTGGCTAAGATGCCCCATCTCTTGGTGGCGGGCTCTACTGGTTCTGGTAAATCTGTGGCGGTCAACGGCATTATCGCCAGCATTCTCATGAAGGCCAGACCCGATGAAGTCAAGTTTATGATGGTGGATCCTAAGATGGTGGAGCTATCTGTTTATAATGACATTCCCCACTTGCTTATCCCTGTTGTGACCAATCCACGCAAGGCTAGCCGTGCACTCCAGAAGGTTGTAGATGAGATGGAAAATCGCTATGAACTCTTCTCCAAGGTCGGTGCCCGTAATATTGCAGGCTACAATGCTAAAGTAGCTGAGTACAATGCCCAGTCAGAGTACAAGCAGGCTCCCCTGCCTTTAATCGTCGTCATCGTGGACGAGCTGGCTGACCTCATGATGGTGGCTAGCAAGGAAGTGGAAGATGCTATTATTCGTCTGGGACAAAAGGCGCGTGCGGCTGGAATTCACATGATTCTGGCTACCCAGCGGCCATCTGTAGATGTAATCTCGGGGCTGATTAAGGCCAATGTACCCTCTCGGATTGCCTTTGCTGTATCCAGCGGGACAGACAGCCGAACCATTCTGGATGAAAATGGAGCAGAAAAGCTCTTGGGTCGTGGAGACATGCTCTTTAAGCCGATTGATGAAAACCACCCAGTCCGTCTGCAGGGCTCCTTTATCTCAGATGAAGATGTAGAGCGAATCGTAGCTTTTGTCAAGAATCAAGCTGAAGCTGACTATGATGATAGTTTTGATCCAGGCGAAGTATCTGAAAGTGATTTGGATACTGGCGGGGGCGATGATGAAGGCGATCCTCTCTTTGAGGAAGCCAAGGCCTTGGTTATTGAGACTCAGAAGGCTAGCGCATCTATGATTCAGCGGCGACTTTCGGTCGGCTTTAATCGGGCTACTCGTCTTATGGAAGAGCTGGAAGCAGCAGGTGTTATCGGACCAGCCGAAGGAACGAAGCCGAGAAAAGTGTTGCAGACAAGTTAAACTTTTTCCCGAGCAGTTGGTTAACAAGAATAATGTCCTGTAAATAAAAATCTGCCAGCAGTTAGCCGACAGATTTTCTCTACTGAAGAATGAAAGGAAAAAGTCATGAAACTAGATAGCATTCACCATATTGCGATTATTGGCCATGATTATGACAAGACTAAGGATTTTTATGTGGAAAAGCTGGGCTTTGACATGCTGGATGAGCACCATCGACCCGACAAGCAGGACATCCTCTTTAATGTCCGCAAAGGGAATTTGACACTGGAAATTTTCATCAAGGAAGCGGCTCCCAAGCGGCCAACCCTGCCTGCACCAGAGCATACTGGGTTGCGGCATCTGGCTTTCCAAGTGACAGATGTTGAAGAAACGCTAGCGGAATTTGATCGTTTGGAGATTCCCCATACCGAGCTGCGCTATGATGACTTTGATGGCCGTAAGATGGCTTTCTTCTTTGATCCGGATGGTCTGCCTTTAGAAATTCATGAATAAAAGTAAGAGAATCGGAAGATATAAAGCATGACTTGTAAGTTCCGCATACGAAAACCCATCGGATTTGCCCGATGGGTTTTGTTTTACATTTATAAAAAGAGAGCGATGACCATGCCTAGGTACATAAAGAAGGTCAAGATAAAACCAGCCCGCCAGAAAAATTTAAAGAACTTGGGATAGTAGAAAGTCCGTTTTTTCCTAAGAAAATAAGCTGTGATGGCGATAGCTAGGCCAGACAATACTAATAATAGGTGGGGTAAAAGACTATGGTAGAAGGCCTTGTCTGAAATGATATACAACTCTATAGCAAAAAAAGGGAAAGCCAAATCTGCAAAATTCAAGCCAAATTTTCTTAGCCTGAAGACCTTCACTGCGATAATCGATAAGATAAGTGTTAAAAAGATAAATAATACAGAAGCAATTTTTAATAATACCATGTAACCATTTTACCATAAAAATGAGAAAATATAAGAATTTTTCTTGCATTTTGAAAAGATTAGTGTATAATAGAAAAGTATGCAAAAAGCATACTTGTGGGAGGTAAAAATCTCTAATTACCGCCAAAACCACAAAGGAGGATTTAAAAATGGCTAAAAAAGTCGAAAAACTTGTAAAATTGCAAATCCCTGCTGGTAAAG
>NZ_CALIIB010000027.1 GCF_938020365.1 uncultured Streptococcus sp. | reverse complement strand
TCAAGGTCATTGACCGTATGCAGCTGATTTTGGATATTTTTGCCATGAGGGCTAGAAGTCATGAGGGGAAACTTCAGGTGCATTTGGCCCAGCTCAAGTACCTGCTTCCTCGCTTGGTTGGGCAGGGCATTATGCTCAGCCGTCAGGCTGGTGGAATTGGCTCTCGCGGGCCTGGTGAAAGTCAGCTGGAGCTCAATCGACGCAGTGTACGCAATCAGATTCATGATATTGAGCGCCAGCTCAAGGCGGTCGAGAAAAATCGGGCAACCGTTCGTGAAAAGCGGCTAGAGTCCAGCATTTTCAAAATCGGCCTCATCGGCTATACCAATGCTGGCAAGTCCACTATTATGAACTGCTTGACTAGCAAGAGCCAGTATGAGGCGGACGAACTCTTTGCGACGCTGGATGCCACGACTAAGAACATCAACCTCAGTGGTCAGCTCAATGTCACGCTGACGGACACAGTTGGCTTCATTCAGGATTTGCCGACAGAGCTGGTATCCAGCTTTAAATCCACTCTGGAAGAGAGCAAAAATGTCGATTTGCTGGTCCATGTTATTGATGCTAGTGACCCTCATCATGAGGAGCATGAAAAGACTGTCCTTGACATCATGAAAGAGCTGGATATGCTGGATATTCCCCGGCTGACTCTCTATAACAAAGCGGATAAGGCGGAGGATTTCACCCCGACCCTGACTCCTTATTCTTTGATTTCGGCTAAGGCGGACAATAGCAGAGCTCTTTTGCAGCAAGTCCTGCTGGAGCGGATGAAAGAGCTCTTTGTGCCTTTTACCATCAAGGTAGCGCCGTCTAAGGCCTACAAGATTCATGATTTAGAGAAAGTCGCAATTATCGGAAATCGAGAATACATAGACGATATCGAAGCTATTTCAGGCTGGATTGCCGAAAAAAATAAATGGAAACTGGAAGAATTTTATGACTGATTTTATTGACTTGGCCCTCAAATACGGCGGTTTTACGAGCCTAGACAGGGTCTACTTAGAGCAAGTATTGGCTGGCCTGACGGAAGAGCAGAAGCTGAGCTTTATCACACCGCCACCTAGTGTTATCAACGCTTACTTTGCTGAGCTTTATCAAAAGAAAAGTCCGGAAGCCGCAACAGCCTATTTTCTAGAAATTACGCAAGCGCTGGACTTGTGGAATCCTGAGCCCAACTTTCTAGAAACTAAACCTTTTATCCGCCTCAATCTTTCTGGCAAGTCCTATGGATTTTGCTACGAGAAGAAGGAAGTCGGCTTGGTCTTCCCTGAAAAGCCAGAGCCGGTATCAGCTGACTTGCTCTTTGAAATCGCGCAAGTCTTTCCCCAGTACTTGGTCTACGAAGAAGCTGGGAGAATAAAAATGGTGCCTCTCAAAGCTGAGTCTCAAGTCGTGGAATGTAAGCAACTGACTGCCTTGACCGATTGGCAGCAGCTTGCGGATGGCAGCCAAAGAGTTCTGGGCTACAATCAAGATGAAGTTAATCAGCTAGCCCAGTCTTATGTTGGCAAAAAGTATTATCACTCGCAGAATCGCTCTGCTATGATTTATATCATTTAGAAAGAAAAATATGCAATTACAATTTTTAGGAACCGGAGCCGGTCAGCCGTCCAAGGCTCGCAATGTGTCCAGTCTTGTTCTCAAGCTTTTGGAGGAAATCAATGAAGTCTGGATGTTTGATTGCGGTGAAGGTACCCAGAATCGAATCTTGGAAACTACCATCAAACCTCGTAAGATTTCAAAGATTTTCATCACGCACCTACACGGCGACCACATTTTCGGCTTGCCGGGTTTCCTCTCTAGCCGAGCTTTTCAGGCCAATGAAGAGCAGACGGATTTGGAAATTTATGGACCAGTCGGTATCAAAAGCTTTGTGATGACAAGCCTGCGCGTGTCTGGTTCTCGTCTGCCTTATCGGATTGATTTTCATGAGTTTGATGAAAACAGTCTGGGCAAGATTTTGGAGACGGACAAGTTTACTGTTTATGCGGATAAGCTAGACCACACGATTTTCTGCGTGGGTTATCGGGTGATGCAGAAAGATTTGGAAGGAACGCTGGATGCGGACAAGCTGCGCGAGGCGGGCGTTCCTTTTGGTCCTCTCTTTGGAAAAGTCAAGAATGGTCAGGATATTGTCCTAGAAGATGGTACCAAAATCATTGCATCTGATTATATCTCAGCTCCTCGTCCGGGTAAGACCATTACCATTTTGGGTGACACCAGAAAGACCGATTCAAGTGTTCGCCTGGCTGTGGCTGCGGATGTTCTGGTTCATGAAGCGACCTATGGCAAAGGAGATGAAAAGATGGCTCGCAAGCATGGCCATTCGACCAATATGCAGGCTGCGGAAGTTGCTAAAGAAGCCGGTGTCAAACGCCTCTTGCTCAATCATGTCAGCGCGCGTTTCCTATCGAAAGACATTAGCCAAATGCGTCGTGATGCCAGTGCTGTCTTTGAAAATGTCCATGTAGTCAAGGATTTGGAAGAGGTTGAGTTATAATTCTACAGTTTCAGACAGTTTCGTTGAGAGGAAAATAGGATGGCAGTTGAAAATCCTTTATTCGATAAAGCTGATTGGTATTTTGAGGATGCATTAACCAACTATATTTATAGTTATAACTTAGAAAATAAAGAATTAACACAAGATGATTATCGAGAGGTTCATCGTTGGGCTGCGAATCATATTGGCTTTTTCGTTACTTGGCTCATCCAGCATGATGCAAAGGAAATGATGACTCCTGATGAAGAAACTGTACTCCAGAGTGTCAAAGACGAGCAAACTTTGGGTGTGGATTATGTTCTAGACTGGTGTGACGGAAAATTGGGAACAATGGATGTCAAAAGGGATTTTCAGGCTTTTGTGAACGATTACTATGAACATCAGTACATGAAGGATTATTCCGAATTTGTAGTCAATGACTTGTACGATCTACCTTTGGAATTTTTAGGTAGCTGGGAGGATTATCATCTTTTAGCTACTGTCATTGATCAAGCTTATGCTGACTAT
The DNA here is from genome assembly GCF_938020365.1 of uncultured Streptococcus sp. Classification (GTDB taxonomy): domain Bacteria; phylum Bacillota; class Bacilli; order Lactobacillales; family Streptococcaceae; genus Streptococcus. The sequence goes on along the minus strand of NZ_CALIIB010000027.1, from coordinate 2,832 downwards.
TTAGCTGGAAAAAGATTTCATTAAATTAACAACACGAAAGGCAGAACAATGCGTACCATTATCATCACAGGGGCCAGCGGTGGGCTGGCTCAGGAAATGGTTAAGCACTTGCCCAAGGATCGACTGATTTTGGTCGGACGGAGCAAGGCTAAGCTGGAAAAACTATATGGAGAAAGGGAAAATCTTGACTTAGTGGAGATGGATATCACAGATAGCTCAGCTTTGGAAAGATTTGCTGTGTGGATTGACAGCCAGTACGGTCGTGTTGATGTTCTGGTCAATAACGCTGGTTATGGGATTTTTGAAGAATTTGACAAAATCAGCTCCAGTGATATCGAGGCCATGTTTGAGGTCAATACCTTTGCCCTGATGAACCTGTCCCGGATCTTTGGAGCTCGCATGAAGCAGGCAGGCCGAGGCCATATCGTTAATATCGTTAGTATGGCCGGGCTCATTGCCAGTAGCAAGTCCAGTCTTTACTCAGCGACCAAGTTTGCAGCGATTGGTTTTTCCAATGCCCTGCGTTTGGAGCTTCTGCCTTTTGGGGTCTATGTCACGACGGTAAATCCCGGTCCTATCAAAACAGCCTTTTTCGATCAGGCAGATCCTGATGGTTCCTATGTGAAAGCAGTAGACAAATATATGCTTGAGCCAGACTTTGTAGCAGGCAAAATTGTCAAATCTTTTGGCAAAAAGAAGCGGGAAATGAATCTACCTGGGATTCTCAATCTAGCACACAAACTTTATACCCTTTTTCCAAAAATGGCTGACAAGATGGCGGCCAATATGTTTAACTATAAGTGAGGTTTTATGACAGCTAATCTACAAGCTTACAAGGCCCATCTGCAGGCGCCTTGGGGCAAGCTTCAGTATGATATTATTTTTGCTTTTCTTGAGTCGCTGAGGGGCCAGAAAATTCTTGATTTCGGCAGCGGTTTTGGAATTGTGGCTGATTTTCTAGCGGAAAAGAACCAAGTGACCGCCATCGAGCCGAACTCAGAAATGATTGCTGAGCGCAAGCAGGACTTTTCCTATGCGCAATTGCAAGGCAGCCTAGAGGTTCTGCAAACATTGCCAGATCAGTCTTTTGATGTCATCATCTGTCATAATGTCTTAGAGTATGTGTCTGAGCCTGCTCTCTATTTGACAGAATTTTCCCGCCTCTTAAAAAAGGACGGCAAAATTTCTCTGGTCAAGCATCACGAGGTTGGGCGCATTATGCATACGGTGGTTTTTGAAAATGACCCAGAAAAGGCCCAGCAGCTTTTGGCGGGTCAGGCATATCAAACCCACAGCATGGGAGCTGCTAAGGTCTATCAGGTTCAGGAAGTGATTTCAGATTTGCCATTAGAAGTTGAGGATTATCAGGGAGTACGGATTTTTTACGGGCTGCAATCCAATGACTACAAAACTGCCCCTGAATGGGCTGAAAAGATGCTTGAGATGGAGCTGGCAGTCTGCACCCAATCTCCTTATCGAGACATCGCTGCCTTTCAGCATGTTTGGCTGAGCAAGCACTAAATCTATCTATTAAGCACAATCTTCCTTGGGAGAGTATTTATGGCAGAAAGAAATGTCAGAGAGCCTGAGCAGCCGGTCAACTACGCTATGCTCAGTTTATTTCAGTACCTGGCTTCAGTTTTGGTAATCTTGGTGCATTGTCAGCGGCTTTTTGAGAATGAAGTCCTGCATTTTACTCAGAAAAGTATGTTTGGTCGCATGGCAGTGCCCTTTTTTCTGATTTCATCAGCTTTTATACTTAAATCCAGCTTGGCTAAGAAGCAGGAAATGAAGATCTATATTAAGCGTGTTTTGAAGCAGTATCTTTTGTGGAGCGGGATTTATGTCCCTTATGCCTTGGCGTATTTTTGGACCTTGCCAGTTCAAAAACATTACGCTCCTTTGGCCTTGTTGGCTGGGCTTTTGTATATCGGCTTATGTTATCAACTTTGGTACATTCCAGCCTTTCTCTTGGGACTTTTACTTGTCCACTATGTTTATAGAAAATGGGGCGTTAGAAAGACGGGGATTTTTCTACTCCTGCTTTATGTAGTAGGCTCGATCGAGACATACTACGCTTATTTCTCAAATAGCTGGCTTACCCAGTCTTTTGATGCCTATGCTAAAGTTTTCTTCACCACCCGAAATGGATTTTTCTATACTCCCATTTTTATTTACTTGGGCTATCTTCTTTATGATTATCAGCAGTCTAGCATTTTTAGGAAAGATTATGGGAAAAAGCTATTCTTGTCTGGCCTTCTTTTGCTGCTAGATGGGTGGATTGTCTTCATCCATCAGGGGATTGATAAGAACTTCTTTTTGGCTTTGCCTCTCTTTGCTTTATTTCTGGTGAATTGGATTTTGCGTACAAGAATTGGTCAAAACTGGCATCTGTATCACCTCAAAGAATTGAGCATTTTATATTTCTTTTTGCATCCGATTTTTATAGAATCCTCTTTTTATCTGCTCCAAAAGACTGATTTTGCCAAATGGCAGCAGGGAAGGATTGTCTTTTTGCTAACCTTGCTCTTGACTCATCTAAGCGCAGAAGTTATTTTATTGGCTCGTAAACGCTTGTTCTTAAAGCAAAGACTGACAAAGGGAATAGGATGATGAATGAGAGCTAGAAGTCGGATCTGCTGATTGGAAAAGTCCTAGCTGATAAGCGAAAATCCAGAAAAGTTGCCCTTGCTCAAATTTTAACCGATTGAGGAAGTAAAACATAAAGTGATAGAACAGAAGAAATATTCCGTGCCTTTTTCTTCTGTTCTGTCGCTTTTTCATGTTATAATATTCAGACAAGATTGAACGGAGAAAGTGTTTCACTTATCA
>NZ_CALIIB010000026.1 GCF_938020365.1 uncultured Streptococcus sp. | reverse complement strand
TAAACTTCATTTTTTCATCTATCTGTCTCCCCTTCGGCATTCCTCTCCTCCTTCTCCACAACAAACTCTCTAACCAAACGATAGATAACCGCAAAGATAGGAGTGAAGAAGATCATGCCAACCAGGCCGAAGAGATTGCCCCCAATCAGGGCTGCGGCTAGGGTAAAGAGAGTTGGGAGACCAACGGACTGACCGACCACACGCGGATAGATGATGTTGCCTTCAATCAGCTGCACTCCCTGAAAGACTGCGATAGAAAGAAGGGCTTTCCAAGGGCTGTCGGTGAAGATAAAGATAGCACCTAAAGCACAAGCTGAGAAAGGCCCGATGTAGGGAATGAAAGAGAGCACTCCAGCCAAAACTCCTGTCAAGGCCGCATAAGGCAGGCCTGTCAGAGAATATGTGATAAAGACTAGAACACCGACAATAACGGCCTCAATCATCTGCCCCATCAGAAACTTATCATAGGTCTCAACAATGACAGAGCCCACATAGGATAGGCGTTTCACAGCCTTCTCAGGAAGCAGGACTTGCAAAAGACGGATCGTGATCGTCTGCAAATGCTCCTTGCTGCTCAAGAAGGCAAACATAAGAAAGATGGACATGATGACAGAAAAGAAATTGCCAAAAATAGCAGAGATATTGCCTGTCAGACTGCCTAGAAGAGAGATAGCCCTGTTGACAATGCCGCTGTTTTGCAGTTGCTTGGTCAAATCTTGCAGCTGGCTAGAGGAAAGCAAGCCAGACTGCTGCAGCCACTTGGCTAACTGAGGCGCTACCTTGCCGGTGGTCGCGCTCAGCTGATTGACCGCTGTGCTCAGGGTCGGCACAACGATAGAGACAATCCCCGTCATGATGAGAGCCAAAATCAGCACCTCCAAAACCAAGGCCAAACTGCGCTGCAACTTCTGGGGGACTCGGCATTTGTCTAGGAGGTCTTCCAGCTTCTTCATCGGAACGTTAAAGATAAAGGCTAGGACTCCACCCAAGATAATGGGTGAAAAAACCGACGTCAGACTCTGCAGGCCAGACCAGATATTTCCAATGTAGAGAACCAGAGCCAGAGCAAGCGCCGCAAAGACGATGAGTTTATAAGATTCACTGATTTTTTTCATAAGACTTCCTTTACAGTTTTGTCATTTCCTTATTTTATCATAAATTTCAAGGCCTTTCGAGCAGGAGGAGACATGGGTCAGTCAACTTTGCCGTCACTCTCAAATTTTTAAAAATCTTGAAGATAGAGAACCCCAGCTCCTATGGATAGAAAGCCTGCAAATATAGCTAGAAAAGGAATAAATCCCATGACAGAGGCGCAGAATAGAAGCTCATGACTCGTCTTATTGACTCTTGGGTCGTTGCTATAGTGATACATTCCGACGATAGAAAGTCCCAAAAGCAGCCAGCTGGTCAATATAACCATATCACCCCAGCCAGGGTTTTCGATTAGTTTAGGAACCGAATAAATAATTTCCCAGTGCCATCTATTTAAAGAAGCGTAAAGGATTATCAGACCCCCTAAAATGCCAACAATTCCATTTATCCATAGCAGTTTGTTTGATTTCATAAGCATCTCACTCTTTCTTTTTTAAATTAGTATACCGACACACTTACTAATCTGTCAACTATTATAAAATAAACAGTGTCTCATCCGATAAATCCGTTTTCATTCAAATTATCTTATGATACAATAAACTCATGCACAAGAAAACGATTATTGATTTTAAAGAACTGGGTCGGCGCTTGATTTTCAGCCAGCCCATTAAAGAGCTCAAAACGTGCGAGTTGGCCGAAGTCAGAGCGATTCTGCAAGAGGTCGAGGACTGGCAGAAAAAGGGATTTTATGTAGTGGGCTATGTCAGCTACGAAGCCGCTCCTGCTTTTGAGGAAAAGCTACAGGTCCACAAAGCCCCTCTGCTGGGCGAGTACCTGATTTACTTTACCATTCATGACAGGGCTGATGAAGCCCCATTTCCTTTAGCTTACGACGAGGTAGAAATGCCGGCGCAATGGCAGAGCCTGACGACAGAGCAAGAGTATGAAAAGGCCATCGGAACCATTCACCACCATATCCGTCAGGGCGATACTTATCAGGTCAACTACACGGTGCAGCTGGGCGCAGAGCTCAATCCACAGGACAGCTGGGCTATTTACAACCGTCTGGTCGTCGAGCAAAATGCCGCTTACAATGCCTATGTAGAGCATGACGAACAGGCAATCTTGTCCATCAGTCCTGAGCTCTTTTTCGAGGAGCACCAAGGTGAGCTGACAACGCGGCCGATGAAAGGCACTACCAATCGTGGTCTGACAATCGCTGCTGACTTGGAGCAGGCGGACTGGCTGCATCAGGATCCTAAAAATCGAGCGGAAAATATGATGATCGTTGATCTGCTGCGCAACGACATGAACCGCATTTCAGAGATTGGCAGCGAACGAGTCGAGCAGCTGTGTCAGGTCGAGCAATATTCCACTGTCTGGCAAATGACCTCCACTATCAAGAGCCAGCTGCGACCTGAGATTGGCCTAGGAGAAATTTTTGATGCGCTCTTTCCGTGCGGCTCTATCACAGGCGCTCCAAAGATTTCGACTATGAAAATCATTAAGGAAACGGAAAAAGCTGCCCGCGGTGTCTACTGCGGCACTGTTGGTATCTGCCTGCCAGACCAGAGACGGATTTTCAATGTGGCCATCCGCACCATTCAGCTTGAGGCTGGCAAGGCGATTTACGGTGTCGGTGGCGGCATCACTTGGGATAGCACATGGGAATCCGAGTACATCGAAACCCAGCAAAAATCTGCTGTTCTTTATCGGAAAAATCCTCAATTTGACCTGATTACGACAGGGAAGATTGCGAAAGGCTGCCTGATCTTCCAAGACCAACATCTGAAGCGTCTACGGGAAGCCGCTCGTTACTTTGCTTATCCATTTGATGAGGAAAAACTGAAGGCAGAGTTGAACCAAAGCCTAGCAGAACTAGATCCAAGTACGGACTACCGCCTACGGATCTCCATCACCAAATCTGGAAAAGTGACCTGCCAGCTAGAAAAGCTGCAAGCACTCCCAGAAGCTTTCTGCAAGGCCATTCTCGTCCCACAAAATGCCAACTTACAACAGCCTTTCACCTACTTTAAAACCAGTTATCGACCACATTTAGACCTAGGCCAGCAAGAGCAGATTTACTACAATGCCCAAGGGCAGCTACTAGAAAGCTCCATCGGCAACCTAGTCCTCCAGCTGGATGGCCACCTCTACACGCCACCAGTCGAGCTAGGGCTTTTGGACGGCATCTACCGCCAGCATCTCTTGGCAACAGGTCAGGCCACAGAAAGAATCCTCAGCCTAGACGACTTGAAATCAGCAGAAAAAATCTACGCCTGCAACGCACTGCGAGGCCTTTATGAATTGGAAATAGATGATTGAGGCTGGGACAAAAGTCCTAGCCTCTCAATTGTATTTGGATTGTCGAGCAAGACGCAGTGGTTGAGTGGGCTCTACTAGGCTGATTTCATCAGCTTTTACAGCCCTACTCAACTGTGCGGAGGTGGGACGACGAAATCGAATTCTAACGAATGACCGATTTCTGTCCCACTCTCTTTTCTATAGGCCTCAGTCCGCTTAAACAAGAATTATAATTTCTATTTCAAGATTTTAGAAATATTTTAGAAATGCTTGATGAATACTTAATAAGTGTCCGATATACTGGATAGTGAGGAAAGGATTTCCAAGAATAAACCAAAAAGGAGAAGTAAAACCATGGAAAATATTTTAGTTTTACAAGGGGTCAGCAAAAAGTTCGACCAGCAGCAAGCTCTGAGCGATGTCAACCTGACCATCAAAAAAGGAGATATCTACGGCCTCATCGGTAAAAACGGGGCTGGTAAAACCACTCTGATCAAAATCATGACCCAGCTGATGCATGCCAGCAGCGGAACCGTGTCTCTCTTTGGTTCCAGCAATCAGGCCGAATGGACACAAGCCCTCAAGCGGGTCGGCTCGGTCATTGAAACGCCCGTTGCCCACAACCACTTGACCGCCTACGAAAATCTCAGCTACTACTGCAAACTGCGTCAGATTCCTAATGCCGATAAGGCCATCCAAGAAACGCTCAACTATGTAGATCTGACGGACACAGGCAAGAAGAAATTTCGCGACTTCTCTCTCGGGATGAAGCAACGTTTGGGCATCGCTATCGCCCTACTATCCAAGCCAGATCTGATGATTTTAGACGAGCCTATCAACGGACTAGATCCTGTCGGTATCAAGGAATTCCGCCAGCTTGTCCAAAAGCTCAATGAAGAGCTAGGCATGACCTTCATCATTTCCAGTCATATCCTATCCGAGCTCTATCTAGTCGCTACGCGCTTTGGCATCATTGACCAAGGACGCATGATTAAGGAAATTTCCAAGTCTGAATTTGAAGAGCAAAGCGAAGATTATATCGTCTTGAAAACGGATCATTTGGAAGAAGCCAGCCAGCTGCTCCAAGACCAATTAGGCTACCGCATAAAGGTGGTCAATGCACAAAATGAGATCCATGTCTTTACCCATTCGCACAACATCAACAATATCGTAAAAGAGCTAGCCACAGCTGACTTAGTCATTCAAGAAATCTACTATGCACGGCAAAATCTCGAAAATTTCTTTACAGATTTAGTTGATCAAAACCAGGGAGGTCTATCATGATTCAAACCATTCGCGCTGACTTTTACCGTCTCTTCCACTCCAAGGGCTTTTGGATTACCGAGCTCGTTTTACTAGCCAATATCTTGCTCGGTGCCACCTATAAGGTTACCAGCAGATTTGGAACATCCATTGAGACGGATGGACAAAACGTCGCTCAGCAAGTACCAGAAAAAATGACAGGTATCAATGCTCTTGTCCATTTCTCTGGAAATTCTGACAGTGTTATATTTTTCACTCTCATTGTCGTCTGCCTCTTATTAGGTGTGGACTTGTCCCACAAGCTTTATAAAAACAGCCTCGCTCACGGCATTTCACGGACAGAGTTCTTCTTATCTAAAACTTTGGTCTCCTTTGTTGTTGCCATATTCCAATTCATCCTCTTGCTAGGGCTGTCCTTCATCATCGCTAGCTCTATCAATGGAATTGGGACAGTTCCGACAGGCTTCTTTGGCCAATTTTTCATAACTATTCTCGTCCAGCTCATGATAACCATCGCTTGGATTAGTATTGTGTCTTTCGTCCTTTATATCAGCCATTCCATTGCTGCGGTCTTTATTACCTATTTTGTCGGAAGCGCCCTGCTTGCCTTTCCAGTCTTGCTCTATCCTCATATAGAATTGTTCCGCTATTTAACCTTACGATTTGGAATAGAGATGGCTGCGGATCCTGCCGTTGTTTTGCAAGCTAGCTTGGTAGCGATTGGCATAGCAGTCTTCTTCCTAGGCAACAGCCTCCTCATTTTCAAGAAAAAAGATCTCTAAAACCAAACAATCAGCTAATCTTCTGACTAGCTGATTCTTTTTTATAAGGCCACAATCAATTCAAACCAATCGTCCTCTGCTTGAATGGTCAAATCACCACCTAAGATTTCGACCAGCTGCTGGGTGATATAAAGGCC
>NZ_CALIIB010000025.1 GCF_938020365.1 uncultured Streptococcus sp. | reverse complement strand
GAGTTTTTCCAGTTCGGCAATCCGTCCGTTGATGTAGGAGGTGTCACGAAGAATCTTTGCTGAAAGGAAAGACAGGGTACATGTGGCACATAGTAGCGCAATGTTGATGATGGTGAGAATCATTTTTCACATCCCTAGTAGTAGGTCGGCTTGTTTCTTTTCGTTTTGCCGAAGTTTCGCTTCAATGTGGTTCAGACCTTTCTTGAGGCTGAGTTCATCCTTCCGGTCGGTAAGGCATGTGCCGAACATTCCGACAAATAGCACCCCACAAGCGATGAGCCCCGCGGCTTTGAGGTCAGAGGTTTGGTTCCATGCTGAGCTGAAGCATACGCCTGCGATGAAGGCGTAGAAGATTGCTGCATACAAGGTCTTGCGCTTGAGGTCTTTGAGTTCAAGGGTTTTATTTTCGATTGCGGTTTGAAGCTTGATCGCTTCCTCTTCTAGTTGGAAGAGTTCTTGTTCTGCGTTTTTCACTGGTTTGACTCCAAAAATAGTTGTGCTTTCTTGGTTTGTACCCAATCAAGTTCAACTTTATCCTTTTCCAATGTTCCAGCATCTAGTATACCGTCTTTATGGAGACCAAAGAGCATATTAAGGCCAATAAACAATGTGATAATCCCCACAAAGATGGTTGTGACGCACAATACCCAAACATATGGAAATAAAATTCCTACCGTGGTGAAAGAAACTACTAACACGGAAGAGAAGCCAACCAGTCTTCTTAAGCCCTTACTAATCTTCTCGGACTCGGACTGCTTAGATACAATAGATTTCTTGAGCTCTAATTCTCGCTTTTCTAGCTCGTTTGTCTCTTTCATGAGTTCCTGCTTCATTTTTAATTCTTGTGTTTCAGGAAGATTATCAACGATCTTCTCTAAATCTGACATTATATCTTTAGTCTTATAAATAATAGAGGAGAAATGATCCGATACTTCCTTAGAAGAATTTGCGGCCAGCCGAATATCTCGGTGACAATCCTCTAGTCTTATCAATCTATTATGATCTATAGGCCAATAAGTAGCTTGATCAACAAAATCCCTGAAAGAGATTTTCAAGTCTTTAAGATAATCTGCCTTATCAGATACGATTTTAAGATTTGTTGTAAGCATACGAAGTTGAGTCAAAAGCTGAGCCTCAAGTTCTTTTTTCTGTTCAGTCATGTTATCTCATTACCCAATCCTCGATCTGATTTTCTACTTTCTTCAGCAAGGCCTTGTTTCTACTCATCGACTCAATGTTGTCCAATAATTCTGAAAGAACATCTAATGAGTCAAAGCAAGAGAACGACCACGAAACCACACATAGGCTTACTCCAAAAACGGCAAAAAGTTGGTTGCCACTCATATAAGCGAAGAGAAAAGATGCTCCCACAAAAGGTCCAACCCAGCCGAGACGTATCACGTAGTAGGAAACAATCGCTTTACGCCTTGCCTTCAGATCAATAAGCCGTTCCTCAATATCGCTTTTCTTCGTCAGCATTGCCGTGAGCTCAGGTGACGTCATTGGTACATCTCCAAACTGAGTTCTGCTTGCCGACCAAGGTTATTTTGCAGCTCTACCCTACTCTGCTCTAGGTCTCGTAGGCTTTGTTTCTTCTCTGGAGAATAAATCTCTTTCACTACCCAAGAACCATAAAGCAGAAATAGGCTCAGCACGGCGAGACAGATAACCACTGATCCCCAGTACACACCAATACCACCAAGCGAGATGAAAAACAAAGTGCTTAAAACAATCTGCTGTTGCTGTTGTTTTTTATCTAGCTGTAATAAAGCCTCTTGGGATGCAATTTCTTTCTGAAGAGTGAGTGCCTTTGCCCTCAAGGATTTCAGCTCTGACTGATGCAGCTCGGGGATGTCCAGACGGATTTTTAAGTAAGCATCATTCATTTCTTCAGTTGCTTTATGAAGCTTATTAATCTCATCAGAGAAATAGCTGCCTAGAGCATGGAGGTTATCTTTTTCACGTTCAGAATAAAACATCCCTGTGAAAGATTTGCCAATCCCAGTAGCTCGGTAATACGACATGTATTCGTCAAGCTCTTCTGCGACTTGAACCAAATCTTTGCCGATTCGCTTCTGCTCTTCGGCAAGTTTTACGAACTTGTCGTACTGTTCATTATTCATTTGGACTCCCTGGTTTCACGAAGTTGAGCCAGTGGGTTTTACTAGCCTTCCCGCTTCTGTGGCCGAACATTGGTGGATACGGGGAAAGCTCAACAATCTGCTTCACTGGAATTTGAGTCTCGTTCCACTTAAAGATCAAAGCGCAGCTGGGTTTGAGTACCCTAAATGCCTCTGAGAAGCCTTGTGCTAGTACGTCTCGCCAATCAGGCAGTAAGGCCCCATATTTCGCATACATCCAGCTTGTTTCACCTAACCGCTCTAAGTGCGGAGGGTCAAAAAGCACCAGGTGGAAAGTGTTGTCAGCAAAAGGGAGGTGGCAAAAATCCGCTTGTACATCAGGCTTGACCTCGATCTCTCGATCATCACAAAGCGTGAGTTGTTCCACCCGTTTGTCCAGAAACACGGTGTCTTCCGGGTGCTTGTTGAACCAGGTGCTTTTTGACCCACAGGTCATATCAAGAATCATTAGGGATCCTCCTTTTGTCCATCAGCCTTGAGTGATACCAACTGTTCATCAATAACTTGATTAAAAACAAAACGGGCTTCTTCAATCAAACGAATTGTTTCACGTTTTGTGAGTAGTGGTTTTTCATTCCGCTTAATATTGGCTTCATTATCGTGCAATATTGTCTGTAGCACAGAGATACCAAGTTCAAGGCAACCAAAAATATGAGACTGTGACGAATTATTTAATTTTGTGCAAAGCAAGGCGGAGGCAAACAAGCGTCTCATAGCATCTTTCTGGGATTCAACCTCTGTTTCAGGCATTTTCCGCCCCGCATGTCATATCCAAAATCATTTAATTCTCCCCCTTCTCATAACCCATTTCATTTAGTTTTATCCTTGCCCTTCTAGCGAACTCATCTGTGTGTTCAAAGGCGGGGAGACACTTAAAATTCTCAATCACTTCCAAATATTCATTAACCCTGTCCATAATGTCCTTTCGACCAAAAAGCATAGGATCCTCTAGCTTTAAAAATAAACGAGAAGCGGCAATCATAGACTCTGTTACCTCAATGTAATCAGACAATCGCCACTGATACACGTAAGCTTGAGGTGTAGGCTCTTCCTTCTTGTTATGTTGACAATCACCTGTCAGGCGAAGCTTTGGCTTTACAGAATCAATATATTCTTGCATCCCGCGGATATCAATGTCCCCTAGCTCGTCGAAAACACATTTTTCTAAAGCAAGGGATAGGTCGGAATAGTCACCACCACTGGTGAGCGAGAAGCGATATGAAAACAAGTTTTCAAGACTGGCAACCAAGCTCATCATATGCCGAGCGCTGTCAGCATGCTGCTTCCAGTATTCAGCTGATTCACCTAACCATTCTTCTTGGTCACTCATGATTCCTCTCCCTTCTCTTTCTCTGCTTGAGAGCACATGTCAGCAACAAAATCATCGACGGCTTTGCTGAAGTCTTCTTTGATTCGGGTCATGAAATTGGTAAACCAATCCACAGGGATTTCTCCATCAGGATAGCGACCGTCTTCCACCAGGCCTAACCCCAATTTTCCAACCTCGTAATTTACTTGAAATTGAGTCGTGCCAAAAAACGATTTCACCGAATTAAGACTAACTGTTGGCGTTTTCATTATTTCCTCCTCTTCTTCTATTCCTAGAGTACGAATAAAATCTTTGACAGCTAGAGAAAATTCATCACTGACTCGCTCAAGAATTTCTTCCGCCCAATCAAAAGGGATTTCAGAATAAGAATCAATTTGATTTTCTT
>NZ_CALIIB010000024.1 GCF_938020365.1 uncultured Streptococcus sp. | reverse complement strand
ATTCCCGCAACTTTAACATCCGAAATTTTGCGGAGCGCACAGCCATTAACAGCCCGATCCAAGGCTCCGCCGCAGACATTCTCAAAGTCGCTATGATTAATCTGGACCGAGCACTGACAGAGAAGAATTTCAAGTCTCGCATGCTCTTGCAGGTTCACGATGAAATCGTACTGGAAGTGCCAAATGACGAGCTAACAGCCGTCCGCCAGTTAGTCAAAGAAACCATGGAAGCCGCGATTGAGCTGGCCGTCCCACTGGTAGCTGATGAAAATGCCGGCCAAACTTGGTACGAGGCGAAATAAAACAAGATACAAAGAGCGTCAAAACCGACTGAAAATTAGGAATTCGGACGAAGGAGCCATGCTCTTAGAACGAATTATCTATTTTCCAAGGTTTTAGCTCGTGTTCAGTTAGGCTTGCAAGATTTTGGAGAATTTATCTCTTTTCGAAGTTTTAGCTCATGTTCAGCTAATATATCATTGTTAAAAAAGTTAAAAATTATTTATAAAACAGGAGGAAGTTTATGACTTACCATTTTCAAAATCCCAGTGACGGCGTTGTCAAGCGCTATCTGGAAAACAGCAAGGTGATTGCCGTTGTTGGCCTGTCTGACCGCGAAGAAACAACCAGTAACCGTGTATCCAAGGAGATGCAGGAGCGGGGCTATCGCATTATCCCGGTTAATCCGCGAGCAGCGGGCAGTCAGATTTTTGGTGAAACTGTTTATGCCAGTCTCAAAGATATCCCTTTCCCAGTGGATATTGTCGATGTTTACCGTCGTAGCGAGTTTTTGCCAGATGTGGCGCGTGATTTTCTGGAAGCAGATGTCAAGATTTTCTGGGCTCAGTTGGGCTTGGAAAATGAAGAAGCTGAGCAGATTTTGCGGGCAGCTGGTCGCGAAGATATCGTTATGGATCGCTGCATCAAACGCGAGCATACTCGCTTGATTCTAGGCGAATAAGATGGCCAAGTTAGTCATCATTCGTGGCAATTCCGGCTCTGGCAAGTCGAGTCTGGCTAAGAAACTGCAGGCATACTATGGTCGTGGGACTCTTTTGATTGCGCAGGACACAGTTAGACGGGACATGCTCAAGGAAAAGGTTGAGCCGGGCAACCTATCTATTGATTTGACGGAAAGCCTAGCTCATTTTGGCTACGAGCATGACTTGCTGGTCTTGGTAGAAGGTTTCTACGAGACAGATATTTATGGCCACATGCTGGAGCGGTTGCGGACTTTGTTTGGTCCTCAGACCCGAGCCTATTACTATGATTTGACTTTTGAAGAAACCGTCCGTCGCCATCAGACCAGAACCAAGCAGGAGGAATTCACCCCAGCTGATATGAGACGCTGGTGGAAAGATCGAGATTTCTTAGGCTGGGAAGAGGAATCATTCTTTAGAGACGAAGATTCCTTGGAGGCAGCCTTTGAGCGGATCGTTCAGGATTTAGAGGAAATTTGAAACGAAGCGAGAGTGGGACAGAAATCGGTCATTCGTTAGAATTCGATTTCGTCGTCCCACCTCCGCACAGTTGAGTAGGGCTGTAAAAGCTGATGAAATCAGCGTAGTAGAGCCCACTCAACCACTGCGTCTTGCTCGACAATCCAAAGACAATTGAGAGGCTAGGACTTTTGTCCCAGCCTCGTTTTTGCATCAAAAAGGCATTTTCATAAATTGCAGATAAATTTTGAGAAAAATATCACACAGAATGTTGACAAAATTATTTCATAGGATTACAATTAGATTACAAAATATTTCTTTTGTTACAAAGTAAAAGCTTTAAAGAATATATTTTGGTGGGGTAAGATGTCCCCTATGCAAGCCAACATCGCTACTATCGTTTAGTAAATTGATGATAAACTGACAAGGAGATTTCATTATGAAACGTAGTAAATTTATTCTATTGACAGCTACTGCCTTGTGCTCTGCTTTCCTGCTAGCCGCCTGTACCTCTAAGCCTTCCACGAAGGTGAACAGCAGTTCCACTTCTCAGACATTTAAGACTAGTAGCTTAGGCGAGTCCTCCGCCAAACCATCAGCTAAGCAAAGTTCTGCTTCCAACGAAGCAAAAGCATCTTCTACTACTAAGCTTTCTAGCGACCAGAGTGTTTCCAGTCAAGCTGAAAAACCCGTGGAAAACAAGACTTCAGCAGATTCAAACACTCCAACAACTTCCGGTATAGATGTCAATGCTCTAGCAAACGGTGATTTCTCTAGCGTTGCAGGTACTTGGCAAGACGATTTGGGCAACCAATTAGTTTTTGATGCAAATGGATTAGTAACATTGCAACGTAATAATGGTGAAACATTGAACCATAACGCTATTTACAATGGTCATGTAGAAGGAGATAAGTTTAGAGCTGATTTTGGTTATAATGGAGCAGGCAGTAGTGATCCTTTATTCGTTGTTCCAGTAGGCGTAGCATTGCCACTTAATGGTGCTCCAGCGCCTAAAGAACAAATCATGCTTGGAAGTGATGCAATCTCTTCTGCACAACATCCCTACTATCGAGTAGCAAATTAATGATAAACTGACAAGGAGATTCTATTATGAAACGTAATAAACTTATTTTATTGACAGCCACTGCCTTGTGTTCTGCTTTCCTGCTCGCAGCTTGTAGCTCTAAGCCTTCTACGGAGCCTAGTAGTTCTACCTCTCAGAGCTCTAAAATTAGCAGTTCTAGCAAGTCTTCTACCAAACCATCAGCTAAGCAAAGTTCTGCTTCTAACTCCGTGACATCCTCTTCAACTCCTCAGACTTCTAGCGACCAGGGTATTTCCAGTCAAGCTGAGAAGCCCGTGGAAAACAAGACTTCAGCAGATTCGAACACTCCAACAACTCCGGCTACTCCAGTGGCTCCAACAACTTCCGGTATGGATGTCAATGCTTTAGCAAATGGTGATTTCTCTAGCATTGCAGGTACTTGGCAAGACGATTTGGGCAATCAATTAGTATTTGATGCAAATGGCTTGCTGTCCCATACTTACAGAGGAAATGAGTCAAGCGACTACACTTTGACAAATAGTCAAGTATATGAAGGTAAGTTTGGAGCATTTTTAACTCATAAATCAGGGAATGAAGTGGCCTCCTTCACTGCCATTCCTAAAGGAGCTCGTCTTTATGATACTGGAAGTGGAAATCCCAAAGAACGTATTTTAGTGGGGCAAGATTTCACTTACGCATCTCAACATCCCTACTATCGCGTAGCGAATTGATGTATTGAATGACGAGAATCGTGATGCGAATGGCTTTCCGAATACTCATCAGGCTGGCAATATAAAAACAAGGAACAGAATTAATTGCTGTTCCTTTTTCTTTGCTTTATCGAAAAAGTTTGTTCATAGGGCTGTTTTGGATTATTTTTTTGTAAAATGCCTCTTTCTTCTGCAAAAATTGGTACAATAAAAGAAAGCGTTTTAATCGAATAATGAGGTATAGCGATGAAAATATCTTTAGAAGAAATTCAAAGAGTTGCCAACCAAGGTCCTTTCTATCCAGACTGGGATTCTCTTGCGACCTATCAAGTCCCCAACTGGTTCAAAAGGGCTAAGTTTGGGATTTTTATTCACTGGGGGATCTACAGCCTTCCTGCCTTTGGGAGCGAGTGGTATTCTCGAAATATGTACATCCAGGGTACGGCAGAGTTTGACCACCATATCAAAACTTACGGGCCTCACAAAGATTTCGGCTACAAGGATTTTATCCCACTCTTTACTGCCGAAAATTTTCATGCGGACGAATGGCTGCGCCTCTTTAAAGAAGCGGGAGCCCAATATATTTTTCCAGTGGCAGAGCATCACGACGGCTTCCAGCTTTATGGCAGTCAGCTCTCTCCTTTTAATAGTGTGGAAATGGGGCCAAAACGTGACATCTTGGGTGAATTGAGTCAGGCAGCCCAAAGAGAGCAAGTACATTTTTGTACTTCCTCCCATCGGGCGGAGCATCACTTTTTCTTTTCGCATGGGAAGGAGTTTGCCAGTGACATTGCCAGCGAAGTTAGTCGTGAGGAACTCTACTGGCCGGCTATGCCAGAGCCAGACCACCATGATTTGTTTGGTCAGCCTTATCCGAGTCAGGAGTTTCTAGATGATTGGCTCCTGCGTACCTGTGAGCTGGTTCGAGATTACCAGCCTGAGATTTTGTATTTTGATTGGTGGATTCAGCATGCAGCTTTTAAAGAGTATATAAAGCTTTTTGCGGCCTATTATTATAATTTAGGAGCAGCTTCTGGGAAGCCGACTAGCATCTGCTACAAGCATGATGCGCTGGCTTTTGGTGCGGGGATTGTGGAAGTGGAACGCGGTGGTTTCGCAGAGATCCAGCCTTTCACTTGGCAGACGGATACGGCTATCGCTCGAAATTCTTGGGGCTACACAGAGAACCTTGACTATAAGTCAGCTAAGGAAATCATACAGACCTTGATTGATGTCGTGTCCAAAAATGGGAATTTACTGCTGAATATCGGTCCCAAAGGAGACGGAGCGATTCCAGAAAAAGATCAAGAAATCTTGAGAGAAATCGGGGCTTGGCTCCAAGTGAATGGTCAAGCGATCTATGATTCACGCGCGTGGAGGCAATTTGGAGAAGGTCCGACACAAGTAGATAGTGGGCCATTTTCGGATGGTAAAAACATCCCTTATACAAACCAGGATTTCCGTTTCACGGCCAAGGGCGGAGCAGTGTATGCCTTTCTGATGGAGCCTGCAGCAAATCAGTGGCTGACGATTCAGGCCTTGGCTGACGAAAGAGAAAATCCCGCGTCTCGCTTTCATGGTATCATAGAAGAGGTATCCTTACTAGGCTATGAGGAACCGCTTGAATGGGAACAAATGCCCCAAGGTTTGCGTCTTTTCATGCCGAGTGTAGCAGGCGACTTACCCTTGGTGTTGAAGGTTCAATTGCGTTAAATCTAGACGAAAAAATGAGGCTGGGACAAAAGTCCTAGCCTCTCAATTGTCTTTGGATTGTCGAGCAAGACGCAGTGGTTGAGTGGGCTCTACTACGCTGATTTCATCAGCTTTTACAGCCCTACTCAACTGTGCGGAGGTGGGACGACGAAATCGAATTCTAACGAATGACCGATTTCTGTCCCACTCTCATTTTACTTACCTAGTGATTTTAAATTTTCATAAAAGAGTACCCGAGCTGTAGTGATGTAAGGATAGGCCACGACCCCAGCGATTCCCAGTGTGATACCAATCAGGATATACCAGCCGATAAAGCTCAGATCCAGCAAGAAACGTTTCCATTTATAGCCTTTCATCATGCGTCTACTTTGCACAAGAACTTGCCAAGGTCCTTGGTAGGTGCCAGTGCTCAGCTGTTCATAAAGGATGAAGTCGGTCTGAGAGTAAGCGTAGTTTGCCATCAGGAAGACTGCCGTACCAGCCAAGACAATGAGAGTGCCGAGAAACATCATGGGCGCATAGCTGACGATTTGCTCCACTTCAGGACTAGCAGCTGTCAATTGGGACACATCGGATATCTTTCCATAAATAGCCAGCACCTTGTAACTGCTGAAAACAAGGAAAAATGAACCGACAAGGCTGATAGAATTCCACAACAAGAGGAGAATACTCTTGGTCAGCTGTGTGATAAAAATTGGCGAAAAAAGTTCAGCAGAAAAGATTCGGCCAATATCTGTAAAGCCAACCGTATCGCGTTTTTTCCGGACGACTTCCATCATGCTGAAGCTAGCAGATAAAAAGAGCAAGGCGATGATAAATTCTACGATTTGTGGAAAAATTTGACGACCAAAAATCACAACAAAGGCCTGATTGATTTCCAGCTGGGGGATAATTTCCTCTAAATGACGGTTAGGTGACAGATAGGTAGATAAAATGGTTACCAGAGTTGGAATGGCAAAGAGTGAGAAAATGCTGTTGGTTTGATTTCGGATGGTGCGTGCCTGGGCACGGATTTCGCTTAAATTCATACAGACCTCCATTTCATGATTTTTATTATACCACATATCGTGACAGACAAGACTTTTTTTGGTAAAATCATACGGTATCTTATGAGCGCTTGGCGCTTGTTTTATAGAAGAAAATAGCTGGGACTGTCTTTCCCAGCAGGAGGAAACATGTCAGATTCACCGATTCAGTATCGTTTGATCAAAAAAGAAAAGCACACAGGTGCTCGTCTAGGAGAAATCATCACCCCGCATGGCACCTTTCCAACGCCTATGTTTATGCCGGTCGGTACTCAGGCGACGGTCAAGACCCAGTCACCAGAAGAGCTCAAGCAAATGGGTTCGGGTATCATCTTGGCCAATACCTACCACCTCTGGTTGCGGCCGGGTGATGAGCTGATTGCCCGTGCAGGTGGCCTGCACAAGTTCATGAACTGGGACCAGCCTATTCTGACCGATAGTGGTGGTTTTCAGGTTTATTCTCTAGCTGATAGCCGCAATATTACAGAAGAAGGAGTGACTTTTAAGAACCACCTTAATGGTTCCAAGATGTTCCTTTCGCCAGAAAAGGCCATCTCTATCCAGAACAACTTAGGCAGCGACATTATGATGTCTTTTGATGAGTGCCCGCAGTTCTACCAGCCTTATGACTATGTCAAGAAGTCTATTGAGCGGACTAGCCGTTGGGCAGAGCGTGGACTCAAGGCCCACAGCCGTCCACACGACCAAGGTCTCTTTGGGATTGTTCAGGGAGCTGGCTTTGAAGATTTGCGCCGCCAGTCTGCTCAAGATTTGGTCAGCATGGATTTCCCAGGCTACTCTATTGGAGGATTGGCTGTTGGTGAGTCTCATGAGGAAATGAATGCGGTACTGGACTTCACAACGCCTTTGCTGCCTGAAAACAAGCCTCGCTATCTCATGGGAGTGGGAGCGCCAGATAGCTTGATTGACGGTGTTATCCGTGGCGTTGATATGTTTGACTGCGTTCTGCCGACTCGGATTGCCCGAAACGGCACCTGCATGACCAGCGAGGGACGTCTGGTTGTTAAAAACGCTCAGTTTGAGGAAGATTTCACGCCACTGGATCACGACTGTGATTGCTACACTTGTACAAACTACACGCGGGCCTATATCCGCCACCTGCTCAAAGCTGATGAAACCTTTGGCCTCCGCTTGACCAGTTACCACAATCTTTACTTCTTGGTAAACCTTATGAAGAAAGTTCGCCAAGCTATTATGGATGATAACTTGTTAGAATTCCGCGAAGACTTTGTCGAGCGCTACGGTTACAACCGCTCCAAGAGGAATTTCTAAGAGTCTTCATCAGAAGGGAAGAAGTATGTCTGATGAAGGAAAATTGTTGGAAAGCTTGGTAGACTACCTGTCGGATGGTCAAAAGCACACTCTGAGGATTTTTGGTCACGGAGCTTCAGGGAAATCAACCTTTGCTCGAAAACTCCAGCTTACCTTGGGTGAGGAAGGAACCAATCTGCTGGAAACAGATCCTTATGTGATTACTGGGGAGTATCGAGATTTGCTCAGTTCTAAAGACTTTCCTCATCAAAAAATAACGGCTTGTATTCCAGCCGTTCATGAACTCAGTAGTCTGGAGCGCGATATTTGTGCTTTGCAGTCTGGTCTGGATATTCTGACCATTGGAAAAGCTTGGTCACCGAGTTTGCGTTTGTCAGCTCAAAAGCCGATTTTAATAGTAGAAGGCATGTCAGCAGCTTTTTTGCCTAAAAGCTTGTTTGATTTATCGATTTGCTTTTACACGGATGATCAAACTGAGTTAGAACGCCGCTTGTCGCGGGATGTAGCTATGCGAGAACGCAGACCGGAGTGGATAGAGCAGACGCATTTAGATCGGAGAGAGCAATATCAGCACTTTTATCAGCCCTATCTAGCAGCTGCAGACCTTGTCATATGCCAGACTGGCAATAGCTTTCGCATCGAAAAGGACAACCCGTTGTTATAAAATAAAGTAGCTAAAAGCAAATTTTTCATTCTTAATCTCACCGATGTGCGTCAGTGAGCATTTTTATTTTTTGAGCAAAAACTCAAACGAATAGGTAGAATAATCTAAATTTTCTTCTATATAAATGATTACAAGAATTATAAGTCGCTTAGAAAACGCTTTTATAAAAAATTATCCTAAAAATCTTTAAAAACTTGCTCAAATCCCTTGCAATGCTTGGTTCTTTGTGTTAAGATACTATGGTGCTGTGAAAAACAGCGTGTAGCTTTGATGCAAGAGGTTGCGACACGCTCGGTTGCATTGCCACGC
>NZ_CALIIB010000023.1 GCF_938020365.1 uncultured Streptococcus sp. | reverse complement strand
TTTGTGAAGACTCGCCTAGCATCGTGGGACGAACCACTTTATACTCACTATGTGATCAACGATGTTCGAGCGGTTGCACAGGCCGTGCATAGTCAACATTCTTAGTATAGCACTTCTACTAACCTTTTGCAAGTAATTTCATTTAATGAAAACGGATTTTCACGTTTATTAAATCTTTTAATGAATTTTAATGAATAAAGATAATCTGTCCTTTGTTATTTATTTCTACATCAACTATAGCAGGTGTCTTTAGTTTCGATTTTAAGTTTCGAGCTAAACTTTGACTGGAGTTTGCAATGTTGACTGTACGCTTGCCAGTTCCAGTGTTAATCGTTAAGGTGACACTGGAATAACCAGACTTTCTAGTTCCAACATAAGTATCTATCTTAGAAAGTACGGCCATCTTAGTTACTGTTTCTTGATTTGTAAAATAATGGTATCGCCAAACACCATTGCTAATGCGGTATCCAGCATAAAAGGGGATTACAAGGAAAATCATGGGTAAGCCAAGTACAAGGCCAAGAACACCGTTGACACGTCCATTCCTAAATAGATAAGCCCAAGAGTTTTTGAAAGCCCCCTTCCATGAACCTGCTTGAACCTTGTTTTTGTAGAATCCAAATAAGATAAGTCCCAAAAATCCTATAATAACCAAAAAGTGAATACCAAGTCCTAATAAATAAGTCCAACTTGGTTCCCCACCAATCAAAGCATTATCTTGTCCATCTTTCCAAGACAATGCCCGCATGAGCCCACTCAAGAAATAATCCCACTCGTTCATAAATATCCCCTTTTATCTTCAGCATCAATGGAAATAGCTTCCAGATTCTTTTAGCAAAAAGATACTCCGTAAACTCTTATAACAAGTCCTCAATCAGCTCGTCAACTTCATCAGTCTCTGCTTGTGGTCTGATTTCTGTAATCATGATGCCTGCAACAGCGCGTTCTACCAAGCCTTCAACATCTAGACGAGCTTCGTACTGCTCAGCATTCTTGATTTTTGGATTAGTTTTAGGCCGGTCAGGCGCAAAAATAGTACAGCAGTCTTCAAATGGCTGGATAGAGATTTGGAAAGTATCGATTTTTTCTGCAATCTCAATGATTTCCAGCTTGTCCATAGTCACGACAGGACGGATAACCGGTGTATTGGTCACGGCATTAATAGCCTGCATACTCTCGATAGTTTGACTGGCCACCTGACCTAGACTTTCTCCATTGATAATGACTTGACCGCCCCGCTCCTCCCGAATCCGGTCTGTAATGCGCATCATAAAGCGACGAGTCAGTGTCATCAGATATGCTTCTGGAGCCTTGGCCTTGATTTCCTCTTGAATCTCAGTAAAAGGCACTTCGATAAACTGGATATTGCCACCAAACTTGGTCAATTTCCGTGTCAAATCCTGAGCTTTTTTCAAAGCACCTGGACTGGTGTAAGGCGGACTGGCAAAGTGAACCGCCTCGATATCCACACCGCGCTTGAGAGCCAGATAGCCCGCCACTGGTGAGTCAATGCCGCCAGACAGCATGAGCATACCCTTGCCTGAAGTTCCAACCGGTAGTCCCCCAGCACCACGAATCGTCTCATAAGAGATATAAGCCGCTTCTTCACGAATCTCAACGCGAAGATCAATATCTGGCGCTTTCATCTTGACCTGAACATTGGGAATGGCCTTAAAAACAGCATCCCCAAGCGTCTGGTTCAGCTCGCGACTATCCAATTCAAAGCTGTGATCACTGCGCTTGCTGGAAATCTTAAAGGTCATGCCCTCTTGATAAACTTCCTTCATAATAGTTTGGACAGCTTCAATTAGGGCTGGCACAGATTTTTCAATTTTGTAAGACGGCGAAAAATTCTGAATCCCAAAAATCTGCTTGAGTGACTCAGCAACAGGCTGATAGTCTGTTCCATGCAAATAGACATGAGTTCGGTCACGGTCAGCCTTGACATGGACCTGCGGATAGACTGACAAAACAGCCTGAATATTGCGTTTGAGTTTGTTGATAAAGCGCATGCGGTTCTTGCCCTTGGTAGAAAGCTCACCATAGCGCACCATAATTTCTGAATATTGCATTATTTACCTTACTTTTCTGGTTTTTTCGTAAATGATTTTAAAAGTTGTTAAAAACTGTTCCATCTGGCTCATATCGTTGTCCAGATCTAAACTGATACGGACGGCAGTTTGAGCGAGAGACTTTTCGACCCCCATAGCGATGAGGGTTCCCGCTGGCTTACCAGCCTTAGAAGAGCAAGCGCTGGTCGTCGAGATATAGATCTCGTAGTCTTCAAACGCATGGACGACGACTTCACCTCGTACTCCCTTGATACCAAAGGTCAGGATATGAGGCGCAAAATCTTCCAAGCCTGAGAAGACCACCACGTCGGAATACTTCTGCAGCTCTTCAAGGATAATCTTCTTCATCTGAGCCGTCCGCTGGGCAAATACTTCTTGCTTTTCCATGGACAATCGCAGAGCCTTGGCTGTCGCTGCAATACCAGCTAAATTTTCCGTCGTTGATCTCTTGTCCGACTCCTGACCACCACCAGTCAAAAGCGGACTAATTTTCTTGCCAGACTTGATATAGACAAATCCTACGCCCCGAAGACCGTGAAATTTATGACTAGAAAATGTCGCAAAATCCACACGATCCGTCAGATAAGCAGCTGTCGGAATCTTCGTAACAGCCTGCACAGCGTCCACATGAAAGGAAATAGTCGGCTTGTCTGCTAGCAGTTCAGATATTTTCTGAATGGGCTGAATACTACCGATTTCATTATTGACAGCCATGATGGAGATCAGAGTGGTGTCTGATCGAATCAGCTCCGCTAGCTTGTCTACCTCAACAAAACCTGCCTTATCAACTGGAGCAAAATCGACTTCAAATCCCTGACTCTGCAACCAGAGGGCTGACTCCTTGACCGCAGGATGTTCAATGTTGGATACGATGATGTGTTTACCAAAGGGAATCTTTTCAAAAGCAACTCCCTTAAGTACCCAGTTATCCCCCTCTGTTCCTCCAGACGTAAAAAAAATCTCCGACGAAGACTTGCCTAAAAGCTCTGCTATTTGCCGACGAGAGGCTTCTAAGAGACGGGTCGCCTGACTGCCTAAACTATGCAGGCTAGAAGGATTACCCCAGATTTTAGAAGCCACTTCTGTATAGGTCGCCAACGCCTCTGGATAAGGCTTGGTTGTCGCTGAATTATCTAAATAAATCATCTTTTTCCTCTGTATTTATCAGTAAAAATCAATACTCCTATTGTAACACGAAACGAGCCTAGGAACAAGAAAAGGGCTGGTTCCTATCTGATAAATTTAGGAACCAGCCCTGAAGACGATTACTTCGCCTCGCCAATCATATCTAATTTTTTTAAATAATCCTCAATCAGGAAAGCTGTTTCTTCAATTGATTTATCTGTAATATTGATGACCTCCGTCTGATATTTTCTAAAGACTTCTTTGGAATAGTCTAATTCCTGATAAATCTTTTCCAAATCTGTGTAACTAGTCGAGTGGGACAAGCCCAACGAATTAAGACGGTTGCTACGAATTTTGACTAATTTTTCTGGCTCACAGACCAGACCGACGATCCTACGCTTGTCCACCTTGTCTAAAACTTGAGGAAGCGGAACTTCTGGAATCAAAGGTAAATTGGAAACTTTGTAGCCCTTATTGGCCAGAAAAATGCTGAGAGGAGTTTTTGAAGTCCGTGAAACTCCTAGTAGAACTAGATCCGACTCCAAAAATCCCTGCGGAGATTTGCCATCATCATACTTGACTGCAAACTCAATCGCTGATATTTTATTAAAATATTCCGTATCCAAACGGTGCAAGGTTCCTGGTATCTCAATCGGGCTAATCCCTGTCTTTTCTCCTATGATTTCAAAGAAAGGGTGCATGAGATCAATGTAAGCCAGCTTGTGGTTTTGGCTAAATTCTCTAGCTAGTCTAGCTAATTCTCCATTTACCAAGGTACTGATGACCAAGGCACCATCTTTTAAAGCATCTTGCAAAATTTCCAGCAATTCTTGCTCCTTGTCTATAAAAGGAAAACGGTAGCTATTATTAAATGTCAAATCTGGATACTGCGCACTTACAGCTGACAAGAGTCGCTGCGAGGTTCCTCCCAAAGAATCCGAAATGCTATATACAATAATTTCTTTCTTCATTGTCACTACTCCTGTCTCTTTACTTCCGCTTGGCGTGCTTCCTGAATGATATAGTCCAGCAGAGCTGTCTTAGTCACCGTTCCTAAAATCTTGCGCTCATTATCTTTCTCTACCACAGGCAGGGAGTCAATGGCAAAATCCTGCAAAAGAGCAGCCACCTCTAGTATATTCATATCCTTATGGCAGGTTCTAAGATGAGGCATCCGCGTCATACAAACTGCAATAGGCGTTGTTCCGATACTACTGGATAAAGCCGCTCGTAGCAAATCCTTGCGCGAGACAATTCCTAAGAGTAGCTTCTTTTCATCAATGACATAAAGAACATCCGCGTCATACATAAAGAGCCTTATCACCGCATCCTGGATGAAAGTGTCTTGAGGCACAAAAACGGGAGAAACCATGATATCTTCCGCTTTCTTGCTAAAAGTGTCAAAGAAAAATAAGGTTTCCAAATCATTCCCTGAATAAGTATAACCAACCTTGGGCGTCGCTTTTAAAATGCCAACCAGCGTCAAAAAGGACAGGTCTGAGCGTAAGGTTGCTCTAGAAATCTCCATCAATTCCGAAATCTTTTCCCCGCTAACTGGCTGCTCTTTCTTGACAATGTCAACAATCTGTTTTTGACGTGCTGATAATTCCAATGCAATATGTCTCCTTTTTAGAGATAGAATACTTTATTTTTCATATTTTTCTGTCATATTATATCATATTTTTATCTTATATCAATGAAATATAACGATTTTTTTCGTTGACAAATATATGTGATGTATATTAGAATATAAATAAGATATATGTGACACATTTTTGTCTATTTGGAGGTAAGATATGACGAAATGGATTTATTCCTTTGAGGAAGGACGAGCCGAGCAAAATGCTCTTCTGGGTGGCAAGGGTGCCAATTTAGCTGAAATGACCAATTTAGGTTTGCCAGTTCCGCCGGGATTCACCATTACGACGGAAGCCTGTATGCATTTTTTAAATAAGCCCTCCTTTTTTGAAGAAAATTTAAGAGAGAATGTCTTGCAGGCTATTTCTGAATTGGAGCAAAAAACCGGACAATACTTTTCAGGGAACGAAGAGGAGCAACTGCTAGTCTCTGTTCGCAGCGGCGCCAAGTTTTCTATGCCTGGCATGATGGATACGATTTTAAACTTAGGATTAAATGACTTGCGAACCCAAACCTTGGCTTCCAAAACCAATATGGCTTTTGCCTATAATTGCTATCGCAGGCTGCTCCAGATGTATGCAGATGTCGTTTTCCAAATTCCAAAAGAAGACTTCGATCACTTGCTCTCCTATTTTGAGAAGAATGCTGGTAAAACTGCCAACGACTTTAGTTTGGAAGAACACCAAGCTCTCATTGATCAGTACAAGCAACTCTACCGTGAGCATTATCAGACTTTTCCTCAAAATCCTAAGGAACAACTCTTCGCTGCCATCAAAGCCGTTTTCCGCTCTTGGAATAATCCACGCGCCCAAGTCTATCGCAAGCTCAATCAGATTCCAGAAGATTTAGGAACCGCCGTTAATATTCAAGTCATGGTCTTTGGCAACTTTGATCAAGAAAGTGGAACTGGTGTCGTCTTCACCCGAAATCCAGCAACTGGTCAAAAAGGCCTCTTTGGAGAATTTCTTTTAAATGCCCAAGGAGAAGATGTCGTTGCTGGTATCCGCACGCCCGAGCCCATTCAAAATCTGCAAGAAAAGATGCCAGAAGCCTATGCTGCTTTTCAAGAATATGCCCACATCCTTGAAGATCACTATAAAGATATGCAAGATATCGAATTTACAATCGAAAAGGGCAAGCTCTATATCCTGCAAACCCGTAATGGTAAGCGAACAGTCAAGGCTGCTTTGAAAATCGCTCTGCAATTAGTAGAAGAAGGCAAGATAGACAAGTGCGAGGCCATTCGTCGGATTAGCCCTGCTCATATCAATCAGCTGATTCACCCAGTCTTTGATGAAAATAAACTCCAGCAAGCGACAATTTTAGCGCAGGGATTGCCAGCCAGTCCCGGTGCTGCAACAGGAAAAATTGTCTTTACTGCCAAGCGAGCCAAAGAACTACATGAAGCTGGCGAAAAAGTTGTGCTAGTCCGGCAAGAAACCTCTCCCGAAGACATAGAAGGAATGATTGTCAGCCAAGCAATCGTCACCAGCCAAGGTGGGATGACCTCACACGCAGCAGTTGTCGCCCGAGGGATGGGAACCTGCTGTGTCGCAGGATGTGGAGAGTTGCTGGTCCAAGAAGATAGTAAGACCATCCAGTGCGGAGATATCTTGCTCAATGAAGGAGATATTCTATCCGTAGATGGTCGGACTGGTTTTCTTTATCTGGGTCAAATCCCGACTGTCTCTGTAGAAAATGATCAGGATCTGCAGCTCTTGCTGACTTGGGCTGATGAAATAGCTAAACTTACAGTCCGCGCCAATGCTGAAACGATTCAAGATTTGCAAACCGCTATTAGCTTCGGAGCGCAAGGCATTGGACTAGCACGAACCGAGCATATGTTTTTCGGTGAGGAAAGAATCCTGCAGATGCGGAAATTAATTCTGGCCGAAAATGAGATAGAGAGACGGGAGGCACTTACCCATCTCCTTGATTACCAAGCCGAAGACTTCTATCAAATGTTCCAGACTGTTGGCGAAAAGCCTATGATTATCCGTCTACTGGATCCTCCAATGCACGAATTTCTTCCTAAAGACCAACTTGAAATTGCCCTGCTGGCTGAAAAGCTCAATAAAAAAGCTAGTCAACTAGAAAGAAAAATCACGCAATTGCAAGAAACAAATCCTATGCTAGGCCATCGCGGCTGTCGCTTGGGAATCACCTTGCCGGATATCTATAAGATGCAAATAGAAGCTATCTTTAGCAGCGCCATTCGACTGCAGCAAGAAGGAAATCCAGTCCGTCCTGAAATTATGATTCCGTTGATTGCTACAAAATCAGAGCTTGTCTATCTTAAAAAGCTGCTCATCAAGCATATCGAATGGATTTTCAAAAAGCATCAATGCTCTCCATTCCCATATGACATTGGTACCATGATCGAACTGCCGAGAGCCTGCTTCATTGCTGATCAGCTGGCTCAGGAAGCGGACTTCTTCAGCTTTGGAACCAATGACTTAACCCAGATGACTTTTGGCTTTTCAAGGGATGATATCGGAAAATTCCTCAACGACTATAAAGAGAAAAAGTTGCTCACCCAGGATCCCTTCCAAAGCCTTGACCAAGAAGGTGTCGGCCAATTGATGAAATTGGCGATTGAAAAAGCTCGCCAAGTAGATCCAAACTTGTCCATCGGAGTTTGCGGCGAAGTTGGCGGTGATCCAGCTTCCATTCCTTTCTTACAAGAAATAGGAGTCACTTATGTCTCCTGCTCCCCTTATCGAGTCCCAGCAGCTCGGCTAGCTGTAGCCCAAGCTGCCCTTAACTCTGAAACAACTCCAAAGTAACTCTAACATTTTGATAAAACAAACAGCTCTAAGAGGCTTATCTCTCCGCCTTTTAGAGCTGTTGTTCTTCATTCTTTTGTGTGCGTTTTCATTTAAAAAATTCAGATTTTTGGAAGACTTTTCTAAATAAAAGACGTATAATAAATTAAGAACGAAAAGGAGCGACTTTTACATGGAAAACTATTCTCGCAAAGAAAAAAATAACAGCAATTCTAATCGAAAACCAGCTAGTCAGCATATTAAAACTGGCTTTTCTGCCCTACAAAAGACTATTGCTACAATTGCCAGTCTTCTATCAATCGTCATTGCTTGCTTTACCATCATGAACCTTATGAACAACAATGACTCAAAATCAAAAACTGATACAGGCAACTCGACTACGACTACTACCATCATCAAAGAGGTAGAAAAAGAGTCTACATCTGTTAGCTCGACTCCAACAGAAACTTCTGCTGCTACTGAGACCGAAACATCCTCAAGCTCTTCAAGCGCAGAAACGAATACGAGCCATACAACTACTTCCACTGATAGCAGTTCGACAAGCCAAGACCAGCATACAACAACAGAGTCCAGCACTCAATCATCCAACTAGGAACATTTGGAAGAGTGCCCCTTATCCAATCTATCCAAGAAAGCCTGAATATCACTTAGGCTTTTTTCTATTGCCAGCCTTCTCTTACTATTTGAGAAAAATTTTTAGCCTTTCTCTAATTTTTGGAACCAAAAAAACTGTGAGGTCAAGAAGCCCCACAGCATTTTTAAAAATCAAAGTTCCAAAATTTGATAATCATAGCCCAGATGAGTCAAGAACTTAAAAATATCTTGGGTTGCGACAAAAATCGTCTTTTCATTGGTATTGGGATGGAAAGTCATGATATCCTCTGATACAATGTCCTTATCAAAATAGACCTGAATGTCTCGCTCAGGATTATTCAGAAGGCCAAAAGGCGATACTGTTCCTGGTGGTAGCTGCATTTTTTCAAAGAGAGAATCCGCTGAAGCCATGCGAATGCGGTTGGCTGAGACCAAGTCTTTAAACAAGTCCATATCCAGACTTTTCTTGTCATCCATAATCAGAAGATAATATTGAGTTTTCTTCTTATTGGTCAAAAACATAGACTTAGTCCGGACTCCTTCGATTCCTTCGATATAAGAGTCAGCTTGCTCTGTGGTAAATGCAGGCGGGTGCTCCACCACATCAAAGGGGATCCCCAACTCTTGCAACTTGTTAGCTACTTGTTGATAAGCATCCATAGTTTTCCTCCTTTACTGATGGATAATCTTTTGTACCAATGCTTGCAATTCTGGCACCACTTCTGCCTCAAACCAAGGATTTTTCGCCATCCAGATTTGGTTGCGGGGCGATGGATGAACCAAGGGAAAAAAGTCTGGCAGGTAGTCTTGATAATGCTGGACCGTCTCGGTCAGCTTAACTGTACCTTTTTGATGCAGATAGTATTTCTGTGCATACTGGCCAATCAAGATAGTCAACTCAATATCTGGTAGGAGCTCTAAAATCGGCTGATGCCATTTCTCAGCAAAGCCCTTGCGAGGCGGTAAATCTCCAGACTTACCATGCCCTGGGAAATAAAAATCCATGGGCAGAACCGCAAAATATCCAGACTGATAGAAAGTTTCCTCATCAACACCCAGCCACTCTCTCAGTCGGTTACCACTCTTGTCCTTCCAGTAAAGCCCTGCCTGCTGGGTTTTCAAGCCCGGCGCTTGACCGACAATATTAATCCGAGCATTCTTAGGCGCCGCAAAGAGTGGGGTGATCCCCTGTTCTGTAAAAGCTTTATTCTGTGGGTCAGCTATAATGGCCTTGGTAATATCTTCTATTGTCTGCATCATATTTCCTCCCTTGAAAAGAAACTCACCTGGCATAGCCAAATGAGTTCTTATTTTATTTGATCAATTCGTAAATGGCTTCAGCATAAATTGCAGCCGCGCGAAAGAGATCTTCCACATCGATAAATTCATTGGCTTGGTGCATAGTGTCGATATAGTCTGGGAACATCGCGCCATAAGCAACACCACGTTTCAAGAGGCGTCCAAAGGTACCACCACCGATAACTTGCTCATGACCTTTCAGTCCAGTTTGTTTTTCATAAACAGTCAGCAAGGTCTGCACCAACGGATCTTCCATCGGTACATAGTGAGGAGTATGTCCATGCTCAGACAAGGTCACTTTAGTCACCGGCAACTGCTCTAAAACATTTTGAATGGTTTCTGGACTAGTTCCCTTAGGATAGCGAATATTGAGGGCAATTGTATTGTCAGCCTTGTTTTCGTCAAAACGGAAAACGCCCGCATTCATTGACAGAGCTCCCATCTTCTCATCCACATGAGCAATCTTCAAGTTCTTACCCTCATGGTCATTTAGGAGAATATTTCCAGCCACATCTAGATAATACTTAGCTGGACCCGCAAAGTCAAACTGCGTTAGGAATTTGGCCAAATAGGTTGCACCATTGACACCAGACTGAGGAGAAGCACCGTGCGCAGACTTACCGATAATGGTCACAGTGACTTGGCCATTAGCTAGTTCTTCACAAGTAAAGTCTAATCCATTTTCCTTAGCAAACTGATCCAATTTATCAACTAGATTGGGCAATTGACCTGATACGATGGCTGTCCCAGACTCAGGCACCATGTTCTCCCGCAAGCCACCAGTAAAGCTATGCAGGCGTGCTGCGCCAGCATTTTCACCAGCAAAATGCAAGTACTCTGTGATATTACCTTTTTCACCATTGATAATCGGGAACTCAGCATCTGGTGAGAAGCCGAAATCAGGCTCAGGCAGACCTACATGAGCAAAGTAATACTCCATGTCTTTCCAGCCAGACTCTTCATCTGTTCCCACCACAAAGCGCACGCACTTAGATACAGGCAAGCCCAATTCCTTGATGATTTTCAAACCGTAGTAACATGCCATAGTTGGTCCCTTGTCATCACTAGAACCACGAGCATAGAGACGGCCATCCTTAATCGTCGGTGTATAAGGGTCTGTATCCCAACCACTTCCAGCAGGTACCACATCCATATGGGCAAAGATACCCAGTTCTTCTTCTCCTTGACCAAAAGTAAAGTGACCAGCATAATTGTCCACATTTTGAGTCGAGTAACCATCACGTTCAGCAATTTCCAAGAATTTATGCAAGGCCTTTACAGGACCAGGTCCAAAAGGATGTTCCTTGTCTGCCTTAGAATCATCCCGCTCTGAATTAATTTCTAAAAGGCTGAACAAGTCCGCCAACAGAGCTTCTCTACGTTTTTCAACTTCTGCTTTAAAATCAATTGTCATTTTCTCACCTCTATAAAACACTTCGATTCAAACTATTTTTTACTTTATTAACGCTTTTCGATAATCTCATCAACTGGTAAACGATAGCTAGGCTCTAACTTGTCGTCAGTATAACCAACAGTAATTAAGAGTTCTGGACGGAAACGCTCATCAATCTCCAAAACTTCGTTAACCTTTGATTTATCAAATCCCAGGATGATATTTGAGCCAATACCTTGGTCAGTCAAGGCCAAAACAAGATTCATAGCTACTAAGCCAGCGTTAAGGGCCAAGTAATCACTCTTTTGTTGGTCATTATAACGAGCAAACTCAGCTGGCAAATTTTGCATATAAAATTGAAGCTGCTCATCAGAAAAATTTTTTACCCCAGCGACACGCGCGATCTTGCGCGCCCGCTTAGCCAAATCCGTATCTGTAAAGAGGGCAATTGTCACTGGAGCTTCCTTGATTTGCTCTTGATTGGAGCCAAAGGTAATACCCGCTAAAGCTTCATTTCGCTCACGCACCACTACAAACTTCCAAGGCTGACTATTATGAGCACTTGGTGCCAAGGTCGCAATTTCAATAGCTGTACGGACATCCTTAGGATCTACCGGTTTATCATTGAAATGCTTAGTCGCATGACGCTTTTTGTTTAATTCAAGAAATTTCATAATTGGTTTCCTTTTCTAATTTCTGTTACTCTTATTTTACCACAAATTGAAAGAGCTTGCAGAGGTTTTTCACAAAGGATTCTTTCATTCTCTATCAAATAAAGCTTTCTGCCCTTGCCACTTGATAAGATTATTCCCTTGTAGGAGTTTCATTTTCTCCATTCTGACTACTTGACTCTCTTCAGCACTTTTTCAAATCACTACAACTTGAGTTTCTTTACTACTCAAAGCCTCTATATAGTTCTTGACTTAACTTATGAATTTCAACTTTTGGTTCAGGTTTGCGAAGGGTCAATTCAATGGCCCCTAGAAAAAGAACAA
>NZ_CALIIB010000022.1 GCF_938020365.1 uncultured Streptococcus sp. | reverse complement strand
GATACCAGCCGACGATACTATTGAGGGTATAGACCCAGTACATGGCCTGGATATGAAGGTTGCTACCCCACCAGAGGTAGATACTGAAGAGATTGGTCGCAATCCAGAAAATCCATTGCTCGCGATAGAGCCCCGTCATGAGAAGCTGGCCGATTCCATTGGTCGCATCTGTCACACTATCGCGGAAAGGCCGGTGACTGTGAATGCTCTTATAAGCAAAGCCCATGCCAATCCAAATCAAGGCAGTCAAGGCCAAATATTTAAGCCAGCCACGCCAGTCTAACTTCTTAGCTTCAAAATGAGAAGGCTCTGTCTTATCTTGTTCATTGACTCGGTTGGACAGCCAAGTATAAAGGCCAATCGGCTGCATGATAAAGAAGTAAACCGTAGTCAGCACTTCTCCATAAAAGCTAGCCTGGAAGGACAAAATGAGATAAATCGCCGAATTAACAGCTCCAAAGAGGTAATTGCTGGCCCGCCCCTCAGCTACTAGGATGACGCAGACGATGCCTGTCCAGGAAGCAAAGAGTCCCAACCAGTCATGCTGCTCCTGCCCACTGGTAAACTCCAGAATGAAGGGCAGACTGGAAAGAGCAATCAAGTAGAGCCATTGAGACAAGCTACGCCCGCCAAATAAATCCTGCCAGAGCAATTTGGCAATACCGCTAAAGCCCTGTTCTTTAGCTGCTGCACAGACATTCTGAAAATTCCGAGCAAAGGTTTGAGATTTTTGTTTTAGTCCTGCGGAGAGAGCTGCAGGTGAGAGTTTTTGATTTTTTACTACCATTCTATTTTACCACTTTCTTTTTTAATCTGCTTGATAAATCATGTCGATCGCTTCTTTAGCCGCCTGATAATTGTCAAAATAACTGCCAGCCAGATAGACCGTCGGAATATGAGCTAAACACTCCTCTTTCAGCCTTTTCAAATAGCTAGAAAAATCACTGCGGATAGCCTCGTCTGCCATGCTCATATCGCGAAAGCCATCGTTGACATAGGCTCCGACCGGCTCAGCAAAGAGAATCAAATCCCATTTTTCCTTAGACAAAATGCTGGCAAAGAGATTGTCAAAGGTATCTGTCTCCTCGTCTTGAACGGGACTTTCTTTCAGATAGTAGTCATAGTAGGCCTTGGTTACTAGCGAATTTGTATCGGCCACGACCAGACCACGGTTTGCGTTGCTGTCAATGAGGCGAGAAGTCTGAGCGTATTGCCCCAGAAGTAGATAATAGTAATCCTTAGGTGTCAACTCATCGTCTCGTACGTTATTTTGAATCTGGTATTCTCGAGCATATTCTAGACTAACTGGAGCATCATAGTAGCGAGCCAAATCCTTAGCCAAGGTCGTTTTACCATTACTGGCGCTACCCATAATCAGCACTTTCTTGGTAAAGTGACGGCGGAAAGGTTGGGCGATATATTTCCAATAAAGGCTAGGATTTTCCCGAATCATCGTAGCTGAAATCCCAAACTGTCGCTCCTCAAAAGAAGTTTTGAAGCCACGCTTTTCCAACTCGGCCTGATAATCAGCCTCTCCGACAAAGAAAATCAGCTCTTCACCTTCTGCATCATAGCCCACCAACTCTAATAAAGTCGACAGCCACTTGTCCCAACCCAGAGGATAGCGGGGAAAAGACGTTTCGTCTAGTTTATAAACCTGAGTCAGTTCATCATCTGCGAAGGTCTCACGAGTATAACGGAATCGCTTCTGCAGAGACAGACCTGCTTCCTCTCCACGGTCTTCCTGATAACCAGAAACCACCACGCGCACCTTGTCGTAAGAACGCTTCGCCTTCTGAATCAAATCGATATGCCCCTGATGCAAGGGAGCAAAGGTTCCAAAGACGATTGCAATTTTTTCTTTCATACGCTTAACCTTTTTATTATATTTTATTATTTCTATGGTTTTATTATAAACTATATTTTTCTTTTGTCAATAGTTTTTTATAAAATTTTATAAAAATATTTTTCAGACACTTTAAAACTGCATTAAGCGCAAAAAAAGAACCTAATGTCTTAAGCATCAGATTCTTTTTCTACAAGATTTATTGCTGATAGACTTCTTGGTAGAATTCCAGCTTGTCTCCATCCTTGAGCGTGATTTGATTGGCACCCTTAGGAGCCATTTCTCCGTTGACCTTAAACATCCAGTAGAGGCCCTTTGCTTCATCCTGAGCATGACCGTCAATCGAAGTGATAAAACCATCTTTTTCTTCGACCTTATAGGCCTTCTTCAAAGCATCCATCGCTGTCTTTCCTTCTGCAACAGCCACCGTTTTCTCGCTCTTCTCCTGACCTTCTGGTGCAATACTGATGCTGATTTTCAGTTCCTTTTTGACGGAAGAAGCAGCAGAACTAGAGCTGGTATCGTTTTTTGTTTGATTATTGCTACAGCCCACTAAAAAGAGAGCAAAGGCAAGCGTAAGTAAACTAAAGATTTTTTTCATGATAAAGTCTCCTTAAAATAAAATACAAAATAGGATAGAAGAGCATCGTGGACCAGGCGTGGGCTAGATTGAAGCCCACTCCCGCTGCCACATAGGTCCACCAAGGCATTTGATAAAGCAAGGCTGTGATACCATCAATCACAAGACCATAGCTAAAGGCTAAAAGCAAGGCCAACATACTCTGGCCAAACAAGCCTAGTCGCCGATACAGTAGGTACCATAGGAAAATAACCACCGTAAAGGATAAGATCTGGAAAAGAACCCATTGTCCCATTCCAAAGAGGAAAGAAGATACAAAGATACTGATAGACATGACTAGAAGAGAGCCCTTCAAGTCCTCAAAATCCACCAAGAGAAAATACAGCGCTGTAATCGGCTTGATATTGGGCAGACCAGCAAAAGCATAACGAAGCACGACGCAGACAGCCGCCAGAAGAGCTATTCGAGCAAGATAACGAAGAGACACAGTTTCTGCCTTTCTAAACGATATTCTTCAGTAGGATAACACGGTTCTGACTAGCCTAGCAAGAATGCTAAGTAAATCAGCTTTTTACGTATCCTGTCGAATCATCTCCGTTAGTCCTTGATCTCGGTAAAGCAGATCATTTCTAACTGAAAATCCCAGCTCCTGCCAAAAACGGTTGCCCAGTTCATTTCTTTCAAAAACGACCAGCGATACTTTATGGATACCAAGTCTTTTCACTGCTGACAAGGCCTGTTCGACCAGAGCTCTGCCTACTCCTTTTCTACGAAAATATGGATGGACAGCTGTATGATAAATGTACGCTCTACGTCCATCTGTGCCAACTAGAATAGCACCTATAAAGCTCTCCCCTTCCAAGGCAACCAGACAGGTCTCAGGATTGCGCTTCAAAAAGCGGGCAATCCCTTCTTCAGAGTCATCTAAGTTATTGAGCCCCATACCAGCGCAAGAGAGCCACAGCTGGTAAACAGAGGCATAATCCTTTTCTGTCATCACACGAATTTCCATTGCACACATCCTCCCTAAGCCATTTCAAATTTGAGTTGGCCACCTTTGACACCAACTTTAAGCGTTTGACCAGCTGCCAAATCTCCAGTCAGGAGCAACTCAGATAGCTTGTCCTCCACCTGCGTCTGCAGGGTACGGCGCAGCGGCCGCGCTCCCATTTCTGGAACGTAACCTTCCTGAGCCAGCAATTTCAGGGCACTAGCTTGGAATTTAAGCACGATGCCTTGCTCTGCCAGACTCCTAATCAACGGTTGCACCATAATCTTGACCACTTCCTGCATATCCTCAGCAGACAGACTGTGGAAGACCACCTTTTCATCAATCCGGTTGATAAATTCAGGCCGGTAGGTCTTCTTCAATTCTTCCAGAATACGTTTTTCCATATTAGCCTGATCAAAGCGGATGTCACGCGCCCCAAAACCAACCGTCTTATCATCCCGCAGGGCTGTTGCCCCCAGATTGCTGGTCATGATAATGATCGTATTGGAGAAGTCCACCTTGCGGCCCTTGCTATCGGTCAGCTGACCATCATCCAAGACCTGCAAGAGGACATTGAAAATATCTGGATGAGCCTTTTCTACCTCGTCAAAGAGAAGAACTGAATATGGACGGTTGCGAACCTTTTCCGTCAATTCGCCGCCTTCCTCATAGCCTACATAGCCTGGAGGCGCCCCGTTAAGACGACTGGCTGCGAATTTCTCCATATATTCACTCATGTCAAAGCGAATCAGGGCGGATTCATCATCAAAGAGAACTTCTGCCAAGGCCTTAGCCAGCTCTGTCTTTCCGACACCCGTTGGCCCTAGGAACATAAAAGAACCAATTGGGCGTTTACCAGTGCGAATGCCCGATTGATTGCGACGAATAGCTCGGCTGACAGCCGAAACTGCTGCATCCTGCCCGATAACTCGCTTGTGTAGTTCTTTTTCCAAGTTGAGATATTTTTTGGCATCTGTCTGAGTTAATTTCTGCACAGGAATACCAGACAAGCGACTGAGAGTCTCTAAGATATCCTCTGCTTCCACTTTCAGCTTGTAAACAGTTGGTTCCTGCTCTTTTGCGAGTAGCTGACCGACTTTTTTCAACTTTCCAGCCATCAAAGCCTGATCCACAGGCGTCAAATCCGACTGTTTATAATTCTGCGGTCCTTTATTCTGCACCGTTGCACTAGCTTCATCCAAAAGGTCAATGGCAGAGTCTGGCAAATGCTTGCTGGTCAGATAGCGATGTGCATACTTGACTGCTGTTTCAATGGCCTGATCACTAATCTGCACCTTGTGATGATTCTCATAGCTCTTTCTCAAACCCTGCAGAATAGCAATGCTGTCGGCCACAGTAGGTTCTTCAATAGTGACCTTGGCAAAACGCCGAGACAGAGCAGCATCTTTTTCGATATGTTTCTGATACTCTTCCTGCGTCGTAGCACCAACTGTCCGCAAGGTTCCCCGAGCCAGAGCAGGTTTCAGGATATTGGCCGCATCCAAGGTCGAATCAATCCCGCTGCCAGAACCCATGATGGTATGCAGCTCATCGATAAAGAGGATGACATGGCCGTCTTCTTCGATGTCATTGATGATATTGTTCATCCGCTCTTCAAAGTCTCCGCGGAAACGAGTCCCAGCGACAACATTCATCAAGTCTAGTTCCAAGACGCGCATCTTGGCAAGTTCTGCTGGAACCTGACCAGCTGCTACGCGTTGAGCCAAACCTAGCGCCAGAGCTGTCTTACCAACCCCCGCATCACCAACTAGCACTGGATTATTCTTTGTCTTGCGGCTGAGGATCTGAATCATCCGAGAAATTTCCTCATCCCGACCGATAACTGGTTCCAGACGACCAGCCCGAGCCAGCTCTGTCAAATCCCGAGTATAGTCTTCCAGACCGCCACTAGTTGAAGGAGGCATACCCATCATATTTGCCATGGTTTGCTTGGCAGAGGCCGTGTTTTTATTTAGCGAGCGGATCGATTTGATTTCCTCTCTGCCCCAGCCAGCACGCTGCTCTAAAACCTTTCGTAAATCACTGAACCGAGGGGCTGAACTCTTATCATCATAGCCGAAACCTGCAGCTTCTAGCACACGAGCTGCCAAGATCCCACGATCAAATAGTATGGCTAGGAGAAGATGTTCTGTCCCTAGGCTTTTAGCGTGGACGGCTTCCGCAATCTGCCCTGCTTGAGTAAAGAGCTCCTCCAAACGGTGAGAGAAAGGCAATAAGTCAAAACCGCCTTGTTTTTGATACTCTTTTCCAGTAATGTCAAAGGCTGCTTCTTCCAGTTTATCCACTTCAATAGGGAATTCATTTAGAGCCGAGCCTGCAACGCTGTAGGGATTATTAGCTAGAGCCATCAGCATCTGCCACGATTCTAAATAATCTGTAGCAAAATGACCAGCTAAAAGCTGAGCCGCTTCTAAGCTTTCTACTAAAGCTTTTGAATAGTTCATATTCTTAATTTCCTTTTCTATCTAATTGCTGCAAAATTTTCCGTAACATTCTGGCTCGAATCCTCGGAGCCTCTGCCCCCAAGACAGCATCGCTGGCACTAGCCAGAAGCAGATCTCCCTCACGCTGACTGATAATTTTTTCATCAAAGAGCCACTGCAAAATATCTGAAAAAACTGGCTGGCTGAGCGACTCACCGACATTGGTCAACAAATCCGACAACATCTGGTGCCGATCGGAAAATTCAATCTTACCAATCCTGATATAGCCCCCGCCACCGCGCTTGCTTTCGACGATATAACCCCGACTCTCCGTAAAGCGTGTCTTAATCACATAATTGATCTGACTCGGAACCACCTGAAAAACATTAGCTAACTCACTGCGCTTCAGCTCGACCATGCCCGCCTGCGCCAAAATTGTTTTGATATATTCTTCTATACTATCCGAGGTGTTTTTGATGCCCATGATATACCTTTCTATCTGTTATATCTAAAAATAAGCATTCAAGTCTTCTCTAACATTGACTATCTTTGACTATTATACCGAAAAAATCTATTTTTTGAAAGAAAAAGAAGTACCAGAAAGCTTGAAAATATCTGATAATTCAGAGTAATGAAAAAGATTGATAGACTGAGTAAATATGATTGTAAACGCTTGCTTTTTACTTTTAAAGACTTATAATAAAGGTGTGAAAGTGTGGTGTTTACACCATCAACCGTATCCAAACAATTATCATCAAAAGGAGGTTTTCCAATGAAAATAAATTGGCTCAACTATACCCATCATGTGCTTAGCTGCCTGTTTGTCACTCTGAGTATCTTGACTATTTTTTCCGCCGAGTATGTCGTTTTCCCAACGAGCCTTCTTCTAGGCTGTCTCCTCATTCCTCTGCTCTTTGAGCAGCACTTATTCAGTCGCCGAATGACTTGGGGCCTCAGCATTTTCTTTGCTATTCTTGCCTTTGCCCTTCTCTTTATCATCAAAACCAATCATATCTCTCTTAGCTATCCAGCTACAACCCTTCTTCTTTTTGTACTAGCAAGCCTGAGTTTTTCAAACTCCTTTATTCTTCACAAACATAAAGAACAAAAGGCTGCTAGATAAAACAGCCCAATAAAAAGTGTGGAAGCAACATGAGCTCAGAAAAGCCATGGATTTCACACTTTTCTTATTTTATCAGGAGCTGGATGGTATCCACAAATTCTTAAATGGTTCGTTCAAGCTGCCGGTCCAAACTAGACTTTCAGAAAATTTTCTTCTCTTTATTTTCCCACTTTCATTTTCTTTTTAATTATATTATAATAGTTGGCAAACACATTTTCTACTATTATTATCTTAAAAAACAGTATAAAAATCTAATTATCCGCATAAACACTGGACTTATCACACTTTATCAAGGTCAAAACCACTCAATTTACTACTAATTTA
>NZ_CALIIB010000021.1 GCF_938020365.1 uncultured Streptococcus sp. | reverse complement strand
CTTCATTCCATTTTTCATTTATCAGATCAAAGTCACCATAATACCTATGAAGAATGTCTGTCATTTTCATTGTTTTATTGTCTTTCTATTATTTTACCGAAATAAAATTATGTAATATAATTATTAGAATAAAAACTCCCGAATTAAATCAATGACTTGATCATTTTGCGGCAGAGATGAATGATGGGCGGCATTGCCTGTGACGATAGCCTCTCTGTATGAAGCAATTCTGCCTTTGTAAATCAGACACCCAGCTTCTACACTGCTTCTATGGACAATTCCGTCGCCATCTCGGAAAAATATTCCTAAAATCGATAAATGCTGCAGCTTCTTAGGCAGTTTTCCTTGGTTGGCTACAAAGTCGTCTAGCATTGGTACTCGATGATTGAGATTTTTCTTGTTCAGATTATAAGGACTGCCAATAGTCAGGAGCTTTTCCATCCCCAACCCTGAATGGTTTGCTAGGTATTGCTGCAGGAATACTGTATAAACTAGTCCGCCATTAGAATGTCCCAGTCCTTTAAAGCTGTTAAAAGAGTACTTCTCTCGCAAAACAGTTATGGCAGCGTTAAACATAGCAGCCTGCTTCTTGATATTTTTGTAACCATCGCGATTATTCTGAAAACCAATCACAAAAATGGGGTTTCTGTCCTTTCGCTTTAAATGTCCTCGATAAGTCATGCGACCGTCATTCCATACTTTAATACGAACCAGACTATGATGCGGATGTTGATTGCGATTGAGCTTTTTAACCATTCGATTAAAACGATTCTCTGTTGCTGAACTGCCAGGAATCATGATAATTGGCTGAATATCAACTTTACTCAAGGGCAGATGGCTGATAGGATGGGAAGGGAGTTTGTTTTGTATTTTGGTGTAAAGCTGAATCAGGTACTTAATAAACTTTTTCATTTCTTTTTTCCTAAGTGTACAAAACAAGCTACATAAACTAAATTATGTAACTTGTTTTGCGATTACTTCCGTTTTTTCTTGTTTTTCTTCATTTGCTTGGCCATTTTATTCATGCTGCGGCGCATGAGGAATTCTCCAGCTTTTCCTTTGAGGCCACCGCCGAAAAGTTGACTCATATCTGGCATTCCTGCTCCGCCTAGGGCAGATAAATCAGGCATACCGCCTTGGCCCATCATGCCTTCTAAAGCTGACATATCAGGCATGCCACCCGGCATATTTTTAGGCAGATTGTTAGGATTGAGCCCCATCTGTTTCATCATTTTGTTCATATCTCCAGATAAGACGCCCTGCATCATCTGTTTGGCTTGGTTAAAGTCTTTGATAAACTTATTGACTTCGACAAAGCTATTACCAGACCCAGCCGCAATCCGACGGCGACGACTTGGGTTAAGCAGATCTGGATTTTCCCGCTCAGCTGGCGTCATAGAAGATACGATGGCACGTTTACGGGCAATTTCTTTTTCATCTACTTTGATGTTTTTAAGAGCAGGATTATTGGCCATACCTGGCAGCATCTTGAGCAATTCTTCCATAGGTCCCATATTCTGAACTTGGTCCAGTTGGTCGATGAAATCGTTGAAATCAAAGGTGTTTTCCCGCATTTTTTCAGCCATTTCAAGAGATTTCTTTTCATCGTACTCTTGAGCGGCCTTTTCAATCAGGGTCAGCATATCCCCCATACCGAGGATACGGCCAGACATACGGTCTGGGTGGAAGGTTTCGATATCAGTAATCTTTTCACCGGTACCAGTGAACTTGATTGGTTTGCCAGTAATCTGACGGACTGACAGAGCTGCACCACCACGGGTGTCCCCATCAATCTTGGTCAGGATAACCCCAGTTACTTCGAGTTGATTGTTAAATTCACGGGCTACATTTGCTGCTTCCTGACCGATCATGGCATCAACAACCAGCAGAATTTCATTTGGCTGTGCTAAAGCCTTGACATCAGCTAGCTCCTGCATGAGTTTCTCGTCAATTTGCAGGCGACCAGCCGTATCAATCAAGACATAGTCATTGTGATTAGCCTTGGCTTGCTCCAAACCTTGACGGACAATCTCTACTGCTGGAATTTCTGTCCCCAAGGCAAAGACCGGCACATCAATCTGTTGCCCTAGTGTTTTCAGCTGATCAA
This sequence comes from uncultured Streptococcus sp., assembly GCF_938020365.1. Taxonomy (GTDB): domain Bacteria; phylum Bacillota; class Bacilli; order Lactobacillales; family Streptococcaceae; genus Streptococcus. The sequence continues at coordinate 1,512 of NZ_CALIIB010000021.1, read as the reverse complement.
TAGCCGCTGGACGGTAAATGTCCGCCGCAATCATCAAAGGACGGGCATTTTCTTCTTTCTTGAGTTTATTGGCCAATTTACCTGCAAAGGTCGTTTTACCAGCCCCTTGCAAACCAACCATCATGATAATAGTCGGAATCTTTGGTGACTTGATAATCTCGGCAGTATCAGAACCCAGAATGGCTGTTAGCTCTTCATCTACGATTTTGATGATTTGTTGAGCTGGATTGAGCGTGTCAATAACTTCGTGTCCAATAGCCCGCTCACGAATCTTTTTAATAAAGTCTTTAACAACAGGCAGGGCAACGTCAGCCTCCAAGAGAGCAAGACGGATCTCCTTGGTCGCCTCCTGGATATCACTCTCAGAAATTTTTCCCTTTTTGCGTAGGTTCTTAAAGACGTTCTGCAAGCGTTCAGTTAAATTTTCAAAAGCCATAAATATTTCTCCTCTTAATTATCAAATGATGGAAATGGACAGGTTTTTATCCGTCTTACTCTCGGTTATCAATGCTGGACAAAACCGCAAGCTGCTCCTGCAAATAGGGATCATCAGGGTATTTTTCCATAATCTGATCGAAAATCTGACTTCGGACGATATAGTCAGAGTACATGTGCAGTTTCATTTCGTAGTCTTCCAGAATTTTCTCAGTCCGCTTGATATTGTCATAGACAGCTTGGCGGCTCACATTAAACTCCTCGGCAATCTCAGCAAGGCTGTAGTCATCCGCATAGTAGAGCTCGATATAGTTCATCTGTTTGTCGGTCAGTAAAGCCGCATAAAACTCAAACAGAGCGTTCATTCGATTTGTTTTTTCAATTTCCATAAAGAATATTATACCAAATAATCCCTTTAAACTCCACTCTTTCGCTAGGTTTGAAAATGGAGAATTATAAAAAAACTGCCGATTGACAGTTTTTTGAGCAACATAATTTAAATTGTGTAATCATGTGTTTTCTAAATAGAATTCAAAGCGTTCGCCGACATACTGGCTTTTTACATATTCAAAGGCCGTTCCATCATCAAAATAAGAAACTTGTGTCAAGCCTAAAATAGCATGACCACGGGGAATTCCTAGATATTTAGCGATTTTCTCCTTGGCCAAACGAGCGTAAATGGTCTGTTGGGACTTGCCAATCTTATAGCCGTGCTCTTGCAGGGTTTGAAAGAAATGGCTGGTCACTTCTTCTTTTTTGAAATTCTTTATAAATTTCTCTGGAATTGAGGCAACTTCATAGACTACGGGGATATCATCAGCGTAGCGAACCCGTTCCATGCGGATGATATTCTCTGTCTTATGGATGCCCAACTTCTCGACTTCTCGCTCGCTAGGCAGTGTCCGACGGTAGGAAATCAGCTGGCTGGACGGTATTTTTCCTTGAGACTTCATAATTTCTGTAAAACTAGTTGTTCCGCGCATTTTTTCCTGAACGCGTGTGCTTGCGACATAAGTCCCGCTACCGACTCGCCGCTCTAGCACCCCTTCCTCCACCAGAAGCGTAATAGCTTGGCGC
>NZ_CALIIB010000020.1 GCF_938020365.1 uncultured Streptococcus sp. | reverse complement strand
CTCGCAAAGCATGGGACAAATTGGTTGGTCGTGAAGAAGAAGTTGTTACTGTTAAGGGCACTCGTGCTGTTAAAGGTGGACTTTCTGTTGAGTTTGAAGGACTTCGTGGATTTATTCCAGCTTCAATGCTCGATACTCGTTTCGTTCGCAACACTGAACGTTTTGTAGGTCAAGAATTTGATGCTAAGATCAAAGAAGTAGATCCAAAAGAAAACCGCTTCATCCTTTCACGTCGTGAAGTTGTAGAAGCAGAAGCTGCAGCAGCGCGTGCAGAAGTATTTGGTAAATTGAATGTTGGTGATGTTGTAACTGGTAAAGTTGCGCGCATCACAAGCTTCGGTGCTTTCATTGACCTTGGTGGTGTTGATGGTTTGGTTCACTTGACTGAACTTTCTCACGAGCGCAACGTTTCACCAAAATCTGTTGTTTCAGTTGGTGACGAAATCGAAGTAAAAGTTCTTGATTTGAACGAAGAAGAAGGCCGCGTGTCTCTTTCACTTAAAGCTACAACTCCTGGACCATGGGATGGTGTTGAACAAAAACTTGCTGCTGGCGATGTAGTTGAAGGTACAGTAAAACGTTTGACTGACTTCGGTGCTTTCGTTGAAGTATTGCCAGGTATCGACGGACTTGTTCACATCTCACAAATTTCACACAAACGTGTTGAAAATCCAAAAGATGCTCTTAAAGTTGGTCAAGAAGTAACTGTTAAAGTTCTTGAAGTGAATGCTGCTGCTGAGCGTGTATCACTTTCTATCAAGGCTCTTGAAGAGCGTCCAGCTCAAGAAGAAGGCCAAAAAGAAGAAAAACGTCAATCTCGTCCACGTCGTCCACGTCGTCAAGAAAAACGTGACTTCGAGCTTCCAGAAACTCAAACTGGTTTCTCAATGGCTGATCTTTTCGGTGATATCGAATTGTAATTTACTTAAGAAGAGGCTGAGTTTTTCAGCTTCTTTTTTCGTCTTTTCAAGTGGGACTTTGTATCCGAGTCATTTATTGCGATACTTGCTCTTTATGCATGTTCAGTTTTATTTAAGCGAAAGATGCTAGACTAAATCTCTCGTGCATTCTATGAGAAAGGAGCCTGCCGTGAAGTTTATTTTCAATTCTATTAGATTTATAGTTCGCTTGGCTTGGCGGCTCATCTGGGGGCTTATTTGGTCTGTGGCACTCAGTTTCCTTGTTCTTGTAGGTGTTTTTTATTTTACTACTTCGACAGAGACGGGGGCAGAGGGATTATCGCAGGCTCTTCGAACTACTGTTACTCAAGTGGATCAATTCTTAACGCATCAAGGACTTTCCACTGGCCTTCAGACTAGTGAAGGAATGCAGTCCCATCAGCTGACAGATGAGCATACAGGGACGGGAGCTCGTTGGGCGCAGGCTAGTGCTACGGTATATATCGATACCGCTAATGAAACTTTTCGTTCAGCCTATCAGGAGGCCATCGATGCTTGGAATCAGACAGGTGCCTTCACCTTTCAAATCATCAATGATAAAGACAAGGCGGACATTGTTGCGACGGAGATGAATGACGGTAATGTCAGTGCAGCTGGTGAGGCTGAGTCGCAGACCAATCTCCTCACCAAACGATTTACTCATGTGACTGTTCGTCTTAATAGTTACTACTTGCTGGACAGACGCTATGGTTATTCTCATGAGCGGATTGTCAATACAGCAGCTCACGAATTGGGCCATGCTATCGGATTAGACCATAATGAGGAGGAATCAGTGATGCAGTCGGCAGGCTCATTTTATAGCATTCAGCCGATAGATATCCAGGCTGTAAAAGACTTGTATCAATCATAAAGGTATGCTAAGATCGATTTTTAATATTATTAGACGCTTCCCAGAGCAAGTTTTCCTTTTTCTTTTTAACTCAGGCATTTTTGCTTGGCTGTGGAAAAGCGGCAGCGACATTGCTAACCAGCTAGGCGTGACAGCAGCTTGGGAAAGTCATGTTCCAGCGCCCATTCAGGCCTTCTTTGGCGAGAATGTTGAGACAGTTCAAGGATTTTTCCAGCATTCAGCCATTATGTGGCTGATTGGTTCCATGATTATTCTATGGATTGTTCGTTTTGTCAAGGGGATGATAAAACTAAGTCTTTTTGTTTTGATTATTTTGCTGGGTATTTACTTGGTTATGCAAAATCAAGAAGTTTTAGCTAGTTTTCTGTAAACTACAAGTAATTTATAGAAGAAAAAACTTTTGACATGAAGAGACTTAATTGAGCGAGAGCAAGTTTTTCATGGCAAGTTCAGTGCAAGCTTTCCAAGAAGTTTTTATGAAGTCTTGCACTTTCTGCTCTTGGCTCCTACTTTTATCTAAAGTCGAGGATTCAAGTTTGAAAAGCTTGATGAGCGTTGGTCATGCTTAGTAAAAAAAGGCTTCTAAAAAATATTTTTAAAAAAAGCAAAAGAAAGGGTTTACATTCACATTTTGATGTGCTATAATGAAACCATAAATTGAATAGGGTGAGCGTTACTAAGTTGGATTAGGCGTGACCGCAAATGAATTGGAAGAGGCAAGTGCTCTTGTATTTTCCGTTTATTTGCGGTCATTTTTATTTCACGAAAACCCAAGAAAATGATAAGGAGGGAACTATGTATCGAATCATACTTCCTATGAATAACAATGTTGCTCTAGCCAAACATGAAAATGGTGAAGAGGTTGTTCTGATTGGTAGTGGTATAGCATTCAATAAGAAAAAGGGTGATCCTGTTCTGGAAAGTAAGATTGAGAAAGTCTTTCGTATGAGAACGGAAGAGTCCAAGGAAAACTTTGTGGCCTTGCTCAAAGATGTTCCGCTGGACTTTATCACAGTGACCTATGATGTGATTGACACGCTTTCCAAGAAATACCATTACCCAGTCCAGGAGTATATCTATGTCACACTGACGGACCATATCTACTGTTCTTATCAAGCACTTCAGCAGGGGCGGTACAAGGAGAGTGACCTACCAGATGCTTCAGATAAATATCCCACTCCTTATCAAATCGCGCAAGAAGCAGTGGCTATTTATCGGGAACGACTCTTAGAAGCATTTCCAGACGATGAAATAAACAGAATCGCCTATCACTTTATCAATGCAGAAGGGGTCTCCAGTCCAGCAGGGCAGAGTCATTTAGATCAGCGGAAGGAAATTCTAGCCGCTGTAGAAGAAGAGCTGAGAAAGCAGGGAATTAAAAGAACATCGGAGAATAGCAACTTCTATGACCGATTTATGATTCATCTCAATTACTTCTTAGATTACTTAGACAGAAGCCGAGATGACAACGTTTCACTGTTAGAAATGGAAAGTCAGATTAAACTGACCTATCCCAAAGCTTATCAAATCGGAAGTAGTCTTTATGAGATTATTGCCCAGAAAACTGGAATAGACTTGTATCATAGTGAGCGAGTTTATCTGGTCTTGCATATTCAACGATTATTATAAGGAACATTAAAAGGAGGATCTATCATGAATAGAGAAGAAGTAACATTACTTGGTTTTGAAATCGTAGCCTACGCAGGTGACGCTCGCTCCAAGTTGCTGGAAGCACTAAATGCAGCTCAGGCTGGAGAATTTGACCGCGCAGAAAGTTTGGTGGAAGAAGCCAATGCTTGTATTGTCGAAGCGCACCATGCTCAGACCAGCCTTTTGACCAAAGAAGCTGCTGGTGAGGACTTGGCTTATAGCGTGACGATGATGCACGGCCAAGACCACTTGATGACAACCTTGTTGCTTAAGGATTTGATGAAACACATGATTGAACTATACAAAAGAGGAGTAAAATAATGAACAAACTCATCGGACTTATTGAGAAAGGGAAGCCTTTCTTTGAGAAGATTTCTCGGAATATCTATCTCCGTGCTATTCGGGATGGCTTTATCGCTGGTATGCCAGTTATCCTCTTCTCATCTATCTTTATCTTGATTGCCTATGTGCCAAATGCTTGGGGTTTCCACTGGTCTAAGGATATTGAAACTTTCTTAATGACCCCTTATAGCTATTCAATGGGGATTCTGGCTTTCTTTGTGGGCGGGACCACTGCAAAGGCTTTGACGGACTCTGTCAATCGCAGCCTGCCTGCTACAAACCAGATTAACTTCTTATCTACTATGCTGGCTTCTATGGTCGGCTTCCTCCTCATGGCCGCTGAGCCTGCCAAGGATGGTGGTTTCCTGACAGCCTTTATGGGAACAAAAGGTCTTTTGACAGCTTTCATCGCAGCCTTTGTTACAGTTAATGTCTACAAAGTTTGTGTGAAAAATAATGTCACCATCCGCATGCCTGAAGAAGTTCCACCAAATATCTCGCAAGTATTTAAAGACTTGATTCCATTTACTGTTTCAGTCGTTCTGCTCTACGGTCTGGAACTGCTTGTTAAAGCAAGTCTGGGAGTAACCGTTGCTGAATCCATTGGAACACTTCTTGCTCCGCTTTTCTCAGCGGCAGATGGCTATCTGGGAATCACGCTTATCTTTGGTGCTTATGCTTTCTTCTGGTTCGTGGGAATTCACGGTCCGTCTATCGTTGAGCCTGCCATTGCTGCCATTACTTATGCCAATATCGATGCTAACTTGGCCTTGCTTCAAGCTGGTCAGCATGCGGATAAGGTCATCACTTCTGGTACTCAAATGTTCATCGTGACCATGGGTGGTACTGGTGCGACCTTGATTGTTCCATTCCTCTTCATGTGGATCTGTAAGTCTGAGCGCAACCGTGCGATTGGACGGGCATCTGTTGTCCCAACCTTCTTTGGTGTTAATGAGCCGATTCTTTTTGGTGCTCCAATCGTACTGAATCCGATTTTCTTCATTCCATTTATCTTTGCACCTATCGCAAACGTATGGATTTTCAAATTCTTTGTTGATACTTTAAACATGAACTCCTTCTCAGCCAACCTTCCTTGGGTGACACCTGGACCTCTGGGAATTGTGCTGGGGACCAACTTCCAGCTTCTGTCCTTTGTACTAGCGGCCCTTCTTGTCGTAGTGGATGTGATTATTTACTATCCATTTGTCAAGGTTTATGACGAACAAATCCTAGAAGAAGAACGTTCTGGCAAAGCGAACGATGCTCTTAAAGAAAAAGTAGCAGCTAACTTTAATACTGCTAAAGCGGATGCTATCCTTGAAAAAGCAGGAGTAGATGCAGAAGCTCCAGCTCAAAACAATATTAGCGAAGAAACCAATGTTCTGGTGCTCTGTGCGGGTGGTGGTACTAGTGGGTTGCTGGCCAACGCTTTGAATAAAGCAGCAGCTGAATACAATGTTCCTGTCAAAGCAGCAGCGGGTGGCTACGGTGCTCACCGTGAAATGCTGCCTGAGTTTGACCTAGTTATCCTGGCTCCTCAAGTTGCCTCCAACTTTGAAGACATGAAGGCTGAAACGGATAAATTGGGTATCAAGCTAGCTAAGACCGAAGGCGCCCAATACATCAAACTAACCCGTGATGGCAAAGGAGCACTGGCCTTCGTTCAGGAGCAATTCAAGAACTAAATCTGTTTATGTGAGATGAAGCAACTTGATAGAGTTTGGGACAAAAGTCCTAGCCTCTCAATTGTCTTTGGATTGTCGAGCAAGACGCAGTGGTTGAGTGGGCTCTACTACGCTGATTTCATCAGCTTTTATAGCCCTACTCAACTGTGCGGAGGTGGGACGACGAAATCGAATTCTAACGAATTACCGATTTCTGTCCCACTCTCCAAATGTTATTGAAAGGAAAATAAGATGACAAAAAGCTTACCTAAAGATTTTATTTTCGGTGGTGCAACAGCGGCCTATCAAGCTGAGGGAGCAACCCACACAGATGGAAAAGGACCTGTTGCCTGGGATAAGTACCTAGAGGATAACTACTGGTACACGGCAGAACCTGCCAGTGACTTTTACCACAAATACCCTGTGGATCTGAAATTGGCTGAAGAGTATGGCGTCAATGGGATTCGGATCTCCATTGCTTGGTCACGGATTTTCCCGACAGGCTATGGCGAGGTCAATCCAAAAGGTGTGGAATTTTATCATAATCTTTTCGCAGAATGTCACAAGCGTCATGTAGAACCTTTTGTGACCCTTCACCACTTTGATACACCAGAGGCTCTTCATTCAAATGGAGATTTCCTCAATCGGGAAAATATTGAGCACTTTGTGGACTATGCAGCTTTCTGTTTTGAAGAATTTCCAGAAGTTCGCTATTGGACAACTTTCAATGAAATTGGTCCCATTGGTGATGGTCAGTACTTAGTCGGAAAATTTCCTCCGGGTATTCAGTATGACTTGGCCAAGGTTTTCCAATCCCATCATAACATGATGGTTTCTCATGCCCGTGCTGTTAAGCTCTATAAGGACAAGGGCTACAAGGGTGAAATTGGTGTTGTTCATGCACTTCCAACAAAATATCCTTACGATCCAGAAAATCCAGCAGATGTCAGAGCGGCAGAGTTGGAAGATATTATTCATAACAAATTTATCCTAGATGCGACTTATCTGGGGCACTATTCAGATGTAACTCTGGCAGGAGTTAATCATATCCTTAAGGTCAATGGTGGCCAGCTCGACTTACGTGATGAAGACTTTGTGTCTTTAGAAGCAGCCAAAGACCTCAATGACTTCCTTGGCATCAACTACTATATGAGTGACTGGATGCGCGACTTTGACGGTGAAACTGAAATTATCCATAACGGAAAAGGCGAAAAGGGAAGCTCCAAGTACCAGATTAAGGGGGTAGGTCGCAGAGAATCGCCGACCCATATACCAAAAACCGATTGGGATTGGATTATCTATCCGCAAGGTCTTTATGATCAAATCATGCGGATTAAGAAGGATTATCCAAACTACAAGAAGATTTATATCACAGAAAATGGTCTGGGTTATAAAGATGAATTTGTGGACAATACAGTTTACGACGATGCTCGGATTGACTATGTCAAGCAGCATTTGGAAGTTTTATCCGATGCGATTGCGGATGGGGCTAATGTCAAGGGCTACTTTATCTGGTCTCTGATGGATGTCTTTTCTTGGTCTAACGGTTATGAAAAACGCTACGGCTTATTCTACGTAGATTTCGAAACGCAGAAACGCTATCCGAAGAAATCCGCTCACTGGTATAAGAAACTAGCCGAAACGCAAATGATTGAATAGGAAATAAAGCCGATAGAATTGAACTCTATCGGCTTTATTGGGCATGCCAATATATTTAAAGTCTGATTTGATGGTAGGGAAAGCTTGGTGCTCAATCACTAGACAGGATATTCTGGTCGGAGTACTTGCGAAAAAATTTAAAATTTTTCTTTGAATTGGCTTGAGAGACAGATAGTTTGGATTGCATTTTTTATGACAGCCAATGGCCCTGTACTTGGAAATCTGCTATAATGGTCTTATGATTATTTTACAAGCAAACAAGATTGAACGCTCTTTTGCAGGGGAGCTACTTTTTGATAATATCAACCTGCAGGTGGATGAGAGTGACCGTATTGCCCTCGTCGGTAAAAATGGAGCTGGGAAGTCAACCCTGCTCAAGATTTTGGTGGGCGAGGAAGAGCCGACGTCTGGTCAAATCAATAAAAAACGAGACTTATCCCTGTCCTATCTGGCTCAGGACAGTCGCTTTGAGTCGGAGAATACTATCTTCGACGAGATGCTGCTGGTCTTTGATAGTCTGCGTCAGCAAGAGAAGCGCTTGCGG
>NZ_CALIIB010000019.1 GCF_938020365.1 uncultured Streptococcus sp. | reverse complement strand
GGCAGGTCATTATTCCTTTACTAAAGGTAAAGAAATGGTGACTTTTAAGCCTGGATGATTGTCTAAAAAAACAATTTCACCTTGATGTAATTTAATAATTTGTTTGGTGATAACTGTTCCCATACCATGTGATTCATAATTAGTTGATTTTTGATTTAGCTCAGTAATTTTTTGAGCTGTAATATCTCCTTGATCCGCAATGACGATGAGCACTTTATTATCAGATAATTGATAAGTCAGATCAATCTGGTTAGAGCCGCTGTGCATAATACTATTAAGCAAGAGATTTCTAAAAGCTCTTGCTAATAAAGTTACCTCTCCTTTTACCAACACTGTCTCGGCAGGCAAATCAAAATGAAGTGTAATTGTTTCATAATTATTCAATATATCGGCAATTACTGTTCGTAGGACAACGACCAAATCAAGATTGGAAAATTCGGAGTGACGCTTTTGGTTATCCAATAAGTAGCTCATATTGAGATTAGAAATCATTTCTTTCATAGTTTGAATCTGATTTTCAATTTCCTCTGTCTGCTTTCCTTTGCCATATTGCTGCTCTAACTGACTGTTATAACCTGATATGAGCATAAGAGGATTGCGTAAATCATGACTGACCCCTCTAATCCATTGCTCTTTCATCGTGTTGCTTTCTTCCAAAATATGAGATGTCTCATTGAGAGCCGTCTTAATTTCAGAGAAATTTCCCTTTTCTTTAAGAACGATATTTTGACCTTGAGATAAAGAAGTGACAGCAGTAATAATCGGCTCCATCTCCTTTTTAATACGCAACTTTGATCGGCTCAAAAGAATAAAAATAAGTAAAAGAATAATACCCAAGAAAACAAGTCCCAAACTGAGAAAATTCCTAATAAATTGCGTATTAGCATAGAAATTAAATTTTGCTAAGGAATGCTTTTTAGGATAGCCCAAAACTAAAATTTGCTGACCACGTACATAGGAGAAAACAGGGTAATCTTCTAAATACCAACGTGAAAATTTAACCATATCAGCATTCGTATAATGCCTTTTGAGTCCTTTAGGTAAATGATAAGATTGGACAATATTGCCATCTTGATTCAGTACCATAGCCCAAGTATTTTGTTTATCCATTTCAATTTTGCTGCTTTTATCAAAATTGAAATTATTCTCTTGACTCGATTGAGCGATTTTAGTGTAAAGTAGTTCCGGTTTTTCCTTTCCATAGAAACTAAAATAGGCTGAGAAAACCAAACCATAAACAAAAACAAGTCCTATGATTAAAGCCAAGATTAATAGAACATACCTGGTTAATAACTTAGTAAAAAATTTAACGGTATCCATTTAATTCACCTTTAGTTTGTAACCCAAACCTTTAACCGTTATTAAGCTTTCTGGTTTAGAAGGATTGGCTTCAATCTTTTGTCGAATCTTACGAATATGAGCCATTAGGGTATTATCATAGCCTTGGTATTGTAATCCCCAGACCTTTTCTAAGAGTTGGTCAAAAGTGACAATGCGATTCTTATTATCATATAGGATCTTAAGAATACTGTATTCCTTAGCTGTCAGCTGAATCTCTAGTTTTCCTTTGGTAATCAAGGCTTGGCTAAAATGCACCTGGCAAGCAGGCAAAACAAGGGTATCTTCCTTTTCGGGATAGGCTCTTTTTAAGATGGAAAGAATACGCAGCTCCAAATCTCTTGGGCGGAAAGGCTTGATAATATAGTCATCTGCCCCTAGCTCAAAGCCCTGATATTGTTTTTCTATATCGGAGATTGCCGACAAAAACAAAACAGGAACCGTTGAAGTCTTACGGATACCTTTTAAAACTTCAAATCCTGATCCTTCAGGCAGCATAATGTCTAAAATAACTAAATCAAAAGATTTTTCTTCAAATTGCTCCAAAGCTTCTTTTTGTGATTGTACACTTGTTAGATTGCTAAACCCAGCAATGATCAATGATTCTTGCACCATTTCTAAAATTTCTGGGTTATCGTCTAAAATTAAAATCTTCTTTTCTTTATAATTCATACTATTACCTCAACAAGACTAGTATAACACATTGCTTCCTTAGTCAAGGACTTTAAAGTAAAAATTAAGGAAGAATTAAAGTAATGAACAGGTTAAAATAAAGGAGTTTCATTATAATAAAAATAGCGAAAGGATATAACATCACTCTAAGATTTTTAAAGGAGAAAACAAATGAACAATTATATCGTTGAAACCAACCAATTAAGTAAGGATTTTTCAGGTGAAGTAGCCGTTAATCAGCTCTCTATTCATATTAGAAAAAATGAAATTTATGGTTTTTTAGGACCAAATGGTGCTGGTAAGAGTACTGCTATGAAAATGCTTTTAGGATTGTTGCAACCAAGCCATGGTTCCATTAAGCTCTTTGGCAAAAGCTTTAATAGCAATCAAATATCACTCCTCTCAAATGTAGGTTCCCTCATTGAAGAGCCCTCTTACTATGCTAATTTGACCGGTTATGAAAATCTTGAAATTATCCAAAAATTGCTTAAATTACCAAAAAGAAATATTGATGAAGTCTTAAAGATTGTCAGGCTTTTCGATCAAAAAGACAAGCTAGTTAAAAACTATTCACTAGGCATGAAACAACGTTTAGGAATTGCGTTAGCTATTGTTAAATTTCCTAAATTACTGATTTTGGATGAGCCAACTAATGGTTTAGACCCTGCCGGTATTCAAGAAATTCGTGAGCTTATCAAGTCTTTACCACAAAAATACGATATGACTATCATCGTTTCTAGCCATATTCTTTCAGAAATTGAACAGATGGCTACAACTGTTGGCATTATCAATCATGGTCAATTACTTTTTGAAGGCCACCTATCTGACCTTGAAGAAGATGAAAAATATCTGTTTGAGACCAGTGATGATGTAACTGCTAAAAGAATACTAATGTTCAATGGTTTTAATTTAGATGATGACCCAAAATTGATTATCAACGATAACAATAAAGTTAATATAGCCACTGCTATTCGACTCTTAGTTGAAAATAATGTTGATATTTATCAAGTTCGTATGATTCGTCGATCGCTGGAAGATGTTTTCCTTGATATGACAGGACGGGAAGGAAGTGTCTTGTAATGCTGAATTTACAATTAGAATTTATCAAACTAAAAAGACGGTCTTTCTTGTTATCTTTGATTGCTATTGTAGCAGTGGGCTTGATTTGGAGTAGCGTTGTTATCAAATATGAATTACCTAAAACACATGAGGCCTATAATGCCATTTATACCATGACTTACTTGAATGATTTTATTTTGCCACTTTTCATTGCAGTTTTAGCGTCTAGACTACTGGAATTGGAACATCTAGGCAAAACTTTTAAACTCTTGCAAACCAGTAACGAAAGTCCTTGGCAACTTTTTAAAGCTAAATTGACTGTGATGGCTATTTTTGCCTTTGTTGTCAGTTTGATTCAAACGCTTTTTCTGAAATTTATTATTCAAGGCATGCAGGTCAGTGTGACACCTGTTTCATTGAGTCTCTTTTTGTTCACAACTTTTTTGGTTTGTCTCTTTCTGTCTTGTTTACATCTTTGCTTAGCTTTTATCTATCCAAAGCCAAGTGTGACAGTAGTAACAGGCTTAATTGGTTCCTTCCTGTCATTTGTAGGTATCGGTGCGTTACCAGTTCCTATTCGTATTTTCATTCCTTGGCAATATTTCTCTATGATGGGAATCGCTAAACGGGTGGCTGGAACTAACACTTATCTTTTTCAATACGATAATGCTTATCCCTTTAAATTAGTCGTATTATTGCTTATCATTTTTTTAAGCATCTTTGCCAGTAAAAAACTCATTGGAAAGGCGGATCTATTATGATTACTTTTGAATTTAAAAAAATCAAAAAAAGTGCTATTCCGATAACGCTAATCTTCTTTAACCTTGTTGGGTCCTTATTGGGAGCAATTATTTACGCTCTCAATCAAAAGGTGCTCCTAGATGGTACACAAGCTCGCGTCCTTTGGGGACAAACAGTTTTCTATTCCTCGCAGGTATTTACTCCTATTCTGATCGGGATTATCTGTTCCATCAGTTGTCAATTCGAGGAAAGCAATAAAAACTGGCAGCGCTTATTAAGTATTCCGGTTAAAGCCAATCGTATCATTTTATCAAAAATCACCAGCTTATCACTAGTCATGGCTATTAGTCAACTGATAGTTCTTCTCTTTTATATTATCAGCGCTTTGGTTTTGAAGGTACCTTTTGCAAATTATCTACTGGACTTTTTGCTTTGGTCTATCACAGGTTGGATAGCAACCATTACTATTGTCACCATTCAAATTTTTCTTAGTATTCGCTTAAAAAATTTCGCAGTGCCTATTCTTATATCAGCTATTTTGGCTATAGCAGGGCTTATGAGCCTATTTATTGGACAAGGTCTTTTTAGCATTTTCCCTTATGCTCAGATTGCTGTTGGTGATCGAGCTCGTTCTTTAGTCCCTTTTACCTTATCTAAATTTATCCTTTTCTTAGTTGTAAATGGTGCTTATATTTTTGTCTTCTATACCTTAGCAGTTAGACAGCTTAAAAAGAGATTTATTTAATCTCATTTATAGT
>NZ_CALIIB010000018.1 GCF_938020365.1 uncultured Streptococcus sp. | reverse complement strand
TCTGTCCAATTTTTATCCCAAGGTCAGCAATCAAACTCATCAGGATAAGCTGGCTTATCGCTTTGAGTCTTTTGAAAAAGCAGGTTTCACTATTTGCTCTCCAAAGAAGCAGGACTGGGAACAAGCTTCGCTGCAGGTTTTTGAGCTCCTCAATCGCCTTTATCAAGATTTTCCGATTTATCGTTCGATTTCCAATCAGCAGTTCAGTCAGATTTTTCAGAAATACCGGTATATTCTTGATTTTTCTATGGTTAAGCTGGCCTATAAGGAGGGCAAGTTAGCAGGTTTTCTGATTGCCATGCCAGACTATGGCTCTCTGGTTTATCAAAGGCTGACTCCTTTTAACCTAGCCAAGCTTTTTTGGACCAAGCGCTTTGCCAAACGTTACACGATTATGTATCTGGGAGTGGATGAAGAATTTTTGGGGTTAGGCTCTGCCTTGGCCTATCCGATTTTTAAAGAAGCGCAGAAACGGCAAGCCTCGGCTATTGGCGCCCTGATTCACCAAAATACCGTCACGCGCCACTATGCAGCAGAATTGCAAGGGGACAAGCATGAGTACGGCCTCTTTGAGTTGGATTTGGGGCTTGGATGATCTGTAAACAGTAGGTTCTCACACAGGGAATCTGCTTTTTTTGTTTTCTATAAAAATAAAAGCCTTCCTCTCCCTGTCGACAGCTGAAAGAAAAGTATTTTATCAGGCTAAGGGATTGCAATTTAGAGTAAAATCCAGTAAAATTTTTATTAGCTTATTATATGAAGAAAAGGGAATTTTATGAAAAAAAGAGTCACTGGTGACATATACCAGCGCTATTCTTTTAGAAAGCTGTCTGTAGGTCTAGTTTCCGCTACTATCGGAAGCTTCTTTTTGTGTACGACAATGGGAGGAGTTGTCAGCTCTGTTGAGGCAGCGGAAGTGTCTGCCAATCAGTCTACCCTCGTTCAGTATCACTATGTGGTGGAGAGCGATCTGACTGAGGCTGAAAAAGCTGCTATCGTGAAGGAACTGCCCAAATTTGCGGAGGATAATTCTGACGCTTATTATTTGGTTTACCGTCCGACAAGTCAGGAAAGCTTGTTAGGAAAGCTCCCTAAGACAGGCGAGTCAGGTCTCTTGGGAGCGGCTTTTGCAGCTACAGGTCTGGCCTTGGTTGTTTTAGTGCTGGCGCGAGGGAAAAATGGCAAGAGATACCTGTCTTCTATTTTGCTGGTGACAGGCTTGGGTTCTGTGCTTCTGCCAGCTTCTGTTTTGGCAATCAGCAGTACGGATTTGGCTGCCTATAATCAAAGTCTGACTTTGGCCGTTGGCGATCAGTTGCCAGAACCATTGAAAATTACTGGCTACCAGTATATTGGTTACCTTAAAAAAGAAGCGCAGCATCAACTGGCTCAAAGAGGAAATTCTCAGCTTTCAGCTCTTCAAAAGGAAGCCTCAGCTAGTCAGCCTGATCAGGATTTGAAAGAGTTAGCAAGTCGCCCTAAGAATACTGAAGCTCCGAAAGAGCCCCTGCTAGCTGAAGGAGCCTATCTTTCCGAGAAGGAGAGGGAGGAGATTGCTGCTAAAGAAGGGGAATTTGCTCGTCAAACGCCAGTTCATGAGCGACCAGAACTGCAATTTACAAGTCAAGCAAGGACCCAGACCAAAGAAATTCCCTATAAAACGGAGTATCAGTATTCAGATGACTTAGCCGAAGGACAATCTCGAGTGATCCGCGCGGGCATTCCAGGAATTCGCAAGATCGTAACACGTCACTATAGTGTTGAGGGAAAAGTCGTAGAGAGCAAGCAGATTTCTGATCAAGTAACCACTGAGCCTATTTCAGAAGTTGTTTTAGTCGGGACTGCAGCAAATAAGGCTGTTCCTAAAGAGGCTCCAATCCATGAAGTTTCAGAGCTCACTAATTATGGCACGGTTCCTGATAGTGCCCCGGTACAAGAGGTTCCAGAGTTGTCTGACTATGGCACCGTTCCAGATAGCGCTCCCGTTCATGAAGTTCCAGAGCTCACTAATTATGGCATCGTTCCAGATAGTGCTCCTGTACACGAAGTTCCCGAGATGGCTACCTATGGTACAGTTCCGGATAGCGCTCCCGTGCACGAGGTTCCCGCGTTCACTGGCTATGGCACCGTTCCCGATTCTGCTCCCGTGCACGAGAAGCCTGAGTTGTCTGGCTATGGCACGGTTCCCGCTAGTGCTCCAGTCCACGAGAAACCCGAGTTGTCTGACTACGGCACAGTCCCTGCTAGCGCCCCCGTGCATGAAGTCCCCGAGTTAACGGAGTATGGTACGGTTCCCGATACTGCTCCCGAGCACGAGAAACCAGAATTAACTGATTATGGTACGGTTCCAGATACCGCTCCCGTTCATGAAGTTTCTGAGCTCACTAATTATGGCGTCGTTCCTGCTAATGCTCCTGTACACGAAGTTCCCGAGTTTACTGGCTATGGCACCGTTCCAGATATCGCTCCTGTGCACGAGAAACCCGAGTTGTCTGACTATGGCGCGGTCCCTGATACCGCTCCTGTCCACGAGGTTCCCGAGTTGTCTGGCTATGGCACCGTTCCGGATAGCGCTCCGGTTCATGAGGTCCCCGAGTTGCCTGGCTATGGCACCGTTCCCGATTCTGCTCCCTTGCACGAGAAACCTGAGTTGTCTGGCTATGGTACAGTTCCGGATAGCGCTCCCGTACACGAAGTCCCTGAATTAACTGTTTATGGTACAGTTCCAGATAGCGCCCCTATGCACGAAGTCCCTGAGTTAACTGGATATGGCACGGTCCCCGATACCGCTCCTGTGCACGAGGTTCCCGAGCTTACTAGTCATGGCACAGTCCCTGATACCGCTCCAGTCCATGAACTTCCTGAGTTAGAGTTGGTTGCAAAGGATGAAACGCGAGTAGAGAAAGTCGATTTTACCACACGTGAAGAAGAGACGGATGAGCTTGTACAAGGTGCCCGCCAAATCGTCACTCCAGGAGTGCAGGGCGAACGGACCATCAAGACTCGAGTTTATACTTCCAATGGTCAAGAACTTGCCCGCCAAGAAGTGTCCAACGAGGAAACTTTAGCTCCAGTCACACAAGTTGTCAAAGCCGGCACGGCCAAGCCACATATGGTACCGAGCACTGCGCCGCAAGAGCCCGCTTTACCAGAATATCCGCTGACTTATAAAGATGAAACGCGAGTAGAGAAAATCGACTTCACCACACGTGAAGAAGAAACAGATGAGCTTGTACAAGGTGCCCGCCAAATCACTATTCCAGGTGTGCAGGGTGAACGTACGATCAAGACTCGTATCTATAGTTCCAACGGTCAGGAACTTGCCCGTCAAGAGCTGTCCAATGAGGAAACTCTAGCTCCAGTCACGCAGCTTGTCAAAATCGGCACCGCCAAGCCACATATGGTACCGAGTACTGCTCTGCAAGAGCCCGCTTTACCAGAATATCCGCTGACTTATACGGATGAAACGCGAGTAGAGAAAATCGATTTCACTACGCGAGAGGAAGAAACGGATGAGCTTGTACAAGGTGCCCGCCAAATCGTCACTCCAGGTGTTCAAGGCGAACGGACCATCAAGACTCGTATCTATAGTTCCAACGGACAAGAACTTGCCCGCCAAGAATTGTCCAACGAGGAGACGCTAGCCCCAGTCACGCAGGTTGTCAAAATTGGCACAGCCAAGTCCTATATGGTATCGAGTACTGCTCCGCAAGAGCCCACTTTACCAGAATATCCGCTGACTTATACGGATGAAACGCGAGTAGAGAAAATCGATTTCACTACACTAGAAGAGGAAACGGATGAACTCGTCCAAGGTGCTCGCCACATCGTCATTCTAGGTGTTCAGGGCGAACGTACGATCAAGACTCGTATCTATAGTTCCAGCGGTCAAGAGATTGCCCGCCAAGAGTTGTCCAATGAGGAGACGCTAGCCCCAGTCACGCAGGTTGTCAAAATTGGCACCGCCAAGCCACATATGGTACCGAGCACCGCTCCGCAAGCATCTGCCCTCCCAGAGTATCCGCTGACTTATAGGGATGAAACGCGAGTAGAGAAAATCGCCTTCACCACACGTGAAGAAGAAACAGATGAGCTAGTTCGTGGCGCTCGTCAAATCGTCACTCCAGGTGTTCAAGGCGAACGGACCATCAAGACTCGTATCTATACTTCCAGCGGACAAGAGATTGCCCGTCAAGAGCTGTCCAATGAGGAAACGCGGGCAGCAGTTGCTCAGCTTGTCAAAGTTGGCACAATAAAACCGCACATGGTACCAAGCGATGCACCGCAAGTGGAAGCCTTGAAAGAGTTCGATTTGATTTCGCTTCATGATCTACTGACAGAAGCGGAGCAAATCAAGGCTCAGGCTCGTTATTTCAACGATAGTCAAAGTCGCCAAGCAGCCTATGATACTGCTTTAGTGGCAGGTCATGCGCTTCTCAATCAGTCACAAGCCAGCCAAGCGGAAGTCGACCAGTTGGTGAACCAAATCAATCAAGCCAAGGCTCAGTTACAGGGTCTTGAAGTAGACAAAACACGCTTGCGAAATGAACATGATTTGGGCAGAACTGTGCAGACGACCGTTCAATACAAGAATGCGGATGCAGATAAGAAAGCAGACTATACGAACGAATTGACCAAGGCAGAAGGAGTTCTGAAGAATCAAACCGCCACACAAGTGCAGGTCAATCAAACTTTTGCCAGCCTAACAGCAAGCAAGGCAGCTCTAAATGGTGTGCCTAAGGTCAAGCCGACAGTTTCGATCTTAAGTCTGACAGAAAATCCAGAGGACAAGTCGGTCACGGTTCAATACAGCTTGAAAGACAAGACAAAATCCTTGCGCTCAGCGACAGCTGAATTGTACAAGGGAGGCCAGCTTGTCCGCTCGCTTCCGATTGACAACGTGGCAGGAAGTCTGAAAATCGATGACTTGGACTACTACACAGGCTATACCCTGAAAACCAAGCTAACTTATGAGCTGGATACGGGCAGCCTGACTGACCTTGAAAAAGATAGCCGCAACTTTGAGTTGCAATACAAGAAGATTTCCTTCAGTGATATTGATTCGGCTGAGTTTTACACTAAAGAGAATGATCAGTTCAAGCGTGTCGTTTCCATGAGCGCTATACCTACGGACCTGTCGACCTACTTTGTCAAAGTCAAATCAAGTGAATCTAAGGACATGCTCCTGCCGGTTCACAGCATGGTAGAAGGCCAGAAGGATGGCAAGGCTGTCTATAAGGTAAGGGTCTCTCTACCTGAGCTGGTACAAGAGGGCGACACAGGCTACAAGTCTGGCTATGACTTCTATATCAGCAGGGCAGTGCCTAGTCAGCAAAATGTCTACACAAGTTTTGCTGGTTTGGTAGATGCCATGAAGAAAAATATGGCTGGCAACTTTGTTCTAGGAGCCGATTTGGATGCGAGCGAGGTCAGTCTGGCACCTGCGGATTATGTCTATCTCCGAGGAAACTTCACAGGCAGTCTGACTGGTAATCACAATGGCAAGCAGTATGCGATTTATAATCTAGCCAAGCCTTTGTTTGAAAACCTCAAGAGTGGTTCCTCTATTTCTAATCTGGACCTGAAAGAGGTCAATATTATCGGCACCTATGACTCTGCTGCTTTGGCCCGTAGTGCAGATAATGCGCAAATCACGGATGTTTCTGCCCAAGGTAGAGTGTCGGTAGTGGGCAATGCTTCGCAAGCGGCTGGTTTGGTCGTTGTTGCAAGTAATAGCCAAATCACCAACAGCTCCTTTACAGGAACTATCCAAGCCAATGACAAGCAGTACAAGGCTTATAATGTCGGCGGTTTGGTTGCCAACCTCAAGGGAGGAAATTCCTTGCTGAGTCAGAGCAGGGCAGATGTGACCATTCTGGCAGGTGCTCGAACAAACGAGCAGCGCTTCGGCGGTCTGGTCGGTCGCTTGGAAGACAATGCCCGCATCAGCCGCTCCTATGTGACTGGAAAGATCCAAAACTCTACGAAGAATGGTCAAATCGGTGGAGTAGTCGGTTCCAATTATTTCAATGGCTTGATTGACAATGTTATCAGCAATGTCAGCGGTACAAATGTCTACAGCATTTCTGGCGACCAAGATTATAAGAATGATCGCATCAGAGAAGCCTATGCCGTTGAAGGAAACGAAACTTTAGGCAATGATCAGTTTGTCACGTCTACTCTGACTTTGGATGAGGCCGAAGAGAAGCTAGCTAGCCTAGACATCACGACCACGCTAGAAGACAGCAATCTCAATCTCCATACTGTTGACTATAGCAAGGAAAAGAATGCTCGTGCAGACCGTCTGATAGCCTATGCCAATATGGAAAAACTTCTGCCATTCTATAATAAGGAAACCATCGTTGCCTACGGCAATAAACTTCCAGATAATCACAAGCTTACTAGAGAGTATTTGCTGGATGTGGTTCCGATGAAGAGCGACCAGATGATCACCGATATCCATAGCAACAAGACTGCGATTAACCGCCTGATGTTGCACTTTGAGGATAAGACGGTTGATTATCTAAATCTGACCTATAAAGGAGACTTCAAACATCAAGCTATCGCAGAGTACACTGTGAATGGCTTAGACCTCCTTTATACACCAGAAACCTTCCTATCAGACTATAGCAGGGTTCTTAACCAAGTGCTACCAGAGTTGAACAAGGTTGTCTTTGACTCACCAGCCATGCGAACGGTCTTAGGTGTGAATGCGGATGCTTCTCTGGATGAGCTCTATCTGGATACAGCCTTTGAGCAAGTCAAGACCAAACTGGCAGAAGAGTTACGCAAGGTTCTGGCTATGGACAAGTCCATCAATACTGAAGGCGATGTTGTAGCGGACTATGTAGCTCAGAAGATTAGGGACAATAAGGAAGCCTTCCTGCTCGGTCTGACCTATCTCAACCGCTGGTATAATATCAACTATGACAAGACCAATGTCAAAGATTTGTCGGCCTATAAGTTTGACTTCTTTGGTAATCATAAGGCTTCGACGCTGGACACCATCATTGCACTTGGTCAGTCTGGTTTTGAAAATCTCAAGGCCAAGAACAACCATCTGGCTTACGATAACTCGCTCTCTGAAGCGACTGGTAAGCGCGGCCTCTTCAACTATCTGGAAAGCTATCGCCAGCTCTTCCTTCCAGACAAGACCAATAACGAATGGCTCAAGACCAATACAAAAGCCTACATCGTTGAGGCCAAGTCGGATGTACCGGAAGTGAGACAGCTTCAGGATGCAGCCGAGGGCAAGAGCAAGTATTCTGTCGGCGTTTATGACAAGA
>NZ_CALIIB010000017.1 GCF_938020365.1 uncultured Streptococcus sp. | reverse complement strand
AAGTCTAAAGAAATAGCAGAGCATTTTGAGCAAGTGATTCCAGAGATTGCCAGTCAGTCTTCCAGCCGAGAGCGTCGAGCTATCGAGGCCGAGCGTGAAGTCGAAGCTATGAAGAAGGCTGAGTACATGGAAGAATTTGTTGGGGAAGAGTTTGACGGCGTGGTCTCAAGCGTAGTTAAGTTTGGGCTATTCGTCGAACTGCCCAATACGGTTGAGGGCTTGATCCATGTTACAAACTTGCCAGAATTTTACAGCTACAATGAGCGGACAATGACCCTGCAAGGAGAAAAGTCTGGCGTGGTCTTCAAGGTTGGTCAGCAGATTCGTATCAAGCTGGTCCGAGCGGATAAGGCTACGGGCGAGATTGACTTTGAATACCTGCCTAGTGAATTTGACCTGGTAGAAAAGACTAGCAAGAGTGGCAGAGGCAAATCCGGCAGAAAGAGACGCCGTGAGGATGACAAGCGCAGCCATTCTTCCAAAGAAAAAGGCAACAGAGATAAGAAAGATAAGAAGTCCAAGAAAGGCAAGAGCCAGAAGGCATTTTACAAGGAACTAGTCAAGAAAGGAGCCAAGCATGGCAAAGGGAGAAGGAAAGGTCGTCGCGCAAAATAAAAAGGCCAGACACGATTACACCATCGTGGATACCATCGAAGCTGGCATGGTGCTGACGGGGACGGAAATCAAGAGCGTCCGTGCTGCCCGCATCAATCTCAAAGACGGCTTTGCCCAGATCAAGAACGGTGAGGCCTGGCTCAGCAATGTCCATATTGCGCCTTATGAAGAGGGCAATATCTGGAACCAAGAGCCTGAACGCCGCAGAAAGCTGCTGCTGCATAAGAAGCAGATCCAAAAGCTGGAGCAGGAGACCAAGGGAACCGGAATGACGCTGGTGCCGCTCAAGGTCTATCTCAAGGACGGTTATGCCAAGCTCCTCCTCGGTCTAGCCAAAGGGAAGCACGACTATGACAAGCGCGAGTCCATCAAACGCCGCGAGCAAAACCGCGACATAGCAAGACAGATGAAAAACTTCAATACAAGATGAAAGCTCTTCAGGACAAGCTGTCGTATAAGATGCAGGGATATATTTTAGGAAACAAAACTTAATGTATGATATGAGCAAGAATTGACTACTGAATCATTTCTTGCTTTTTTGTTAGTGAGACCTTGAATACCCTAGCGCTTGTCAAGTCTGGCTTTTTCGAGTATGATAAAGACAGTTAAAATTTTGAAATTTGGCTTTCAGAGAAAGGATTTTTTATGACAGAAAAATTGCTAGCTTATAAACGCATGCCAGTGTGGACAGCTGAGACCATGCCCGAATTGGTCAAGAACAAGCACAATACCAAAGAGGGAACTTGGGGCAAAATCACTGTTCTCAAGGGACGCCTTAAGTTTGTTGAGATGTCAGAGGAAGGTGAGGAGCTGGCTGAGCACATCTTTGAAGCTGGTCAGGACAATCCTTTTGCCCAGCCCCAAGCTTGGCATCGGGTCGAAGCCTTGACAGATGATTTGGAGTGGTATTTGGAGTTTTACTGTCGGCCTGAGGATTATTTTCCTAAGAAATACGGCAGCAATCCAGTGCACTCAGAGGTTTTGGAAGCTATGCAGACGGTTGGCCCAGGACGGGCCTTAGATCTAGGCTGTGGTCAAGGTCGCAATGCTCTCTTTCTAGCCAAGCAGGGCTTTGAAGTAACGGCCGTAGATCAGAGTGAGCTGGCACTGGAAATCTTACGTAGCATTGTCGAGCAGGAAGATTTGGATCTGCCAGTGGGTACCTACGATATCAACTCAGCTAGTCTGACTCAGACTTATGACTTGATCGTCTCTACCGTTGTTCTGATGTTTCTGCAGGCAGAGCGGATTCCAGATATTATCCGCAATATGCAAGAACATACAGCGCTTGGCGGCTACAATCTCATCGTCTGTGCTATGGATACAGAGGACTTCCCTTGCTCTGTGCCCTTTCCTTTTACTTTTAAGGAAGGGGAGCTTGCCGAGTATTATAAAGACTGGGAGCTGGTCAAGTACAATGAAAATCCTGGCCATCTCCACCGCCGTGATGAAAACGGCAATCGAATTCAGCTCCGCTTTGCGACTATGCTGGCTAAAAAAGTGAGATAAATTCTTTGAAGCTCAAGTCGGCTCTGCTAAAATCTCTAGTGAATTGCTTATAAAGATTTTATAGCAGGATGTTTTCTGATAAGATAAAAAATAATAGCCTTTCCTCTAAATAAGATGGGGCTATTTTTTAGTTTATTTGCTCTGATTTGAGAAAAAAGTAGAGGAAATATAGATTAGATAAAAAATATACACAATTTTGTGTAAACGCTTGCAAAAAGTTTAGAAAGAGAGTATACTAAAATAGGAATGTTAAGGTATTACGGTTTATGTTGTTTAGACTGGGAGTTGATTCCAGCCCCGCAGATAGTCAAAAGGAGATAGACTATGAAGAAAATACTGCTCAGACTAATGTTCCTTGCAATGTTAGTTGCTCTTTTGCCTGTTCATGTGGCACAAGCGTGTTCTGCTTTTATTGTCGGTAAAGATCTGACAGCAGATGGCTCTACTCTATTTGGTCGGACAGAGGACTATCCATACGCCCCTGACGGTGGTCGGCACAATCAAAACTATGTAGTTGTGCCAGCTAAGACCTATAAAGATGGCGATAAGATAGAAGATGAGTCAAATGGCTTTACCTATCCGCATTTGGCGAATGAAATGAAATACACAGCTGTCTACGACTCTGATCGTGATAACGGAAGTAACGGAAACTTCGCTGCGCATGGCTTTAATGAACTTGGTGTAGCTATGACAGCGACCGTTTCAGCAACACCAAATGACAAAGTGCTTAAAGAAGACCCACTTGTAAAAGATGGTCTTCCAGAAGCATCATTAGTTGACCTTGCTTTGCCTCGTGCAAAAACAGCACGTGAAGTTATTGAGACAGTGGCGAAAGTTCTGGACGAAAAAGGATCAGCAGAAGGAAATATCATTGTTGCAGCAGATAAGAATGAGCTGTGGTACATGGAAATCCTGTCTGGTCACCAATATGTAGCTATCAAATTCCCAACGAATAAGTATGCTGTCTTCGCAAACACTTACTATCTTGGTCATGTTGACTTGAACGATAAGGAAAATGTCATTGCTTCTAAAGATGTGGAAGAAGTAGCTAAAAAAGCAGACAACTATAAGACCGACAAAGATGGCAACTTTATGATTGCTAAATCTTATGGACCTGATAAATATATGGAACGTAACCGTTCTCGGACCTACGCAGGTATCAAGTGGATGGATCCACAAGCAAAAGTAAATTATGACGATGAAGCTTTTGATCTCTTGCGCGAACCAACTGATCCAAATAAGAAATACACAGTTCATGATGTGATCGCTGAACAAAGAAATCGTTTTGAACACTTGCCAGAATATAAAGCAGATGACTTAGTTGAAGTCGGTAAGAAGATCGATGGCAATGTTTACAAATATGCGCTAGGTAACGAAAACGTAATCGACGCCCACGTTTATCAAATTAAACCAAACCTACCAAATGCCTTTGGCGGTGTTATGTGGCTGGGTCTGGCACAAAGTCGCAACACACCATATGTACCATTCTATGGTAATGTAGAAGATACTTACGAAGCTTTCAAGAACCGTTCTACTAAATATGACGGAAAATCTTGGTATTGGACTGTTTGGCATATTGACCAAATGGTTATGAAATATCCAGAAATCTTTGGTAACAGCATCCAAGAAAAATGGAAAGAAAAAGAAGCTGAATGGGATAAAGAACAAACCGAACGCGACGCCAAATATGCAAACTACACAGATGAACAAGCCAAAGCCGCTGGACCAGAAGTGACGAAGGAAGCCTTGGAACGCTCAGAAAAAATCTTTAAGGAAATCAAAGCAGT
>NZ_CALIIB010000016.1 GCF_938020365.1 uncultured Streptococcus sp. | reverse complement strand
AAAAATGGGATTCTAAGAGGTGAATGATGGCTCAAATGACAGTACAAATCGTTACACCGGATGGTCTGATCTATGACCACCGTGCTGCATTTGTTTCCGTAAAAACGATTGACGGAGAAATGGGGATTTTGCCTCGCCATATCAATACAATTGCTGTTTTGGAAGTGGATCAAGTCAAGGTACGCAGAATCGATGATGATAAGCATATTGACTGGATTGCGGTCAACGGTGGCATCATAGAAATCGCTGATAATGTGATTACCATTATCGCGGACTCAGCTGAGCGTGAGCGTGATATTGATATCAGCCGTGCCGAGCGAGCTAAGCTACGTGCTGAGAAAGAGATCGAAGAAGCCCAAGACAAGCATTTGATTGACCAAGAGCGACGTGCTAAAATCGCTCTCCAGCGTGCCATCAACCGTATTAACGTTGGAACAAGAATGTAGTGAAAAAAGAATGGAATTTCCATTCTTTTTTATTGTCCCATACTCCTTTCCGCTAGAAATAGCTCTTCTTATGGTATAATAAAATCTATGATAGAATTAATGTTTCGATTATGCAGTCATCTGCTCTTTATCTTTATATCTTTTCATCTTTTGTCTACAGTGGTCTGTTGGGAAAGATTTCTAAAAGTAAGTGCCGATAATGCCATCAAAATTCGTTTTTTGATTTTGTTGCTGAGTATTGCCTTGGGCTACATGGCTAGCCTGTTTTTTATTGGTATTTATGACATGAGTCGGGCAATTTTTAATGGAGCATTATAAGGTCAGATTGTTGATTTTATGATATGATAGTAAGGATGAATTTTTAAGATTTGGAGTAACTAGTTAGTATGGAAAAAATTATTATTCAGGGTGGAAATAACCGTCTGGTTGGCAGAATTAGGATTGAAGGAGCTAAAAATGCGGTGTTGCCGCTGTTGGCGGCAACAGTCTTGGCCAGTGAGGGAAAAACAATACTCAAGAATGTGCCAGTCCTTTCGGATGTTTTTACCATGAACAATGTTGTTCGTGGCTTGAATACACAGGTAGACTTTAACCAAGATGAAAATACCGTAGTTGTAGATGCAACTCAACCATTGACCGAAGAAGCTCCCTACAAATATGTCAGCAAAATGCGGGCTTCAATTGTTGTATTGGGTCCCATTCTTGCTCGAAATGGGCATGCAAAAGTATCCATGCCGGGCGGTTGTACGATTGGTAGCCGTCCGATCGACCTTCATTTGAAGGGCTTGGAGGCAATGGGTGCTCAGATTACGCAGACTGCGGGTTATATTGAGGCCAAGGCAGACCGCTTGATGGGAGCCCATATCTACATGGACTTCCCAAGTGTTGGCGCGACACAGAATATTATGATGGCGGCAACTTTGGCTCAAGGCACCACTGTTATAGAAAATGCTGCTCGGGAGCCTGAGATTGTTGATTTGGCTTTATTGTTAAATAAAATGGGCGCTAAAGTCAGAGGAGCAGGAACGGAGACGATTACGATTGTCGGCGTTGAGAAGCTGCATGGTGCTGAGCATAATGTCGTGCAAGACCGTATCGAAGCTGGAACCTTTATGGTTGCTGCTGCTATGACGGGTGGTGATTTGCTGATTGAGGATGCGATTTGGGAGCACAACCGTCCGCTTCTGTCAAAAATGCAAGAAATGGGTGTGGAAGTGACCGAAGAAGACGAAGGGATCCGTGTTCGCTCGGATGTTTCAAAGTTAAAAGCTGTTTCTGTCAAGACATTGCCCTATCCAGGTTTCCCAACCGATATGCAGGCTCAGTTTACTGCCTTGATGGCGATAGCTCAAGGAGAGTCTGTCATGGTTGAGACAGTCTTTGAAAACCGCTTCCAGCACTTAGAAGAGATGCGACGGATGGGCCTTCATTCCGATATTATGCGGGATACCGCTCGGATTTGGGGTGGTAGCAGCCTGCAAGGAGCAGAAGTGATGTCGACAGATCTCCGGGCTAGTGCGACCTTGATTTTGATGGGCTTGATTGCGGAAGGGGAGACAAAAGTCAGCAAGTTAGTTCATTTGGATCGTGGCTACTATAAATTTCATGAAAAGCTGGCAGCTCTTGGTGCCAACGTCAAACGCGTAAAGGAAGAAGATGATGAGTGAAAATTGGAAATACTTATCTAGACAGCTAGGCATCGTTGCCTTGGTGCTGATAGTCGCTTTTATCATTTTTTGTCTTGGTCTGGTCATCGGATATGGTGTGATTGGAAATGCAGATAATCCTTGGTCTATCTTATCACCAGATACCTGGAAAGAGCTTATTTCTAAGTTTACTGGTCAATGATCTGCCGAGAGTGTTCGTTAATTTACCGACTGTGCAGAATCTTTGCACAGTCCTTTTAAATGGATAGGAAAATATGCCAAAAAGAAAGAAATTACAAAAAAAGAGCACTAAATCTACTCAGACTATAGCTGGGCTTCTGGTTGCTCTGACTTTATCACTGGGAGCCTACTTTTTTGGAAATGGCAATCAGTCACCAGCGGTAAATACATCGTCAGTCATTAGTCAAAATAGGGATGCCAGTACACCTGATCAAACACTGGCTGAGAGTGTTCTCACTGATTCAGTGCGTTCGCAACTTGGTGGAAAAATCGAGTGGAATGGAGCTGGAGCTTTCATCATCGATGGGAATAAAACAAACTTAGACGCTAAAGTTTCGAGTGTGCCTTATGCGGATAATAAAACGAAGATGGTTCAGGGGCAGACGGTTCCAACAGTCGCCAATGCCTTGCTTGCCAAATCGACCCGTCAGTATAAATCACGAGAAGAAACGGGAAATGGTTCCACTTCTTGGGTTCCTGCCGGTTGGCACCAAGTCAAACATCTATCAGGTGAATACAACCATGCAGTGGATCGAGGGCATCTCTTGGCTTACTCTCTTGTCGGTGGCTTAAAGGGATTCGACGCTTCCACTAGCAATCCAGCCAATATCACAGTCCAAACAGCCTGGGCCAATCAGGCCAATAAAGACAACTCGACGGGGCAGAATTACTATGAAACTCAGATTCGTCGTGCTTTGGACCAGAATAAGCGAGTCCGCTATCGTGTCACTTTGATCTATGATTCGGAAAATGATCTGGTGCCATCTGGCTCGCATTTAGAAGCCAAGTCCAGCGATGGAAGTTTGGAATTCAATGTCTTCGTTCCCAATGTCCAGTCAGGAATTGTCCTTGATTATCGCACTGGCAAAGTGAGCCTTAGATAAATGTGGTTTAAATAATATGATTCATTTGAAGTCAGCAGCTAAGCTGGCTTTCAGGTCTTCAATAGACTTCCCGGTGCCTTAAGAGGTGCCGATTTTGCTTTGTATTGAAATAAGCATAAACTAAAAGCAAAAAATACTGTGCAAACCTTTTCTATGCTGAAAAAATTTGCTATAATGAAAGGGAGAACGAATACAGAGGAGAATATCATGTCAAAAAAAATTATTGGGATTGATTTGGGCGGAACTTCTATCAAATTTGCTATTTTGACGCAAGAGGGCGAAATCCAAGAAAAATGGTCTATTAAAACCAATATCTTGGATGAAGGGAGCCATATTGTAGACGATATGATTGAGTCTATCCAGCATCGTTTGGAGCTCCTAAATCTATCAGCTGAGGACTTTGTCGGAATTGGCATGGGATCACCGGGTGTGGTTGACCGTGAGAAAGGGACTGTTATTGGTGCCTATAACCTAAACTGGAAGACCCTCCAGCCAGTAAAAGAGAAAATCGAAAAAGCGACAGGCATTCCATTCTTCATTGATAATGATGCCAACGTAGCTGCGCTTGGTGAGCGTTGGATGGGTGCTGGTGAAAACCAACCAGACGTTGTCTTTATGACGCTTGGTACAGGTGTTGGTGGCGGTATCGTTGCGGAAGGTAAATTGCTCCACGGTGTGGCAGGTGCGGCAGGCGAGCTAGGCCACATCACTGTTGATTTCGACCAACCAATCGCATGTACTTGTGGTAAGAAAGGCTGTCTTGAGACAGTAGCTTCTGCAACTGGAATTGTCAACTTGACTCGTCGTTACGCTGATGAATATGAAGGCGACGCAACTTTGAAACGCTTGATTGATAACGGAGAAGAAGTAACTGCTAAAACTGTATTTGATTTGGCAAAAGAAGGCGACGACCTTGCCTTGATCGTTTACCGTAACTTCTCACGTTACTTGGGAATCGCTTGTGCCAATATCGGCTCTATCCTAAACCCTTCAACCATTGTTATCGGTGGCGGAGTGTCAGCAGCGGGAGAATTCCTTCTACAAGGTGTCCAAAAAGTTTATGATGAAAATACCTTCCCACAAGTGCGTACATCAACTAAATTAGCTCTTGCAACTCTCGGAAACGATGCCGGGGTTATCGGAGCAGCTTCGCTGGTAATTCAATAGTTCTAATTACTTCCTCTCTTAGCATAGCTATAAGGAGGGCTAAAAATGAAGAGAAAAGTTGCATATTTTCTAATATTATTTCCCGTTTTTCTTTTGATCCTATCCGCTTGCAAATCAAAGACAGAAGGTTTTCTGACCATATTGGATAGTCAGAATCAGCAAGTTTATCAGACGAATAATACCAAAACTTTGGATGAATTTGCAGACATTCTGGATAAGGTCGAATCTGAGGAAGATAATGAAGATGCCTGGGTTGATTTACCTGATGATGCAGAGGTTAATTATATTTATGATATTAGTGGAAGAAAGGGAGAAAGTGGCGTTAAATTCACGACCTACAAAAACTACCCCTATGTCACCCTTTCAAATATCCCTGCTGTGTCAGATATTACCTTGAGATTATCAGAAAAAGATGCTAAAAAACTTAATCATCCAGATGAATGGGTCAAATAAGGTTTTCTCCTGCTAAACTTGGCAGGAGAATTTTTATGGAAAATTTGCTATACTAGAAAGAGCTCACCGAACGAAGGAGAAATCATGACGCTAGCAGATACGATTTTCAAAGAGAATATTAAAAAAATTATGGAGCAAGGTGTTTTTTCTGAAAATGCTCGTCCGCGTTACAAAGATGGAAATGTGGCCAACTCCAAATATGTCACTGGTTCTTTCGCAGAATACGATTTGAGCAAGGGAGAGTTCCCAATCACGACTCTGCGCCCCATTGCCATCAAGTCTGCTATCAAAGAAGTGCTCTGGATCTATCAAGACCAGTCTAATAGCTTGGAACTGCTCAACGATAAGTATCATGTTCACTATTGGAATGACTGGGAAGTTGGTGATACGGGTACTATTGGCCAGCGCTACGGAGCTGTTGTCAAGAAGCACAATATTATCCATAAAATTCTCCAACAGCTGGAAGCCAATCCTTGGAATCGTCGCAATATCATCTCTCTCTGGGATTATGAAGCGTTTGAAGAAACAGACGGCCTGCTGCCATGCGCTTTTCAAACCATGTTTGATGTTCGGCGTGTAGATGGGGAGATTTATCTGGATGCGACTCTGACCCAGCGCTCAAATGATATGCTAGTTGCTCACCACATCAATGCCATGCAGTATGTGGCGCTGCAGATGATGATTGCCAAGCATTTCGGCTGGAAGGTCGGCAAGTTCTTTTACTTCATCAATAACTTGCACATCTATGACAACCAGTTTGAGCAGGCGGAAGAACTATTGCGTCGAGAGCCTAGCGACTGTCAACCTCGACTCGTTTTAAATGTGCCGGATGGAACCAATTTCTTTGATATCAAAGCAGAAGATTTTGAGTTGCTAGACTATGATCCGGTCAAACCTCAGCTCAAATTCGATTTAGCGATTTGATTGCATTTTCCCTACTGAATGAAGGTCAATGGGGATTTTAAATTTTCGAGAGCAAATGATTGAAATATATTTTGTAAGTGCTATAATGACAATAGATATATGTGTTTCGCTAGTGCCTATCTCGGAGGTATTGATATGGAAGCAAATTTTTTAACACATAGAAGCAGGAGAAAACTCTTTAGTCTGGGCATTTGTTCATGTTTGCTTGGCTTATCGGTTTCTGTGACACCGATGGCTCTTGTGGGTGCAGATGAAGTCCAGCAGGCAGAGTCCCAACTTGAGCAAATTGCGGATTCTTCAGTGGAAGAAGATGATTTTCTACAGCTTGTAGACCAAGGTTCGGATGGGGCAAATCAGGGAAAGAAATCCTATACGATTGATTTGCTTTGTCATGGAAAAGGCCCTAAAAACAAAGGGACCGAGCAAAGCAATGCTGAGGATTCAACTGAAGGTAGGTCAGTCAAAAGAGAGGGATGCGATATTGATCCCTTAGCGGATAAAAAAGAGGCCGCCACTGCTGAGCCTAAGAAGACAGACTCAACCCTCTTGAACGTTTCCTTGTTTGGCCTTGTAGCTGCTGTTGTAGGATTTGTCTTTGTCAAAAAGATGAAGAAAGAGTAATTTGCCTAGCAAACAAATAGTCGATAATCTTTTGGGTTATCGATTTTTTATCTGGATTGGCTGACAAAAATAAATAGATAGAAGTGATAGTCCAAACAAGTCTTTTTTAATAAATTTTGATAGAATAGAAATATCAATGCGAAGGATGGAGAAATGACGAAAAAGATTGCGGCGATTTGGGCACAGGATCAAAATGGTCTGATTGGCAAAAACCAAAGCTTGCCATGGCATTTACCGGCAGAGTTGAAACATTTCAAGGAAATCACGACTGGACATGCAATTTTAATGGGGCGGGTGACTTTTGATGGCATGCATCGGCGCGTGTTGCCAAATAGAAAGACTCTGATTTTGACACGCGATAGGGATTATCAGATTGAAGATGAGCGTGTTTTGGTATTTCATGATCTTTCATCGGTGTTGAAATGGTATCAAGAGCAAGAGAAGAATCTCTATATTATCGGTGGCGGCCAAATCTTTTCTTTGTTTGAGCATGACTTGGATGAGGTGATTAAGACAGAAATCCATGCTAGCTTAGAAGGTGATACTTATTTCCCAACAGACTTTGATCTGACACAGTTCGAGGAAGCGAGCAGTCGCTTTCGACCCAAAGATGAAAAAAATGAGTATGATTTCACCGTAAAAATCCTCAAAAGAAAGGGTTCATAGGAATGGAAAGAAGTGTTTTTGGTTTTTTTACGGCCTTTTTATGTGCAATTTGTCTGATCTGTTCGCTTCAGACTTTTCGTAAAAAACGTTATGGATTGGCTATTTTATTTTTGTTAAATGCTTTTACAAATCTTGTTAATTCCATCCATGCTTTTTATATGACCCTCTTTTAAAATGTAAATAAAAAATTGAATTAGAAATTTAGAATGGGAGTAAAAAATGCCTACAAATCGTAATAATGAGATGATGGTATATTGTTCTTTTTGTGGAAAGAATCAGGACGAAGTCCAAAAAATTATTGCGGGCAACAATGCCTTTATCTGTAATGAATGTGTCGAGTTGGCACAGGAAATTATCCGAGAAGAATTAGCTGAGGAAGTCTTAGCTGATCTTTCTGAAGTACCAAAACCGCAAGAATTGCTCAATATCTTGAACCACTATGTGATTGGTCAAGATCGGGCCAAGCGGGCTTTGGCTGTTGCCGTTTACAATCACTATAAGCGGATTAATTTTCATGACAGTCGCGAAGAGGATGATGTTGAGCTACAAAAATCAAACATCCTCATGATTGGTCCAACTGGATCTGGGAAAACATTCCTGGCTCAGACCTTGGCGCGTAGCCTCAATGTTCCCTTTGCTATCGCGGATGCTACAGCTTTGACTGAGGCTGGCTATGTGGGTGAAGACGTGGAAAATATCCTGCTCAAGCTTTTACAGGCAGCTGACTTCAATATTGAACGAGCAGAACGCGGCATCATCTATGTGGATGAAATCGACAAGATTGCTAAGAAGAGCGAAAATGTTTCTATCACTCGTGATGTTTCAGGTGAGGGTGTTCAGCAAGCCTTGCTGAAGATTATCGAAGGAACAGTTGCTAGCGTTCCTCCTCAGGGTGGTCGTAAGCATCCGCAACAAGAAATGATTCAGGTTGATACCAAGAACATTCTCTTTATCGTTGGTGGCGCTTTTGATGGTATCGAAGAAATTGTTAAGCAACGTCTTGGTGAGAAGATTATCGGTTTCGGTCAAAATAATAAGGCAATCGACGAAGGTGCGTCTTATATGCAGGCCATTGTCGCTGATGATATTCAAAAATTTGGGATTATTCCTGAGTTGATCGGTCGTTTGCCAGTTTTTGCAGCACTAGAGCAGCTGACTGTTGATGATTTGGTTCGCATTTTGAATGAACCGAGAAATGCGCTAGTGAAGCAATATCAAACCTTGCTTTCTTATGATGATGTTGAACTTGAATTTGACGAGGAAGCCCTGCAAGCCATTGCTAGAAAAGCCATCGAACGCAAGACAGGTGCGCGTGGCCTTCGTTCAATTATTGAAGAAACCATGATGGACGTCATGTTTGAAGTGCCAAGTCAGGAAAATGTCAAGCTGGTTCGGATCACGAAGGAAGCAGTGGACGGCACAGACAAGCCAATCTTGGAAACTGCCTAGGGGAAGCTTATGGAAATCAATACACATAATGCTGAGATTTTACTGAGTGCAGCCAATAAATCGCATTACCCGCAGGATGATATCCCGGAAATCGCATTGGCGGGTCGCTCCAATGTCGGTAAGTCTAGTTTTATCAATACTCTGCTCAATCGTAAAAATCTAGCACGGACTTCAGGCAAGCCTGGTAAAACGCAATTGCTAAACTTTTTCAATATCGATGATAAGCTCCGTTTTGTAGATGTTCCTGGCTATGGCTATGCTAAAGTTTCGAAAACGGAGCGCGCTAAATGGGGCAAAATGATTGAGGAATATCTGACCAGTCGGGACAATCTACGAGCGGTCGTAAGCCTGGTAGACCTGCGTCATGACCCTAGTGCGGATGATGTGCAGATGTACGAGTTTCTCAAATACTATGAAATTCCTGTCATCATCGTGGCTACCAAGGCGGATAAAATTCCACGCGGTAAGTGGAACAAGCATGAGAGTGCCATTAAGAAAAAGCTGGACTTTGATAAAACTGATGATTTTATTATCTTTTCTTCAGTTGATAAAACTGGTCTTGATCAAGCCTGGGATGCGATTTTAGGCAAGATCTAGATGTTAGATCTTATCGGAGTGATAGTTGAACTTTCAGAGTTTAAGATTATAGCCTGATTCCGTATGGGTTGGAGTCAGGTTATTTTCATTTTCAGTTCAGCCTGTATACCTTAGTGATAAGGTTCATTATGCAAGCTGAACGAGGAAGTCTTGAATGGAACAATCGTGGCTTGTGAAACTTATATTTGTGGAAGATCTAAAAAATGTCATATACTTGTAATTTATTGCTAATGTTATTTTGCTTTTAGTATGTTACAATAGTAGAATAAATATTGTATTTAGGAGAAAGACCGTGAAGAAGAGAATTTCAAAAGAAAGAAAAAAACTTTTGACTGGTTTGGCAGTGATGGTTTCAACCGTTGTCTTTGGTCTTGCTTTGTCAAAGCAAATCAAGCCAGCAAGTGCAAATGATGCTGTTCAGCAACCATTGAACCAAACAGAATATTTCATTTCACAAATCAGTGAGCCAGCTCGCCAGTTGGCCCAGGATAATGATCTGTATGCTTCTGTGATGATTGCACAAGCTATTTTAGAGAGTGGTTCTGGCCAGTCTGGTCTGTCAGGCTATCCTCACTATAATTTGTTCGGTATTAAAGGAGCTTATGCTGGTCAGTCAGCGACGATGGAGACCTTGGAAGAAGATGGTCAGGGTAATACTTATGCGATCAATGATCAATTCCGCTCTTACTCAAGTTACGCTGAGTCACTTCAGGATTATGTCTACGTCTTGAGACAAAGTCATTTTGCGGGAGCTTGGAAGAGTAATGCCCCGACTTATCAAGATGCGACAGCTGCCTTGACAGGTGTATATGCAACGGATAGTCATTACTATGCAAAATTGAACTATCTGATTGAAGCATACAATCTGACTCAGTTTGACTCACCTAGCTATCAGACAGGAGCGTCTAATATGGTTTACAATCCTTACCGTGGACAATACACGACTCAGGATGTTCTGGAAACAGATCAAGCATGGGCATCACATAACTAGATAAGAAAAAAGAGATTGTAATAATCTCTTTTTTGCGTTTTACTAATGAAGTAGACGATCATTTCAAATAAGCAGACTTATTTATCTTTAGCAAAACTGACTAATCTGTTATTTTAGAAAAAGCTTGAGGAGCAAGAATGGGAGCGTTTAAAGATTTACTTGAAAAGCAAGAAATAATAATTCTAGATGGTGCTTTGGGGACAGAGCTGGAGAGGCAGGGCTATGATGTTTCTGGTCGGCTTTGGTCAGCCAAGTACTTGCTTGAGAATCCTCAGATTATCCAAGACCTGCATGAAGACTATGTTTGGGCGGGCAGTGATATTATCACCACTTCCAGTTATCAGGCCAGCATTCCAGCTTTTGTCGAAGAAGGATTGAGTTTAGATAAGGCTCATGAAATCTTCAAAGAGACAGTCCTTTTGGCACAGGCAGCGGTTAAAAATGTCTGGGGGAGATTATCGCTAGATGAGCAGAATCAGCGCTTTTATCCTCTGATAGCTGGATCGGTCGGACCATATGCTGCTTACCTGGCTGATGGATCGGAATATACAGGATCCTATCACTTGAGTGAGGAGGAATTTAAAGACTTTCATCGTCCGCGCATTCAAGCCTTGCTGGACGCGGGCTGTGATTTATTGGCACTTGAAACGATTCCTAACGGAGCAGAAACAGAGGCGCTTGTTCACTTGTTAGCAGAAGAATTTCCGCAGGCGGAGGCCTATTTATCTTTTACAGCTCAGACGGCATCGGCGATTTCGGACGGAACATTGATAGAAGAAGTTGGGCGCTTAGCTCAATCAAGTCCGCAAATTTTGGCTGTTGGTTTTAACTGCACAGCTCCGCATCTGCTTGTTCCCTTATTAGAAAAGTTAAAACAGGTGTGCGATAAACCCTTGCTGGCCTATCCAAATTCTGGAGAGGTCTATAATGTGGCGACGAATACTTGGCAGGACAATCCTGAGCAGCAGCTCTGTTTAACTGATTACAGTCAGCTTTGGAAGAAGCAGGGCGTTCAGCTTTTTGGCGGTTGCTGTCGAACTCGGCCAGAAGATATAAGGCGGCTAGCAGGCGAATTAAGAACTTGAAATATAGCATTACAAGTTCAAATTTAGAAAAAAACTTACAGAAAACGCTTTCGAAAAATAAAAGTTTGTGATATACTGTACATAGTTTAACTTAGAGGAGAATTATTATGGTCGAATCGACATTTATTCCAAACATAGAAGCAGCTTGCCGTAAGAAAGAAGGCTTGTTCGACACAAGCAAAGGGAAGTATGCTGTTCGCTCTATCTTTGCGGGGGCCTTTCTGACTTTCAGTACAGGAGCAGGAGCTATTGCAGCAGACCTGACAAATAAGATTGTCCCAGGAACTGGACGCTTTCTCTTTCCCTTTATCTTCGCTTGGGGCTTGGCCTATATCGTCTTTCTAAATGCCGAGCTGGTGACTTCTAATATGATGTTTCTGACAGCTGGTACTTTCCTAAAGAAGATTGATTGGAAAAAAGCGCTGATTATTTTGTTCTATTGTACCTTCTTTAACTTGATTGGGGCTCTGATTGCTGGGTGGCTCTTTGCTAATTCGGCGGCTTATGCGGGACTTAGCAAGGAAAGTTTCATTGCTGGTGTTGTGCAGATGAAGCTTGCCCGTTCAAATGAACTTATTTTACTTGAGGGAATACTCGCCAATGTATTTGTTAATATTGCGATTCTTTCCTTCGTCTTGGTGAAAGATAGTACAGCCAAGCTTTTCTTGGTTATTTCAGCCATTTATATGTTTGTCTTCTTAACCAACGAACACTTGGCAGCCAACTTTGCTTCTTTTGCTATCGTTAAGTTTAGCTCAGCTGCATCAGAGGTGGCAAATTTTGGTATTGGAAATATCCTGCGCCACTGGGCTGTGACCTTCGTAGGAAACCTGATTGGTGGTGGTCTTCTAATCGGTCTGCCATATGCTTGGTTCAATAAAAAAGAAGAACATTATGTAGATTAAAATGTAGCCTTAGGGCTACATTTTTTTGAAGAAGTGACGCTCTGATTTCCGTCTAGATCTGCTTAAATTGACAAACATATAAAATTTTGTTATACTTCATTAATATTTTTATATTTAAGGAGATCTTGATGAATAAACTTACTATTCAAGCACCAGATGGCAGCAATGTTAAGACTTTGTCACCAATGTACTCTATTACAACCTTGCTATTTAACTTTTTCGTTCCTCTCTTTCGTAAAGACTGGAAATACTTTGGGATCATGCTTGGCTCACTGTTTGTATTTGCTGTGATTGTAACGCTTCTTATCCCAGATGATTTCATAAGACCTGCAGGATATGTCTACAACTTGTTTTGGGCCTTTTTCTATAATCGTCTTTGGATAAAAGACCGGGTTTTCACTGATGGATGGGTACCTGCTGACGATGCTAGTAAAGCCCTGCTTGACAAGACTTTTCCTAAAAATGCATAAAAAATTAAAAAGATTGCACAAAAAGCTTGCAATCTTTTTTTTCTTTTGCTATAATTATCAATGGTTTGAAAAAACTGCCTAAGACAGTAGGGGAGCTCGACTCATAAAAATCCTACCGAGGACAAAACGTATCATGTAAAAGAAGCGTATTGTACTTTCGTGTCTAGGTTTGGGCGCGTTTTTCTTTTGGAAAAATGTCCCAAGCAAAATAATTACGGAGGTGAAACACTAAATGAGTGAAGCAATTATTGCTAAAAAAGCAGAATTAGTTGACGTAGTAGCTGAGAAAATGAAAGCTGCTGCATCAATCGTTGTTGTGGACGCTCGTGGTTTGACAGTTGAGCAAGATACTGTTCTTCGTCGTGAGCTTCGTGGAAGCGAAGTTGAGTACAAAGTAATTAAAAACTCAATCT
Organism: uncultured Streptococcus sp.; assembly: GCF_938020365.1. GTDB lineage: Bacteria > Bacillota > Bacilli > Lactobacillales > Streptococcaceae > Streptococcus. The sequence goes on along the minus strand of NZ_CALIIB010000016.1, from coordinate 57 downwards.
TACGTCGTGCAGCTGAAAAAGCTGGTCTTGAAGATCTTGCATCAGTATTTGTTGGAC
>NZ_CALIIB010000015.1 GCF_938020365.1 uncultured Streptococcus sp. | reverse complement strand
CATTTTATTTATTTTTATATGACACAGAATAAAAAATATTCCAAATCTAACTGGGGATTATTTTAATGAGTTTATAACATTAAAAAGCTTTGGGAACCAAGGCTTTATATGATATCAATCACCGACCACGAAAATGTTTAGCTTACAGAACTGCTAGTGAAGCTCTAGAGGATGAGTTCGAGTAAATGTTGCACTTATTCTTGCAATTTATCATTTACTTGATGCACGAACTCGATATTTTTTTCGTTAATTTGTTTTTGCCCCACTTTTGCCCCATTTTTAAATCCTGACATTGAAAATACCTAAAAGTATTTCCCTAAAATCAGCTATATTTCAACATTTTTGTTTATTTTCAATATGAAAAGTTCTTACAAATTCATGCAGGGGGCATAGAAAGTATGACTAAAAAGCCTTGGGTTCCAAGGCTTTTTCATTTCATTATCCGTACAATAAAAAGGCTTCAAACCATTGTTTTGGATCAATAGTTTGAAGTCTTTTTTACTTTATTGATTTCAAAAAAGTTGTACTTTCTTCGATGTGTCTTACATCATACCACCCATCATGCTTGGGTCCATAGCTGGTGCTGCTGGCGCAGGTTCTGGCTTATTAGCCACAACAGCTTCTGTTGTCAAAATCAAGCTAGCAACTGAAGCGGCATTTTGCAGTGCTGAGCGCGTTACCTTGACTGGGTCAATGATTCCAGCCTTAATCATGTTCACCCATTCGCCGGTCGCTGCATTGAATCCTGTACCTGCTTCAGAGTTCTTCAGGCGGTCAATGATGATAGAGCCTTCAAAACCAGCATTCAAAGCGATTTGACGGACAGGCTCTTCCAAGGCACGGAGGACGATGTTACGGCCAGTCGCTTCATCACCTGTTAATTCAAGGGCAGCTACTGCATCTAATACGCTAACAAAGGCTGTACCACCACCAGACACGATTCCTTCTTCTACTGCGGCACGAGTCGCGTTAAGGGCATCTTCAATGCGGAGTTTCATTTCTTTGAGCTCGGTTTCAGTTGCAGCACCGACCTTAATCACCGCCACACCACCGGACAATTTAGCCAGACGTTCTTGCAGTTTTTCTTTATCAAACTCAGAAGTTGTACTTTCGATTTGCGATTTGATAACGGCCACACGATTGGCAATAGCCTCAGGATTACCAGAGCCTTCCACAATCACGGTGCTATCCTTGTCAACAGTGACTTTAGAAGCTTGTCCAAGCGCTTCAATCGTCGCATCTTTGAGCTCCAGACCAAGGTCTTCTGTAATCACTGTACCGCCAGTCAAGATGGCAATATCTTCCAGCATAGCCTTACGACGGTCACCGAAACCTGGTGCTTTAACAGCAACTACATTAAAGGTACCACGAATCTTGTTGAGAACCAGCGTTGGCAGAGCTTCACCATCCACATCATCCGCAATAATCAAGAGCGGACGGTTGGTTTTCAAAATACTTTCCAACAACGGCAAAATCTCTTGAATGTTAGAAATTTTCTTGTCCGTAATCAGGATATAAGGGTTGTCCAGATCAGCCACCATTTTTTCACTATCTGTCACCATGTATTGAGACAGGTAGCCACGGTCAAACTGCATACCTTCTACGACATCCAGCTCTGTTTCCATACCTTTGGACTCTTCGATAGTGATAACGCCATCGTTGCCAACTTTTTCCATAGCTTCAGAGATGTACTCGCCGACTTTCTCGCTGCGAGAAGAAACGGCAGCAACCTGAGCAATTGCTTCCTTGTTAGAAACTGGAATCGCAGTTTCTTTCAGAGCGCTGACAGCAGTCGCAACTGCTGCTTCAATCCCGCGGCGGATACCGATTGGGTTGGCTCCAGCAGTCACGTTTTTGATGCCTTCGCGGACGATAGCTTGGGTCAATACAGTAGCAGTCGTTGTTCCGTCTCCAGCGATATCGTTGGTCTTTGAAGCCACTTCTGACACTAATTTGGCACCCATATTTTCAAAATGGTCTTCCAACTCGATTTCTTTGGCAATGGTCACACCGTCATTGGTGATAAGGGGTGAACCAAAAGATTTTTCCAAAACAACATTGCGACCTTTAGGGCCCAAGGTTACTTTGACAGTATCTGCTAGAATATCCACACCACGAACCATTGCACTGCGTGCATCTGATGAAAATTTAATATCTTTTGCCATCTTTAAACCTCTTTCTTCGATTTTTACTCCACAATTGCAAGAATGCTTGCTTCCCCAACAACCAAGAATTTCTCATCTTGATCTTTGACTTCAATGCCAGCATGACTTTCAACTAAAACCTTATCACCTGGCTTGACACTTGGTGCAACCAGCTCTCCGTTCAACGTACGGATGCCTTGGCCAACTGCGATGACTTTTGCCTCTTTTGTCGCGTCTTGCCCTGCACCAGCAATGACAAAGCCACCAACTTTCTGTTCTTTTTCTTCTACTTTTAAGACCACACGGTCACCTAATGGTTTTAACATCTTTTTCCTCCAAAGATTGAATTTTAGCACTCTATGACACCGAGTGCTAATCTATAGTTATTATTTTATCACTTGGTCAGAAATAGTCAAGAAAAAACTTTGCCGAATGACAAAGTTTTTGGGGGAAATTAATTGGAAACATTATTGAGCTAACTTCAGTTTCTCTTCAAAATCATCAATCACTTTTTGCAGATTTAGTCTACCCTTGTAGATGCCATAGCCAAAGACCAGCATGACAAGAATTCCCAAAATAGCTAAGATGACTCCTACGATAAACAGAAGCAGATTGGTTCGATGAAAGAGATAGATCAGGACAAAACCGATACTGGCAATGGTGAAGAAAAGACTAAACCAACGTCCTAGATTTTCAATCATATGCTTCTGGTATTGAATTTCTGTTTCATAGCCTTGAATCAATTCTTGTTCTGTCATGATTTTCCCTCTTTTTCTTAATATTGGAGACCTGGGTTAAAGAAGCCAGCCAGTACACCAAGGAAGGCGATAACAACTAGAATGAGCATCACTTTAATTGGAGAAAGGTTCTTCTTGGCCATGAGCCACCAGCAAAATACGATAAAGACAGCTGTTAAGAGACCTGGATAAACACCATCTAATTTATCTTGTAAGACAAGGTAAGGCTCTTTTTCACCCGGATTGGTCAATTGGAAAGCAGTTTTGATAGGTACCCAAGTTGCTGCAACAGCACCGATAACCATTCCGCCGACAATCCCAACAGATTTACGGATAGCTTGCCCTTGTTCTCCTACTAGGAATTCAACAGCCTTGTCTCCCAATTCATAGCCTTTAAAGTAAGCAAAACGCATACCGAAATAAGCCAGCAGATTCCAAACTAGAATATAGAAGATGGCACCAACAGGCGAACCTCCATTTGAAAGCCCCATTGAGATCCCCAAAATAACTGGAATCAAGGTTCCAACGATCAGAGAGTCACCGATACCGGCAACCGGCCCCATCAAACCAGCCCGAAGTCCGTTGATGGTTTCATCATTTACCGCTTCTGCACCATTGGCACGCGCTTCTTCCAAACCAGCTGTGATCCCAACGACCAAAGTACCCAGCTGAGGTTCCGTGTTGAAGAAGGCTGTATAAGTGTGCATAGAACGCGCTTGCTCTTCTTTCGTATCGTACAATTCTTCCACGATTGGCAGCATAGAAGTCAAGTAACCAAAAGTCTGCATGTGCTCTTGAGAGAAGCAGGTCAAGTGACCATAGTACCAGTGGTGGAATGATTTGGTCAGTGTTTTTTTAGATATTTTTTTAGTTGCCATTTTAGATATCCTCCTCGTCATCATCGTCAAAATCACCTACTGCCACAGCACTAGCTTTGACATTTTTCGCCATCTGTACTTCATAGAAGAGCAGGGCAAAGATCAGTGATACAACTGCACTAGACACAAGGTTGAGGCCAAGTGAGGCAGCCAAGGTAAAGCCAACGAAGAATGGGACAAAGTCTGTCACCTTTTCAACGATTTGTTTCAAGAGAATCGCAATACCGACACATGGGAGGAGAGAACCTACTGTGAAGAGGGTTTTCATTGGTAGACCATCCATTGGGAGGGCATCTTTCAGAGCTGTAACGGCATCAGCACCGTAACGGCAAAGAATCAGTGTTGGCAAGAAAGAGAAGAGGAAGTGGGAAACCCATGGCAGATACCAGTCAACTGCATACAATTTTTTGTATTCTCCCTGTTCGACTGCTTTCCAGCCCATGTGTTGCCATACCAAGTTCATCGTTGCTGTTCCGTAGAAGAGAACGGTTCCTAGTGTACCAACCAGCACACCCATTGATTTTGCAAAGTCAGCAGCCTGCTGAGCATCTGAAATCCCTTGTGATTTGATCGCAACCATTGCCAAAGGAATACCGATATAAGAAACTGCACGGACATCGGCCGAAACAGTACCGCCAGGGGTTACCAGTGCGATATACACCAACTGCATGGCTACCCCACAGATAATCCCGAGGCTCACATCTCCTAAAATTAAACCACAGACGAGTCCTCCGACAAGCGGACGTCCAAGTGTATAGTTACCAATACTTGAGCCACCCATACCCGGCATAGAAGACAAACTAGCAAAGATACCGAGGATTGCGGCTTGCAACCAAGAAATTGTCATAATCTTTCTCCTTTAAGTAAGATCGAGCAGTAGCAGGAGCTCAGTTCCAACTCCTTCAAACAGACCTTGCCCCGCAAGGCTATCGAAAGTCCAAAACCGTGTCCCGCTTAACTTCTGCCCCTGTTTAAAAACCAAATTTAGATTTGAAATCGCTCCAGTAACCGATGGAAACGTCTGGAAGCAGCTGGAATTTTACCTTGTAGCCTGCTTTTTCAATCGCTTCAATCGCTTCAGCTTCTTCTTGTGTGATGGATTGATTGTTGCCCAGCTTGACAGCTCCTGGACGGTCATTGGCTGGTCCGACGATGATTTCTTTGACATTACCTGGCACAAATCCTTGGTCCACCAAGATTTCTTTCATATCAATCGGATTTTTGGTAATCAAGAAATAGCGGCTGTCAGATTCAGTTACCTTGCCAGATTTTTCCTTGAAGGCTTCCTTAGTCCAAACGAAAGTTTTCTTGTCAGAAGCCCCTTTGTAGGCTTGAATCAAGACTTTGTTGCTGGCTGCTGCATCATTGACTGCAATCAGCCCATCGCAAGGATATTCCTTAGCCCAACGAGTGACCGTTTGACCGTGGATCATGCGGTCGTCAATCCGTACAAATGTTACTACCATTTTGAATCTCCTATCTAAGTTAGTAAATGAATAACTTTTTAAATGTCGTCGTCTTCCTCATCATCGTCTGATGAAACTTCAAACTCCTGCAAGGCTGCCGTCGCTTCTGAAAGAATCGTTTGAGCAAGGTCTTTGCCTTCCAGCATGTCCTTCATCACAAGGCCAGTGAGCCCCATCGTCAGATTCAACCCTCCAAGAATGACTGCCGAATCTAATTTGCCTAACTCTGCTAAGACACTAGCCGCTGTGGTTAATGGACTTCCTCCTACAATATCGGCTAAAACCAAGACAGAATCCTCTGCTTCTAAACCTGCCAAGGCTTGGCGGAAATCAAGAGCAAAATCATCGACTGATTTCCCCTCTTTCAGACCCACGGCTATGATTTGGTCTGTTTTATCACCAGCAAACATCTTCAAGGAGCTTTGTACGCCTTCAGCTAGCCCCCCATGACTGACCAGTACAAGATATTTCATCTTTCCTGCCTCCTTATTTTCTTGATTCTATTGTACACAAAATGAAATCGCTTCCCTATTGTCAAATGTCACTTTGAAAAGATGACAAATGTGAGTTTAGATGTGACAAATGTCATATTGGTCTAGTCACCCGTGACTTGTTTTCTGACTTAACTTAGAAATAAAAAAGAAAGCAGAAAATTATCTGCTTTCTATTTCTCTTTGAATGCTCGGCAAGGAACTGTCAATTTCTTGATTGCCCAGAGCTTCCTTAATCAAATAATCAAGTCTTTCCAAGGTCTGCCGATCGACTTCTTGTCCAATATCTATGATAGAACGCTCCATCATACTATCTAGCCTCTCAGAAGTCAGAGAATCCAAGCCGAAGTCATCTGCCTGCAGAATTTGTTTGGTTTGCTGACTTTTCACTACGGATGGCAAGACTGAAGTTCCCTGCGATTTTTCAAACAAGGTCTGCTGGCTCTCTTTGTCCTGTGACAACAAGAGCATAAATTCCCAAGCCAGTTTCTCTTGCTTAGTGTTGGAAGACATGCCAAAGAGAGAAGTCTTGACCTGCGTTCCCATCACCTTGCTATTGGCTGTCGGCATCGGGATACAGGTCCAAGAAAAGCTAGAATATTTGGCAACATGATAAGGATAAGGCTTGTAGGTCCGATACTGGGCTAGACTCATAGGATAGAAGGCCACTCGCCCCTCATCAAAGTCATGAGAAGTCACCTTATAGTGCTGGCTGAGCATGTCTAGCTTGCTCATAAAGGCCAAGGCTTGGTGCATCTCTGAACTATCTACATTGATACCGGATTTATCGGTAAGATGGCCCCCGTAAGCTACCAGAGCCTGCTGCCAAGTATAATCCGTAATACCGTACTGATCTACCACGCCATCGCCATTGGTATCCTTGGTTACTTTCTTGCAAATCTCATAGAAATCCGCCAGGGTCCAACCTGACTCAGGAATACTAATTCCTTCTTTTTCAAGCAAGTCTTTATTGACACACATCATGATAGGATTGCTCTCAACTGGAAGAGCATAGCTGACTCCCTGATATTGCCCAGCTTCATAAGCCACCGGATAAAAGGCTGTCCGTTCATCATTCGTTAAAAGAGTATCCAAGGATTTGAGGGCACCAGCCGAAGCCAACATACTAAAGTCGTTTTCCGGTACCATAAAGAGATCCGGCTGTTCGCCTTTTAAGACTTGCTCTGCCAGCCAGTCGGCATAATCCTTCTTGGGAATCCCGCTTTCGTAGACGACCTTAACATGGGGATGTGTCTTTTCAAATTTTTTAATCAGGCTGTCCAAGGCCTTGTTTTCACGACTATTTGGAACATCCCAGCTAGAGCCCGCATAGACACCGATGTGTAGGACTTTTTCATGACTAGACGACCAGAGAGCAAAGCTTAAAATGCCTGAAACAAGAACCAAAACAAGAACAACCAAATGTCTAAGTCGCCACTTCATTTGCCACTTCCCTTGCTAAAGTCTCGCTGGGTGACTCCGGTCTGCACGGCCCAGATAGCCAGCTGAGTCCGGTCACGCAGATTCAGTTTAGATAGAATCCCTGATAAGTAGTTGCGCACGGTCCCTTCCGACAGATAAAGCTTGGCTGCAATCTCCTTATTAGAAATTCCAAAGCCAATCTGCTGGATAATCTTCCACTCCGTCCGGCTCATATCCTCTACATTTTCCTCCGACACCGTGATAGCAAAGTTGGACTGGGCCATCTGTGAAAAGATTTTGAAGACCTTGGTGGCAATATTAGGATTAATCATAGCTCCGCCCCGATAGACTGTCTGAATGGCTTCGTGAAGCTCTTCTGTCGAAACCCCTTTGAGAATGTAGCCAGAGGCACCGTATTTGAGAGCAGAGAAGATAAATTCATCGTCGTCAAAGGTCGTCAGAATGATAATCTTAACATCCGGATACTGTTCCTTGACAGCCTTGGTACAGAGCACACCGTCCATGATCGGCATGCGGATATCCATCAAAATCACATCTGGGCGTACCCGATGAAGCTTTTCCAGCACTTCCTTGCCATCTCCAACTGTCCCAACTACCTCGATGTCAGCATGAGCAGACAGGATGATTTGCAGAGACTCACGAATCAAGGCCTGATCGTCTGCAATTAAAACTTTAATCATTCCAACCTCCTATTTTAGGGATTTCAATGTAGGTATAAAAGCCATCTCGATTTTCAAAATGAACCTTCCCACCGATAATAGCCAACCGTTCCTGCATTTGCTTCAGACCATAGCCATAGTGCAATTCATCAAAACCTACACCATCATCTCGAATGGTCATAATATAATTTTCTTTTTCTAACAACTCAATCCAAACGGTCTTGGCGTGCCCGTGACGCACAGAATTGGTCATTGATTCCTGCACGATGCGAAACACAATGTCTTCTTTGGCAATATCTAAATCGATCGTATCCCATTCATAGAGAAAATGAATATCCAAATTGGAAATGGCTTCATACTCTCGAATAATCTTTAACAAAGCCTCTTTCAGACTATTATTCTCCAAAGTTCCCGGCCGCATTTTATTGAGTGAACCTCGGACATCCCGAATCCCGTCACGAACGACGACTGAGACATTGTTGAGCTGCTCTTTGGCCCGCTCGGTATCAATGTCTACTAGTACCTTGATCGCATCAATTCCCGCTGAGATACCCGTCAAAGCATGCCCCAGTGTATCATGAATCTCACGGGCAATCCGCTTTCTTTCTCGGTCTTCAGCAATTTTTTCTGATAAGGCTAGATAGCTGTTCAACTCCCGATTGGCCTGAGAAGCCATGCGGAGTTCCTCCTCAATTCGGTGCCGCTCTGTAATCGCCGACATGATATAAAAGAGCAAGGAAATCATAAAAACAACAATATTGAGGGAGAAAAGAAAGTTCTTACCAAAAAGCAGTAGCAAACGTATAGATTCTGGATAAAAACGAATATAGGTATCCAATGAAGGCAGTTTAACAAAGAGTGACAGCAGGTCGTAGTTTGACAATAGCAACATACTGAAACTCAAGATAATAAAGGAAAACCAGTATTTTTTGTCCTTGGAGGCATTGAACTCTTTGGAGCCATAGAAAATATCTGCAAAGACGAGAAGAATCAGCCCATTGTAAGACGAATGCAGGGCAGTAAAGATGACCAGCATTAGCAAAATCTCAATCATGGTCACCTTATCATAAACGGATAGCTGATTGGGGTGCTTTTCCCGATAGTACATCACCAGCAATAGACAAGCATAAAAGATAATGGAAATCAGAAAAGTGAAACTGGGAGATCCTGGAATGGCATCTAAGCGTTCCAAAAGCGAGTGACTGAAGCCTCTTGTCACGGCATAATTAGTTGCAAAGAGGTAAATCGAAGCATTATAGACAATGGCTATAAAATTGATGACCATCAGAGCTATTTTACTGTAAAAAATGCTTTTGTTTGGTTTCATTACTGCCACCCTGTAACTGTATACTCGCTGATATTGTCCTTGTTTATCAAGCGGACTGGTATCAAATACTGTCTATCACAGGACTTCTTTTCCCGCAACAGCTCAATCACTTCTGCCACCTTTCGTCCCATCTGAATAGGCGACTGGGCCACTGTTCCTTGAATGTCGTTCGTATTGGCTAAAAAATTCTTAATATCTGGAGAAGCGTCAACTCCATAAATATAAATTTTTTCTGTGACACCTTGATCTTTGATTGCTGCCAAGGCACCGATTGCAGCACGATCATTAAGAGCCATGACGACGTTAAATTCTAAGCCATTATCCAAGGCATTTTTGACCTGGGGCATGCTTTCTTCGGTCTGTCCCAAAGTCTCCAGCTGAGAAACGATTCTATAGCTGGGATGGCCCTTGATAGTATCCAGAAAGCCCTGTAGCCGATCCATAGCTGAGATGGCATTCTGGTGTTCAAGTAAGAGAATATCTGCCTCAGAAAGCCGACCCATCATATCTTTAGCAATCAAAACTCCCGCTTGATAGTTATCCGACACGATAGTCGTATCAACGGCTACTTGCTTGCTCATCGGCGCATCTACCACGATAATGCGGATGCCAGCTTTTTTAGCTTCATTCAGAGCACTGATGATATCTGGGCTATCACTCTTTACTGGGTTGATGACGATGACATCCACTTTTTCTTTGATAAAATAAGCAATTTGCTGGCTCTGCTTTTTCTCATCTAACTCCGAATCACGAACATAGAGCCGACTCCCCTGTTGATTGGTTTTTTTCTCCAATTCAGCATTCAAGGTTTGATAAAAATCATTGTTCATGGTCATATAGGTCGCCCCGATTTTCATTTGATTGCTATCGGGCATACTAGCCTTAGAATAAATAAAAGTAAGGCAACAGATTACCAGCACAAAAATAGACCAGAGAGCACATTTCTGGCAAGTCTGAATCCTCTTTTTCCCCTTACTTGATCCCATTTCTATCTCCTAGTCACCTATACTTATTAACAGTTCACTTACGTTTATTATATTATAATCAAGCGAAAAATCAAAACGTTTCTTGAATCCTGTAATAAATGAATAGCAAAAACAAAAAACAAAGGCATTCTCATGGAATACCTCCGTTTCTGTAAACATTTATTCAAATACAAATTGATTGTGGTAGAGCTCCGAATAGAAGCCACCTAGATGCAGCAATTCATGATGATTGCCTCTTTCAATGACTTCCCCATCTTTTAAGACAATAATCTGGTCCGCATTCAATATGGTCTTTAAGCGGTGAGCGATGACAAAGCTGGTTCGGCCTGCCACAATAGCCTCCATCGCGCTCTGGATCTTGCTCTCGGTCACCGTATCAACATTGGAGGTAGCCTCATCCAAGATCAGCACTTGAGGATCGGTCAAAAGGGTTCGAGCGATCGAAATCAATTGCTTTTGACCTGTTGAAAAGATGTTTTGATCATCATCTACGATTGTGTCGTATTTATCAGGCAAGCTTTCAATATACTCGTGAATATGGGTAGCACGCGCAGCGATTTCAACCATCTCCTGACTGGCATCCGGCACTCCAAATCGGATATTGTCTCGAATGGTTCCGCTGAACAAGACAGAATCTTGCAAAACGATACCTACATGACTGCGCAAGCTATCCAAGTCATAGTCTCGGATATCACGTCCGTCAAATTCGATACTGCCCTTATCCACATCGTAAAAACGATTGATCAGGTTCATAATGGTCGTCTTGCCCGATCCTGTCGGTCCTACAACGGCAATCATCTTGCCTTTTGGCGCTGAAATGGAAACATCTTTCAAAATCGGCTTACCTTCGACATAAGAGAAATCCACATGCTTTATCTCGACTCCTTCTCTCAGCTCGGTAAAGGCTGGTGCATTCTGCGGGCGCACTTCCTCAGGCGCATCAAACATTTCCTGAATCCGATCCGCACCAGTGAAAGCCAGCTGCAGGCTTCCCCAGCTTGCCGCAACCTGAATGATGGGCTGATAGTATTGTTGAGAAAACTGTGTAAAGGTTGAAATCAGACCAATGGCTACTGAGGTCTTCACAGTAGGATCATTGAGCATAATGGCTGAACCCACAAAAATTACGATAGCCGTATTGATCAGGCTCATTCCGTTCATGACAGGAAAGAGCAAGCCAGCAAAAGCGCGTCCTTTGAAAGTAGCTGACCGAACCTTATCATTTTGCTGGACAAAGCCTTTGATGACTTCTTCTTGCATTCCCTGCACAATGACTACCTTCTGGCCGGAAATCGTCTCATCCATATAAGCATTGAGCTGACCGACTTCTTTTTGCTGCAAGTCTGTGTACTTGCGAGCCAGCTTGACGATAGACACCAAAACAATGATGGCTACTGGCGTACTGGCAATCGTCACCCAAGCCAAGGTCGCATGCCGCATAAACATGATGATAATCAGGCCGATGTAGAGAGCGATATTGCTCATCACTTGGACTAGACTCTCGTTGAAAGCCTGCAAGATATTATCCAAATCACTGGTAAAACGCGACAAGATATCTCCATCTTGATGGCGGTCAAAGAAGGAAACGGTCAAGCGAGCTAATTTTCCAAAGAGCCCCTTGCGCATTTCATTGGTTGAGTAAGAGATAATTCGACTCATCAGCAGCATGTAGATCAAGCTCGATAGCGAAAGGAAGATGAAAGCCAGCGCTAAATTCCACATGATTCCTTGGAAAGTAGCAAAGGCCGAAACATCACCTGAAGCAAGCTTGCCACTCGCAAAAGCACTGCCCAACTCCACCAGCTCACTGATGGCGAGACCAGTAAAAATCGGAAAGAGAACCTGTAAAACCGTAGAGATGACAATCATAATCATGACGACCAAAAAGGCCAGTTTATACTGTTTGAAATATTGCCAGAAAAATTTTGCTGTCTTCATATTAGTCCTCCTTTCCTTTTTGAGTCTCATAAATTTCTCGGTAGACATCATTTGTAGCAACCAAGTCTGCGTGTCTACCTTGGCCAATCAAACGCCCTTGATCTAGCACCAAAATCTTGTCCGCATGAACAACGGAGCTAATCTTCTGGGCAATGATGATGGTTGTAGTTCCCTTCAAATCCTTGTTCAGCGCCTCTTGGACCAGTTTTTCGGACTTGGCATCCAGAGCTGAAGTCGAGTCATCTAGGATAAGAATATTAGGATTGCTGACGACACCACGCGCGATGGACATTCTCTGCTTTTGTCCGCCGGAGAAATTATTTCCCCGTTCTTCGACTTGGCTGTTGTAGGTATCTTCCATGCGATTGATAAATTCGCTTGCCTGAGCAATGCGCGCCGCCTGTTCTAACTCTGGCAGGCTAGCATTTTGCTTTCCTTGACGCAGATTGTCCGCAATCGTCCCCTTAAATAAAATAGCTTTTTGCAGAACGATGGAGACATTTTTTCTCAGCGAAGCTTCACTAATATCTCGCAAGTCCTTGCCACCAATTTTGATGGAGCCTTCCTGAGGATCAAAAAGACGTGGAATGAGCTGGGCCAGAGTTGATTTTCCTGCTCCTGTCGCTCCGACAACACCAATCATCTCTCCCGGTTTAACTTCAAAGCTAATATCCTTGAGCATAGGCTCTGTATCTGTCGGATAGGTAAAGGTCACATGGTCAAAGACCAGACTACCTTCCAGATCTTCTTCAGCTTCATTCTTGAAGGTCATCGCTGGCTCTGTATCCAAGACCTCCTTGATCCGCCGAATCGATACCATGGCACGCGTAACGGTATTGCCCAAAAAGCCAACCATGATGATAGTAAACATGATTTGATTCAAATAAGAAATGAAAGAAACAATCGAGCTAACCAAGCCTGGATCCATCTGTATCATGCTAGACAAGAGCCACATGGTCAGATAGACAGCTCCATAGCCGACGATCATCATCATTGGTTGAACGATCGAAAAGGCATAGCCAATAAAGAGATTTTGCTCTAGGAGTTCATCTGAAACTTGCGTAAATTTCTGATACTGCTCTCTCTCCTGCACGAAAGATTTGACGACACGGACGCCACGCAGATTTTCTTTGGCAATCGCATTGATCTTTTCTAAGAGAACTTGGAATTTGGCAAAGCGTGGACCCATCAAGCCCATCATCACTCCTGTCAAAAAGAAGACCAAAAAGACCATCAGGACAATGACCCACCACAAGGAAGGAATGGTCACCACCGCCAAAATAAAGGAACCTAAAAATAAAATAGGTAGGCGGAATAAAATCTGGAACATCATCATGACCAAATTTTGCACTTGGTTGATGTCGTTGGTCATTCGGACGACGAGATTCCCCGCATTGAACTGTTCAATATTGGCATAAGAGAAGGTCTGGATTTTCCGAAAGGTTTTTTCACGTAAATCTGACGACACACCTTGAGCAATATAGGCTGCCAGAGTCACATTTGCACCGCCAGCAAGTAAGCCGACTAGACCAAAGCCCAGCAACCAAGCCCCTAAACGATAGATTTCTTCCCGATCTCCTGATAAAAGAGCATTCAAAACATCTTTGAGATACAGGGGTTGCAACAGCGAGCTAGCCAGCATCAGCGATGTCATAAGAAGAGATAAAAAGATAAATAATTTATAGGCTGATAAAGCTTTTCTGAACATAATTCCTCCTCGTAGATTTTTAACTTTGTTTAGCTTCCTTACTATATCATAGATAAAAACAATGTCAAGTAAGAAATTTCAGTTATTATATGGTACAATATAATAAATAACTCTAAATTGATTGAGTCCTTTTATAGGTCTCGTACAAGGAGAAAAGATGGATAAACAACGAATTGCTGTGATTGGTCCTGGTTCGTGGGGAACGGCTCTGTCGCAAGTCCTCAATGATAATGGCCATGAAGTCCGGATTTGGGGCAATATTGCAGAGCAGATTGACGAGATCAATCACCAGCATACAAACAAACGCTATTTCAAAGATGTGGTTCTAAGCGAGGAAATTAAGGCTTATCATGACTTGAAAGATGCTCTAGCAAACGTAGATGCTGTACTTTTTGTCGTGCCGACCAAGGTGACCCGTCTGGTAGCCAAACAAGTTGCGCAAACCTTAGATCACAAGGTAAAAATCATGCATGCATCCAAGGGACTGGAGCCTAACAGCCACAAACGAATTTCGACTATTCTGGAAGAGGAAATCCCTGCAGACTTGCGCAGTGAGATTGTCGTTGTCTCAGGTCCTAGCCACGCTGAGGAAACTATTGTTCGCGACATTACTCTGATTACCGCAGCATCTAAGGACCTCGAAACCGCTAAATATGTGCAGGAACTCTTCAGCAACCACTACTTCCGCCTCTACACCAATACCGATGTCGTCGGAGTGGAAACAGCAGGTGCTCTGAAAAATATCATCGCAGTTGGAGCTGGAGCTCTCCACGGACTGGGCTACGGTGACAATGCCAAAGCTGCCATCATCACACGCGGGCTAGCTGAAATTACCCGGCTTGGTGTCAAACTGGGAGCCAGCCCTCTGACTTACAGCGGTCTTTCTGGTGTCGGCGACTTGATTGTCACAGGAACCTCTATCCATTCTCGCAACTGGCGGGCCGGAGATGCGCTGGGTCGCGGCGAGAAACTGGCTGATATTGAAGCCAATATGGGTATGGTTATCGAAGGAATCTCTACCACCAAGGCTGCCTACGAACTGGCTCAGGAGCTCGGTGTCTATATGCCTATCACTCAGGCCATCTACAAGGTTATCTATGACGGCCATGATATCAAAGATGCCATTCATGATATGATGAATAACGAATTCAAAGCTGAAAATGAGTGGTCTTAATTTACAGTATTTTTTATAAAGGAGAAATTTATGCCAAAAGTCAGAAAAGCAGTCATCCCTGCAGCCGGTCTCGGAACCCGCTTCTTGCCAGCCACTAAGGCACTGGCCAAGGAAATGCTGCCGATCGTTGACAAACCAACTATTCAGTTTATCGTCGAGGAAGCTCTCAAATCTGGAATCAAAGACATTCTAGTTGTCACAGGGAAGTCAAAACGCTCCATCGAGGACCACTTTGACTCCAACTTTGAATTAGAATACAACCTCAAAGAAAAGGGCAAGAACGACTTGCTTAAGTTGGTGGATGAAACCACTGGTATTGGCTTGCATTTCATTCGTCAGAGTCATCCACGTGGACTAGGGGATGCTGTTTTACAAGCTAAAGCCTTTGTCGGAAATGAACCTTTTGTGGTCATGCTGGGTGATGATTTGATGGACATTACCAATGACAAGGCAGTGCCACTCACCAAACAACTCATGGATGACTACGCAGCAACCCACGCGTCTACAATTGCAGTTATGCAGGTTCCTCACGAAGAAGTCTCTGCTTATGGCGTTATTGCACCGCAAGGCGAAGGCGTCAATGGCCTCTACAGCGTTGAAAAATTCGTCGAAAAACCAGCACCAGAGGATGCACCAAGTGATTTGGCCATTATCGGACGCTACCTGCTAACGCCAGAAATTTTTGAAATTTTGGAAAAACAAACTCCCGGCGCTGGCAATGAAATTCAACTGACTGATGCCATCGATACCCTCAACAAGACTCAGCGCGTTTTTGCCCGTGAATTCAAAGGCGACCGCTATGATGTCGGCGACAAATTTGGCTTCATGAAAACTTCTATCGATTATGCCCTCAAACACCCTCAAGTCAAAGACGATTTGAAACAGTACATTATCGATTTAGGCAAAAAATTAGATAAGAAAACGAAAAAATAATAGAAGTGCACAAGCAATAGATTAGCTAATGCAACAGCTTTTAACACTATACAAAAAACACCTAGATTTACTAGGTGTTTTCTTATAAACTATTCACTTACTTATTGTCTTGGTTGGAAGAGTAGTTAGTGTTAGGGAATGATTCTACATTCTTGAAATTTTTTCCACCTTCCGAACTTGCCGCATAACCAAAGCGGTTATTTGGATTGCCTGCTGTATTGACAACTGTGGTTTGTGGAGTTTTTTCTGGCTCTGAAATAGGAGCTTCACCGTATGATTTTGGTTGCTCAAAGACTTGGACACTTGTTATCTTACCTTTTGTAGCCGCATAGCCAAAGCGGTTATTTGGATTGCCTGCTGCATTTGCAACTGTTGTGTCTGGAGTTTTTTCTGGCTCTGGACTAGGAGCTGGATCTTCTGGCTTCTTCTCTGGTTCTTGACCAGGAGCTGGTTTCTCTGATTCCTTTTCAGGTTCTTTTTCTGGAGTAGATGGTTCCTTATAATCATCAGGAAGAGACGCTCTATATGGATCATCTTTACGTCCAGCTGCTGCTAATTGGGCCTGCATTTGAGCTTCATAGTTTTTGAAATATCCAAATAGACGCTCAGATCTAGCTAAAGCTTCATTGGTTACTTCTGATTCTGCAGCCTTCGCAGCTTCTTCATTTCCTTTCAAAGCAGCATATTTATCATCTCTTGCTTTTTGCTCAATAATCCATTGTTTTTCCAACTCTTTCCAATGGTCTTGAACACTCTTGCCAAAGATATCTTGGTTCTTGATAGCCATTTGGTCAATATGCCATACTGTCCAGTACCATGAGTTTGGATCATAAGTAGCTGTCTGTGGCTTGAAGGCCTTGTAAGTATCCTGAACGTTACCGTAGAAAGGCACGTATGGTGTATTGCGTGATGGTCCCAAACCGAGCCAAACTTTACCACCGAAAGATTTTGGCAGTTTCGGATCAATCTGGTAGACATGGGCATCGATCACATTTTCATTACCTAGGGCGTATTTGTACTGATCTTTCCGAACAGCATCATTTGCCCCATCATCACCTTGTTTCTTAACGCCAATTTGATCATCGGGTACGAAACGGCCATTCAGATGTTCAAAGCGGTTTCGTTGCAAAGCAAAGGCGTCTTCAAGAGTAAATTTCTTGTTTGGATCTGTTGGAGAGCGGAAAAGTTCGTACTCCTCATCTTCGTAAGTAATTTTAGATTTTGGATCAAGCAGTGTGATTCCTGCATACGTACGAGAACGGTCGCCTTCTGCGTATTTTTCTGGTCCGTATGATTTAGCAATGTGGAAATTGCCATCTTTATCTGTCTTGTAGTTTCCTGCTTCTTTGGCTACTTTCTCTACATCTTCAGAAGCAATAACATTTTCTTTGTCCTTCAAATCTACATGGCCAAGGTAATAAGTATTAGCAAATACTGCGTACTTATCTTCAGGCACTTTCACGGCTACGTATTGGTGACCAGACAAGATTTCCATGTACCAAGTCTCTTTTTGATCGGCAACCACCACTGTGTTCCCTTCAGCAGAGCCCTTTTCTTGAATGACTTTTCCAAGCAACTCGATTGCTTCACGAGCTGTTTTGGCACGTGGCAGAACCACATCTAGCATAGCAGCTTCTGCCAAGCCATCTGCTTTCAGAGGGTCTTTTTCAAGAACCTTCTTATTTGGAATTGCTGTGACTGTGGACGACATAGAAACACCTGCTTCATTAAAGCCATGTTCTCCAAAAGCACCGTTACTACCATCACCACGCGCAGAATCATAGGTTGCAGTATATTTCATTTCGCTGGCTGCACGTGGATAGGTGAAACCATTGGACTCATCCACAATCTGGTCGCCTTCCTTATATTTCTTAGCTTCCACAACAACATAATTTTTGTTGTGCTTGCCACCATTCGGGTAGTAAGGATAGTCTTCTGTACGACCAAAAAGTGTTGATCCATCCTTAGTCAAATGCCGACCAATAATGAAGCCACAGCAGGCTTGCACAGCTTGGATAGGTAAGAGCATAATTGCCATTAATGAAATGGCAATTTTAAAGATTGTCTTCTTCATTATGAACTCCTTTTTATTTTTTGGGGATACCCCTGATGTTTATAGTTCTAGTATAGTCCTTTTTAGATCTTTTTGCAAGCGCTTACAAAAATGTTTTTTTATACCTTTTACAGATAGAAAACAGAGAAAACATACATTGATGAAAAAGTAGAGATAGAAACATTCCCAGTTTATTCCTAATATATGACTGATTATTCCTCTTTAAAGTAAGATTCCTTGCTTTATAAAAATCATATTTATAAAAAGAATACCGCTTTAAAAAGCGGTATTTGGGGTTCATTTCTTAAAAAATTGGTCGTTGAAAAGTCAGAAAAATCAAAATAGCTACTAATCCAAGGTAGGCTGCCAGTGCTAAAAACCGTTGAGACTTGCTAAAAGCGTAGCGCTCTCCCGAAACCGGTAAGATCACAGCCCCTAAAGCTCCACCGGCTAGACCGCCCAAGTGGCCTGCAAGGCTAATTCCCGGTAAAAAACTCATGACCAAATTAACAGCCAGTAGGCTCATATAGGACTGACCCAGCTGCTGCAGATAGTAGTTCCGCGTAGCAAAACGAAGCACAACAACGGAAGCAAAAAGGCCGAAAAGAGCAGTAGAAGCCCCAGCTGCCAAGCTATTGGGTGAAAAATAGACAACAAATAAATTCCCCATCACGCCTGACATCAGGTAGAGTATCAAGAATTTCCAAGAGCCAAAGATAGCCTCAATCTGTCGACCAAGAAAGTAGAGCGTCAGCATGTTGACCACAAAATGCTCCAAACCAATATGGATAAAAATAGCAGCAAAAACCCGCCAAAACTGCTCCGGCAGCGCTTGAATCGTATAACCGTGCACGGCTCCAAAGTGATACAAGGCTTCGGAACTGCTGTATTGAAAACCGTAAGAAAGAAACATCAAGACAAAAACAAGGCTCGTCAGGATAAGCAGGATGCTTGTCACAGGATAGTCTCTATCAAAGATTTGCTTCATAAATAAGTAACTCCTTTACCGCAACATCATGTTGGGCTGGTGTAAATTCTGCCTGTTGGACTGCATAAATAGTGCTGATGGATGCTCCTGCAAAATCAGCCAGATAGCGGTCATAGTAGCCGCCTCCGTAACCAATCCGAAAGCCTTGAGAATTGAAGACCACACCCGGCACATGAATCAGATCAATTTCTGTCTTATCAACAGCCTCTTCGCTCGTCGGCTCCATAAGGCCAAAAGAGCTCTTTTGCAGGCGGCTTTCATCATAATCCACAAATATCATCCGACCCCGGCCATAGGTTTTGGGCACCAAAACCCGCTTGCCGTCCAACTGTGCCTGCTTGATAAAAGCTGCAGTTGAGACTTCATGCGGCATAGAGAGGTAGGTTGCTATAACCTCAGCCTCTTGATATGCCTTTGAGTTGAGCAAGCTCTGGGTCAGCCAGCTGTCTGCCTGCTCTTTTTCTTTTCCTGAAAGTTTCTTCATCTGGTTCAATACAGCTTGTCTCAACTCTTTTTTCATGCAGCTCGTCCAACCTTTCTTTATCTTTCGTTGATTTTATAATCTAGGAATTTCCCAATCTTTTCAATAGCAAAGGGCAGGGCTGCCTCGTCTGGTGTCATCTTGGGATGATGGAGGGCATAGGGACTGTCCACTCCCAGCCAGAACATGACGCCCTTGACCTTGCTGAGCAGATAGCCAAAGTCCTCGCCTGTCATAGCCGGCGCAATATCAATCAGCTGTACTCCTTCTTCCTTCTGGAAAAAGTCCATCAATTCGTCTGCCAGACTAGGATGATTTTCCACAGGCAGATAGCCGCCTTGTTTAAGCTCCAAGTCCAATTCCAGATCGAAACTTTGGGCTATGCCCTCTGCTATTTCCCGTAAGCGCTTCTGAGTCAAGAGGTTCATTTCCTGAGTCAGAGTCCGAATGGTGCCATGCAGAAAGGCCGTTTCTGCGATGACATTGTTGGTCGTGCCAGCATGGAGCGAACCAAAGGTCACAACCGCTCCCTCGATCGGATCGACATTGCGGCTGACAATGGTCTGCACCTGGGTGATAAAGTAGCTAGCTGCCACCAAAGCATCATTGGCTTCGTGAGGAAAGGCCGCATGGCCTCCCTTCCCTCTAAAGGTCAGCTTGACTTCACAGGTGCCAGCAAAGAGGGTTCCTCTGTTAGTCGCAATATCACCGACCTTGAGGTCCGGCCGCACATGAAGACCGTA
The DNA here is from genome assembly GCF_938020365.1 of uncultured Streptococcus sp. Lineage (GTDB taxonomy): Bacteria > Bacillota > Bacilli > Lactobacillales > Streptococcaceae > Streptococcus. The sequence continues at coordinate 4,548 of NZ_CALIIB010000015.1, read as the reverse complement.
AAATTCATCTGGCAGCCAATCGCCAAAAGCACCGTCTTCGTACATGAGCATACCGCCAGCTTCATTTTCCTCTGCAGGCTGAAAGAGAAAGAGCAGATTGTGGGTAGGCTGAGCACTCACAGCTTGTTCCAGCAGGCCTAGAGCCACCGTCATGTGCATATCGTGTCCGCAAGCATGCATGCGGCCTTCATGGGTACTGGCAAAGTCCAGTCCTGTATCCTCCACAATCGGAAGGCCATCGATATCTGTCCGCCAGCCAATCGTCTTATCGGGCGAACTTCCCTTGATAAAGACCAAAATACCAGTCCGCCAAGTTCGGATTTCCACAAAGTCTAGACCTGCTGTCAGTCCATCAATGACCTGCATCAGGTAGGCATGAGTCTTGTATTCTTCCAGACCTATTTCCGGTATCTGGTGCAAATCACGGCGAATGTTCAGATAATCAAGCATTTTTCTTTCCTTTAAAATCCTGTCAGAGCAAACAAAGAGCTAGGCCGCCCCTGATGCAATACAAGGGCGGCAGTATTCTTTTAATCAAAATTAGAGCGTACGCAGGGCATCTTCCAGAGCGGTCTTCTGCTGGGTCTTCTCGTCTATGGTCTTGATAACTCGTGCCGGAACGCCAGCAACCACTACGTTTTCCGGAACATCCTGGGTCACAATCGCACCAGCCGCAACAACGGAACCACTGCCAATTTGTACGCCTTCAATCACAACCGCATTGGCACCAATCAGCACATTGTCTCCAACCCGAACTGGCTCAGCGCTAGCTGGCTCAATGACTCCCGCCAGAACCGCACCAGCGCCGACGTGGCTATTTTTGCCGACAATTGCTCGGCCGCCCAGAATGGCTCCCATATCAATCATGGTCCCAGCACCAATCTCCGCACCGATATTGATAACCGCCCCCATCATAATGACAGCATTATCACCAATTTCGACTTGGTCACGGATAATAGCACCCGGCTCGATACGGGCATTGATGTCGCGCTTGTCCAAAAGCGGCACCGCTGAATTGCGGGCATCCTGCTCTACGACATAGGTCTTATTTTCCTCTAAGTTCGCTAGGAGCGGCTTAATTTCTTCCCAGTCTCCAAAAAGAACATTGCCTAATTTCACAACAGACCAAGGGATTGATCCGTGCAATTCTCCATCAAAGGTTACCTTGACAGGAGTTTTTTTCTTGGCATCAGCGATAAATTTGATGATTTCTTGAGCATTCATTTTAGTAGCAGACATGGCTTCACCTCTTTGTTCTTTCTATTCTTTGTTGGGAGAAGATAGTCCCTCTCCTATCTCTTTTATTTCTCTATTATAACACAATTCGGCTATACAGTTAGGACTTTAGTAGCAGCTAGTATGCTATTTGGACTCTTGGAGTTTATTCAGATGAAGTTGGCCTTCCTTATCTCTTTTTCCCATCTTTCTATCCTTGTCTATTTAAGAAAAATTCCGCGCTCTCCAGTCTAGGGTATCAGACCGTACTTGTCATCATACTGGTGAGGCGGTAAGTTCCATTCACTTCGTCAAAATACAAAGAAACAGACATCTTCTCCTTAGTTAGATAGCTCATACTAAAAAAATCAACTTGCTTTTTAAGCGTTTTATGAGCATAAATACTCTTTGGCATCCCCAGTTCTGCAATGGCTTGCTTGACTTCCATTCCTTCTCGATCACTTTTGGGAATGAGCGACCGATAATCATCAACTGTCTTCGTAATCGATTCCCCAGCATTCTGGAAGAAAGCGGCAGATACCGATGAGAGCTCCATTCCTCCTTCAGTACTCCTAAGATGCATATTAACAACTCCTTTTCTTCCTGTTAGCTTGTATGAAAGCAGTACCAGTTGACTATCCTCCACGCGATTATCCACACTCCCAGAGCTAGCTTTCCCATACTTCTCAACAATATCCTCCGGAGACATATTGGGTTGGTTCATGGTTTTAATCAACTCGAAAATATCTTCAAATTGAAAATCTACCTCTCGATTATCTTCAATAAAAGGTGAATTATTTTCCGTCAGGATCTCTATCTTATTTTCTGATTCTGTCGGAACAGTATTAACAGACGATATAGCCGATTGATTTCCTTCTGACTTAAAAGTTGGTCGCATATACATCATAAAGAAGCTAATCAGTCCCACTAGAACTGCGGCAATCACTAAGAGTGAGGCATAACGAGATAGCACAGACTTTGCTAAAAGCTGGCCATTAGGATTGCCTGCTGACTCTGTTCGCTGCTTTTCTTTCCTTTCTTCTTCCTTTGTCTGTTCGAGGGTGACTCCTCGTTCCCGCTGATTCTTGACCGACGAAGTGTTTCTGGCTTTAAACTTGGATTTATGCTCCCGCCTCAATGCTTCTAAATTTCTATCTTTCACCTTTTCACCTATCAACTAAAAACTTGATTGCTCATTCCCTTTCTACAAACGGCTGATTTTCCTGCTAGGCAAGCACTACTGAGCACTTGCTTCTCCTGCTTCGCTTGCCAAACCTGAGCTGTCTTTCAGTCGATAGCTTTGAGTGTCATCTTTTTCAAAAGAAAAACTAACCTCTTGACCATCCTCCAAACGATAAGAAATCGATAAAGTCGTATAGCTCAAGATTCCCCCATGCCAATCGAGGCGCTCTGGAAGTCCCAACTGACTGACAATCTCTTGATAGGTCTTTCCTTTCTCTATACCAGAAAGATCTTGACGAGTGAGCTGAGCATTTCGGTTAGGCAGTTGCGCACTACTGAGATGCGTACATTTTAGGGATTCCAACTTAAGAGTTTCAGAAGGACCAAGATAGCTCTTAAAAGAGAGCTTAACTTTCGCCTCTGTCCCTGCTTGTGAATAGTTTAAATCTATTGTCTTGATTAGATTATCTTGGTTCGTTTCCCTACCAGACTCAGCTTTCCCTAACTTTGCAACCACCTCGTCGACCTTTGTCAGATTTGGAACCGATGAAGTGAAGTCTGAGAATAAAGAAGTGATATCATCATAGGTGATATGAAACTGGTACTCCTCTTTCTTAGCAATCCATTCTGGACGATTATCAGATTTTAAATCTTGATCCTTTCCATATGAGTCTAACATACGAGAAATAGCTGCGGCTTCTTCCATGCGTTTTAAATCAGCATTCTTTTTCCACTGCTCTACTATGCTATACATTGAGGCTATAATCCCTAAAACGAAAAGTATCACCATCCATATCTTAGAAAAGATTCCTAGTTTTTTCTTCTTAAACTCTACTTTATCTATCTCTCTAGCAAGCTCATTAGAAGATATTCGCGGAGAAAGCTTGGTCTGTTTTGCTTCAGTTATAAGGCCTGACATCGACTGGCTAACTTGATTTCCACGAAAAACTTGATTTTGTTTTTTAGCTTTCAGTGATTCTAAACTAGAAATGAGACGCTTCAGCTCCCTCTGCTTTAATTCCAACAAATTCTGTGATAGAAGCGACAGAGGCTCCTTTACCTGCTGAACTCCTTCTAACTGCTCAGAAAACACCGGCTGGTCTTGAGAACTTGTTTTAGCCCCATAGCCGTTTTTGTCCTCTATCGAAGAGACGGCAGACGGCTCATTGCTTGAGCTCTCTATTGGAAATGCCACTTTTGATGGAGACGAAACGGAAGGACGAGCTTGATTTTCTTCCGGGCTCCCCTGCGCTTCTTGCAATCCAGTAGATGATTTGATATGTTGGTCTCCCTTGGTTTTCCATTTAGATAGAAAGAATGGTTGGCTATTTGCTGGCTTTTTCGTTTGAGACTTCTTGAATTTCGATTGATGCTTCTGCCTCAAAGCTTCCAGATTTCTCTTTCCCATAACTCCTCCTCTATTGGCTCTTCTATCATTGAAAAGACGATTCGTCTAATAGTTAACAATTCTTGCTCGCTGAATACTGCTATTCTATTTTCTATAACCATACCGGTCAAATAGCTGCACAAACTGTCAGGATGGCTACCTTTTATAAAATAACTATTTGAAGACAGTAGCCTAGCGTGAAACTTGTCATGCTAATATAACTTTATTCCAGTATATCATATTTTGAACTGGCTTAGCTTGAAAGCACACAAGCAAAAAGGCACGAACTCTCTTCCGTGCCCACAAAACCAACTATATATGACTATTTTTGTTTCACTTTTTCAGCCAAAAATAACTTCATCCGAACTCCTTTCCGATCTTGGTCCTCTGCTTTTCTAGAACCGTCCAAATAGCAGCCAGCTCAACTTTCTGGATAAAAGCCTATCCCATTGCTCCTGCATCTTCTCTGACTGTAACATATAATCAGGGAAAGGAAAACTGCTGCTGAATAGAGCTGAATAGATAAGTAAGTAAAAGACAAGCTAGATAGCGAGCTAACTAACAAAACATGATAAAATCTATTTTTTAAAATAGCAAAAAACCTCCTAGAAGGGAGGTTGTACCTAGTTTTAGACTTTTATTTTTCTAAATTGCTTGATTTGAAATTTTATTATGGTCAAGCAGTTTCGAAAATCTGAATGGTAGAGCTCTTTTCAATTACTACTGCTTGGTCTGCTGCAACATGGAGAGTGCCCGGCAGGCTG
>NZ_CALIIB010000014.1 GCF_938020365.1 uncultured Streptococcus sp. | reverse complement strand
CAGTCAATGAGAATCATTTTGGCCATTTTGCCTTTATGAAGGCAACTGACTACCAGAAGATTTACGGAAAAAAGCCCGAGAAAAATGCTTATCTAGTGCGGCTCAAGGATTCTTCCAGCAAAAATATTGTGGACAAGGCCAATGAATTTATGAGCCTCAAATCTGTCAAGAGTGTTTCCCAAAACGCAAGCATGGTGAAGCAGTTCAACGTCCTAGCTGATTCTCTTAATAATACGATGATGATTTTAGTGCTGATTTCCATTCTTTTAGCAGTCGTCATTCTCTACAATTTGACAAATATCAATGTGGCCGAGCGGATTCGCGAGCTGTCCACCATCAAGGTTTTGGGCTTCCATAATAAGGAAGTGACCCTCTATATCTATCGAGAGACTATTATTCTTTCAGTGATTGGGATGGCAGTTGGGCTTCTAGGTGGTTTCTTCCTGCATCGTTTTTTGATTGAGAAGGTTGCGCCTAGCATTATCAGCTTAACCCCTCAAGTAAGTCCTTCAGTCTATCTGTTTCCTCTAACAGCAGTGACTCTTATCCTGACCTTGCTTGGCTTCTTTGTCAACTACCGCCTCAGACGGGTGGATATGCTGGAAGCACTCAAGTCTGTCGATTGATAAAAAAACGTTTCAAAACTTTCACTCACTTGATGGGTGGAAGTTTTTTTGAACTTTGATATAATATTCCTTGTAAAGAAAGAGAAAGATACACGATGACACGAAAAATTGCCTTATTATCCGATGTGCATGGAAATAGCACAGCCTTGGAAGCAGTACTGGCGGATGCGGAAAGCCAGCAGGTGACAGACTATTGGTTTTTGGGGGATTTGCTCCTGCCAGGAACCGGTCGCAGAAATATCCTAGATAGGATGGAGCAGCTGCCCATCAGTCTCCAGGTCAGGGGGAATTGGGAAGACAGCCTCTGGCATGCCCTGCATCAAAAGCTGGATTTGGATCGTCCCAGCCATCTCTATCTGACCCGGCTCTGCCATTTTGTCCTAGAGGAAATCCGTCCTGAAGAGATTGACCGCATGCAAGAACTTCCTCTGCAGGTCTTGACAGAAGTAGAGGGATTGAAGATTGCGGTCAGCCACCATCTGCCAGATAAGAATTGGGGACGGGAGCTGATTCATATTGGCGAGCAGAAAAATTTCGACCGCCTTTTTGAAGGAAATGACTGCGCTGTCGCTGTTTATGGTCATATTCACCAGCAGTTTCTCCGCTACGGGACCACTGGACAGCTGATTATCAATCCCGGCTCTATTGGTCAGCCGTTCTTTCTAGATTCAGCTCTGCGTCAGGACTTGCGAGCCCAGTATGCCATTTTAGAGATTGATGAGACAGGTCTGGCTGATGTCGACCTTCGGCGCGTGGCCTACGATGTGGAACAGGAACTACGATTGGCTCGAGAGCTCCACTTGCCTTATTATGAGATTTATCGGGAGAGTTTGGTAAATGGTATCCACCATACTCACAATCATGACCTGCTGCGGGAAATCAGTGAGCGGGAAGGCTATGCGGATGAGATTGCAGCTTTCTTAAAGTCCAGTCGTAACTCTTGAAGTTACACCATTTTTGAGATATAATAGTGAGAGAAAATGATGAGGGAGGAGAAAAAATGCAGATTTCTAGCCGTTTTACCATTGCCACTCATATGCTGATTGTTCTGGCTTTGGAGGGAAAAAAACAAAAACTGACAAGTGATATCCTTGCTGGCAGTGTCGGCGTCAATCCAGTTATTATCCGCAAGACCCTGTCCCAGCTCAAGAATGCCGGAATGATTACCGTTGCTCGTGGAACTGGAGGAGCAGAGATTGCCAAAGATTTGAAAGACATTAGCCTGTTGGACGTCTATAGCGCAGTTGAATGTCTGGGCAAGAGCGGCCAGCTATTTAGTTTTCATGACAAGCCCAATCCAGACTGTCCTATCGGGAAGAACATTCACAATGTCTTAGACGACCGCTTGGCGGCTATTCAGGCAGCCATGGAAGCTGAGTTGGCTCAGACCAGCCTTGACGAAGTCGTCGCAGCAACCGAAAAAGAAATTAAAGAACAATCTGTTTCCTAGTGAGCAGGTTGTTTTTTTACTTAAAAATTTTCCGAGATGTAATCATTGACATTACATTAAGATGTAGTATACTAATAAATGTAACATAAACAATTACAACTTAAGATAATCTTTCGGAGCAAATAGAGATGTGGAAAACCATATCAAGGAACCTATCTCTGTTTTGGAGAAATAAAAAAGATGGAGCAGGGGCACTGCTGAAATTTAAAATTAAAGAGAGGAGAAAGTACATGACTTTTGAATATCAAAGCAAGATTTATCTAGGAGAGGTGGCACTTTATGTAGCTGATCTAGCAAGACAAAGGGATTTTTATCAGCTCGTTTTAGGCTTGGATCTTTTGGAAGAGCAGGATGGGCAGGTGGCTTTGGGCCGGGACGGACAAGTGCTGGTGAGGCTTTTAGCAACCAGTGACTGGCAGTTAGTCAAGTCGGCTTATGGTCTTTATCATCTGGCGCTTTCGCTTCCAAACCGTCAGGCTTTGGCGGATATCCTGAAGCATTTATCAGAAAATAAAGTTCCTATGGTTGGAGG
>NZ_CALIIB010000013.1 GCF_938020365.1 uncultured Streptococcus sp. | reverse complement strand
ATTGGAACTCTGCCAGCCAACGATCCTAGCTTTACCCGCAAGATTGGCTTTATTTCCCACATGGATACGGCGGATTTCAACGCAGAGAACATCCAGCCACAGGTCATTGAGAATTATAACGGCGGTGTGATACCGCTTGGGCAATCTGGCTTTAGCCTAGACCCTGCAGACTTCGCCAGTCTCCATAAATACAAGGGCCAAACCTTAATTACGACTGATGGAACCACCCTTCTGGGAGCAGACGACAAGTCAGGTATTGCTGAAATCATGACTGCTATCGAATACCTGTCGGCCCATCCAGAAATCAAGCATGGAGAAATCCGAGTTGGATTTGGTCCAGACGAGGAAATCGGCGTCGGAGCCGATAAATTTGACGCTGAAGACTTTGATGTGGACTTTGCCTACACAGTGGACGGTGGACCTCTAGGCGAGCTCCAGTACGAGACCTTTAGCGCTGCTGGAGCCGAACTGACCTTCCAAGGCCGCAATGTCCATCCGGGGACTGCTAAAGACCAAATGGTCAACGCTCTCCAGCTGGCGATTGACTTCCACAACCAGCTGCCAGAAGCCGACCGACCAGAGAAGACCGAGGGCTACCAAGGTTTCTACCACCTGATGAACCTGACCGGGACTGTCGAAGAAGCTCAGGCTAGCTATATTGTCCGCGACTTTGAGACAGAGGCTTTTGAAAATCGCAAAGCTGCTATGCAGACTATCGCTGATAAGATGAACCAAGAGCTGGGCAGCGAGCGTGTCATCTTGACCCTCAAAGACCAGTATTACAACATGAAGCAGGTCATTGAAAAGGACATGACACCGATCAATATCGCCAAAGCAGTCATGGAAAGTCTGGACATCCAGCCGATTATCGAGCCGATTCGTGGCGGCACTGATGGCTCAAAAATTTCCTTTATGGGCATCCCGACACCTAATCTCTTTGCCGGCGGTGAAAACATGCACGGCCGCTTCGAATATGTCAGCCTAGAAACCATGGAACGCGCCGTCGATACCATCATTGGCATCGTCTCTTATCAAGATTAAAAACGAAACCACAGAAATTCACGAGGAATTTCTGTGGTTTTTTCTCACTCCAGTAATTCTATCTTCAAACTCATATCCGTCGGTTGCAATACCTTCTGAACAGCAGCGAGAAAGGCTAGTCCATTATCAGATGGAGAATATTGGAAAGTGATATGGATGACTTTCTTGTCAAAGTTATCGCCATATCGTGCCACATACTGCTTGCTTTCGAGGAAGTGAATATAATTGTTAATTTTTTCCTGCAGAATTTCAAGATGGACTGCTTCTATCTCTTCCTGCCAGCCGACTGGATCCACCAGAAGAAGCTCTAAATAATTATCAACTATACCAATAGCGTCAAGTTCGCTAGGTTCTAGTTCTGAAACAATGGCTTTTTTTACAAGAGCTTTAAACTCTTCAACATCAAACAACTCACGTTGATCTTCTATATTTGATAGCATAGTTTCAGGATGATTACGTATGTAGTTTCTATCAATATCATCTTGCTTACTTAAGGGCCAGCGCCCTGTTTCAGCATAAATCATGACTTCATATGCTCCCCTAGAAGATTCAAATGCTTTATCCATCAGTTCCTTATTAATAGGATAGCAAACTTCTGGACCCATGGTTCCTCCAATTTCTTTAAAAAAGCTAATTTCGTAATAACCATTTGTCTCATATACAACAAATCCATCGCCTCTATGTACAATCGTATCTGAATGATTATAATCATCTAACTCATCTGCCTTTGGCCAACGATGGTGTTCACAATAAAACATTACTTCTAAAGAATCTTTTTCTGATTTTGAAACACGTTCTGCTAATTC
>NZ_CALIIB010000012.1 GCF_938020365.1 uncultured Streptococcus sp. | reverse complement strand
TCTCCCTCTTACCTCTCCCTTATTCTCTATATCACCGTGCTGCTAAAGTCTATTAAATATTCCTCTAACTCTCGCAACAGTCTTTTACGTCCCTTAAACCGTTCGTCGCCTAGTAAGCGGTGGTATAATTCTAGTTGTTCTTTGTCTAACTTGGAAGTGTAGGCTGCTAACGAACTTCGAAGAGCGACTAAATCATCTAAGGCTAGTTCGCGCTTGCTCAGTCTATGACTAATGGTACCAACTTCTTCATAAGACTGACGATCGAAGCGGCGTTTTTGGCTCTCTTGCTTTCGAAGAATGTCATGAATATGATTCCGAAATTTTGTCTTGAAGTAGCGATAAAGGCGGCTTTCATCTTGACTGATATCTGGATGACTTTCTTCCAGCTGGTGATAAACCAGCATACCCTCTTGTTCCCAGTCACTACTCTCCCATAAATGTACATAATAATCCCGTGCACAGCGCCGGACGATCCACTGCACTTTCTCATAGCGTTCCTTGAAGTTCATGTTATCTCCTTTTCCTTTGATAATATGATTCTACAAGAAAAACTCTTCCCTCAGGCCTCCTGTCCCTATCCTGTCTATTTTATCCCCCAACTGGTACCTAACAAAAAAATTTGAGACATCTCAGAGACTTTTTAAGACATGTTAGGCTTTAAAGAATAAAAAAATAGCTTGATTACACAATTAGTAATCAAGCTATTTAATTAGAAAAGCATCTCTTAATTTTCTTCCATTTTGGATTTTATTTCATCATAGGAAAGGGCATGTGCTTCTCGTTCCAAGTCTTTTTCAGACTCTTCTGGCATATGACCTGTTTCATAGAGAGATTTAATTTGGTTGCTATCAAGCGTTTCGTATTTAAGCAATGCTTCTGCAATCAATTTATGGGTTTCACGATTTGCTTGAATAATCTCAGCTGCTTTGTTTCTTGCTTCATTTAGTAATGAACGAACTTCCTCATCAATCTCATAGGCTGTTTGCTCTGAAATTGATTTTTGAGGACTTTGTGCACCAAACATAGCATGGTTACCTTCGTATTGGACTGGGCCAAGTTTTTCACTCATACCGTATTCAGTGACCATTGCACGCGCCATCTGTGTAGCTTGTTCAAAGTCATTGGAAGCTCCTGTGGTTTGGACATTAAAGATAATCTCTTCAGCTACACGACCACCCATGAGACCAGCCAATTGCTCCTTCATATCTTCTTTAGACAGAAGCATTTGGTCTTCTTTAGGCAGGGCAATCATATATCCGCCAGCACGACCACGAGGCACAATAGTTACCTTGTGTACGACACGCGCATTGGACAAAACAAGTCCGACAATCGTATGCCCCGCTTCATGGTAAGCGACAATCTGACGATCACGCTCTGAAACGGTTTTATCTTTCTTAGATGGTCCTGCGATTACTCTGTCTTCTGCTTCATCAATATCATCTGCATCAATGACTTTCTTATTACGACGAGCTGCAACCAAGGCAGCCTCATTTAAGACATTTTCCAAATCAGCACCAACAAAGCCAGGTGTCTGCTGGGCAACTAGTTTCAAATCAACATTTTTAGCCAGCGGTTTATTCTTAGCATGAACGCGAAGAATAGCTTCCCGACCTTTCACATCAGGGCGACCAACCAAAACTTTTCTGTCAAAACGACCTGGACGTAGAAGAGCTGGATCAAGAACATCCGAACGGTTAGTAGCCGCAATGATAATGATTCCTTCATTGCCTTCAAAACCATCCATTTCAATCAAGAGCTGATTAAGGGTTTGTTCACGTTCATCATTACCGCCACCGAGGCCAACACCACGCTGACGACCGACGGCATCAATTTCATCTATGAAGATAATAGCAGGAGCCGCTTTTTTCGCATCTTCAAATAGAGAACGAACACGGCTTGCTCCGACACCTACGAACATTTCAACAAAGTCAGAACCTGAGATGCTGAAGAAAGGAACACCTGCTTCACCAGCAACTGCCTTGGCAAGCAAGGTCTTACCAGTCCCCGGAGGGCCTTCCAAAAGAACACCTGCTGGAATACGAGCACCCAGCTTAGTATAACGTTTTGGATCTTTTAGGAATTCAACAACTTCAACCAGTTCTTGTTTTTCCTCTTCTGCACCAGCGACATCTGAAAAGCGTACTTTGATATCTTCTTTATTGGCCGCACGAGCTTTGTTACGTCCAAAATTCATAGCACCACGAGCACCGCCACCGCCTTGATTCATCATAGACATAAAGATGAAGGCGATGATGATAAATGGAACCAAGGAGATCAAAAGATTAATCCACATTCCACTGGAGCTTTCACGCTTAATAGTCACTTCTGTCTCATGCTCAGCAGCTAGCTTTTGCAAATCAGAAACTGTTGTATCTGATGGCAAAACAACACTAGTAAATCTGCTAACTTTTGAGATTTCCGGACTGAAAAACAGGATTCCTGTCGTATCTTTTGATTCTTTAGGTTTTTTATAAGTACCTGATACCTCGATAATACTACCATTTGGCTGGTAGCTCATCTCTGTAACATTATTATTTTGGATTTCTTTTACTAATTGGCTGTAGTTGATTTGCTGGCTACGGCCTGTCGCACTTCCTGTAAAGAAATACTGAAAACCTGTAACAAGGACTACAATAATTAGAATATAGAGAAAAGGATTTTTTATAAAACCATTATTTTGTTTATTTTTCATTTATATCTAGTAAACCTTTATTTTGTATAAACTTCTTCTTTCAAGACACCTACATAAGGAAGATTGCGATAATACTCATCATAATCTAGTCCGTAACCTACTACAAATTCATTTGGAATTGTAAAGCAAGTGTAGTCTGCCTCAATGTCAACAATGCGTCCTTCTGGCTTATCCAACAACGTAGCAATTTTTACAGATGCTGCATTTCTTTCTTTGAATAAATTACACAAATTCTTCAAAGTTTGGCCAGTATCGATAATATCTTCGACAAAAAGAATATCACGACCAGTAATATCTTGATCAATATCTTTGATAATATTAATCACGCCACTACTAGTTGTACCGCCATGATAACTAGACACCAGCATAAAATCTAATTCAATATCTGTATCCACATGTTTGATTAATTCGGCCATAAAAGGAACTGATCCCTTCAAAATTCCTACAAAAATAGGCTTTTTACCTTGATAGTCTACTGTCAGCTGTTGGCCCAATTTTTTTGCCGCTGCTACGATTTCCTCATGAGAAACCAATACTTTTTTAATATCTTGTTCTAGCATAATTTTACCTATCTAATTTCTGAATATAAAGTACAGTACTCATTATATCACTTTTTAATTCCTTACTCAAATCACTGATAGCGATATTTACAATTGCCAAGATCTGCTGATTTTGCTCTATAACAATCGCTTTTTCGCGTTCTTCAAATGGAATTTTTTGATCAATGAATAGCCGACGAAGTTTTTTGTGATGTCCCTTCAAACGAAGACAATCACCTATTTTCCTGTGACGTAAAAGAAGTGGTGTTTCACATGAAACTGCAATCGCTTGAACATTTCCACCCTCCAAAGGAGTGCCAAATGAGAATTGATAGTCCCCAAATTGAAGTTGATTACCACATTCTAACAGAATTGAGTCCACTTTCAAATCAGACCTACGACTGATTTTTCTGATTTCAAAATGCTTATAATCTTTCACCAACTCATATTCATCCTTTAAAGGGTGGATGTAATTAGCCTTGGTTCGTAAGATTCCTAAGATTTCTTCAAATTGCTTTTTATTTATATTTAGAGAAGGAAATTTCTTTAAATATTCCTGTAAAAGAAAATTTTGCACTTCTGGAATTTGTTGCTCAAACACTTCAAGATTTGTAATGTCCAAACCTTGCGTCAGATGAGACAGGGCTGTCTGTAAATCCTCAACTTCTTTCCCTAAAGAAATCAGAGAATCCTTAAAGCGTGGATTTTCCTTTTCAAGACTGGGAAGATAAAGATTACGAATCCGATTTCTGAGATAGTCATTTTGAAGATTGCTCTTATCTTCAAAATGCAAAATATCAGGGAAATCTTGCTTATGAAAATAAAGCAGAGGTCGGATTAATTCACCCATTGCAAAAGGTTGAACCTCGGTCATTCCAGACAAGTGGCGCAGCCTTGCTCCTCTTAATAACCTCATAAATACTGTCTCGGCCTGATCATCAGCATGATGAGCCGTTACCAAGGCCGTGTAGCCTTCTGCCAACATGATTTCTTCAAAAAAACGATAGCGAAATTGCCGAGCTTTTTCCTCAGAAAAATCACCTGAAAAATTTGAGCTGAAAAATTTCACACCAAGTTTCTGGGCAAAATTTGACAGCTCTTTTTCTTCCATATTTGACTCTGGTCGTTGCTTGTGGTTGACATGCGCTATGCCAAGCTCAATCTCTAGTTCTTCCCTGTTTTGGTACAAAAGATGGAACAAGGTCATCGAATCCAAACCACCAGAAACTGCTACCAACACTTTCCGATGATTTTGAAAATACCGCTTTTCCTGCATTTGTTTGCGAAACTTCTGATCGATCATTTCAGAACTCCGTACACATCATCTGCGATTTTAGAAATTGTATCGTAATCCGAATTATTCGTAAGAATGGCAATGATAAATGGCGAATCCGCATACACAATAGCGACATCATGCTTGAAGTCGTAAGCATCACCAATTTTATGAGCTACTTTTACATTGATGTTTTTAGAAATTCGCTGATTGTCATAATTTGTCTGAGACAAGGCATCGATAATCATGCCATTTTGCTTATAAATGGCTTCCATAACATTTCCTGCCATTCGAGCTGAAGCTTGTCTGCTTTCCACATCCCACTTCTTGCCCGCAATTTTTTCAATAGTATTTTGAAATTGACTATCAGATTGATTGCTTGTATAGTAGGCGAGGATATTGTGGGCCACATTATCCGACTCTTTTGCTACACCATTGATTAAGTCCTGCACAGAATATTCCTTATCATTTGCTGATTTGGAAATGCTGCCGCTTCCCTCAGGGTCATAGGCACCTGGAAAATCATTGACAGCCGCTGTATATTTGAACTTTTTATCTAAAGAAAGGATATGATTATTTAGTTGCTCCTGGGCATAGTAAAGATAAGGAATTTTCGTCACACTAGCTGAGTACATTTGTTGATCTGGATTAATGCCTGCTTCCTTGCCCGTTTCTAGCTGCTTTACATAAATAGAAAAGTCAGCTTTTTTGTACTTAGAATTTAAAAGCTCCTGAACCTTTTCCATCCGATTATCTTCTTGGGAAAGAAAATCAACAGAAACCCAACCTTGACCTTCAATTTTAGCATATTCTCCCTTAGCTGTTTGAGCAATTTGTACTACCTTTACTTTGCTATAAGCAGGTAGTTTAGCTGCAATCTTTTTAGAAGAATTGATCGGGATAGTATCGTAGAGCGCATAGTTAGGAGCTAGCCATCTTTCCTGTTTGACATCTGTGATAGACTGAACCGTATCCTCATAAATGCTATTCTTATCTGCAATTACAAACTGGCCATTCTTTAATTTAAAGATAGGGATTCCAGCTTCATTCACGTGCAACTCTGTCAGCTCTAGTGGCTGATCTGGCAAAAGTTTCCCAGCTACCTTAGTCAAAGTAGCATCTGTAAAAGTAGGCGTTTCTTCATAAACATTAGGATTTGTAGGGATACTCGTATGATAACGGCCATAAGCTGTACCTGTCAGCTGATACTTTTCTTCTTCGTCTAAAACAAGTTCCTTTTCAGTACTGATTGCTGTTTGACTGCTCCATAAGGCTGGCAGTAAAAATATCAGCAAAAGTAACTTACGCATGACCTCCCCTTTCCTTTTTTGTTTCTTGAAGTTTTAAAGCTTGATTTTTTTCGGATAATTCTGCTAGTTTTTCATCCGAAAAAGATAAAAATTTCTCTATATTTTGAAGTAAATTTTCCATGATTATTGTGGTAATAAATCTGGTGTTGTGTAAATGTATTCTCCTTCTTTTGAAAAAGAATACTTGGCACGAGCATATTTGGCAGCGTAGCTGTCATCTTTCAACTTGGTTGCAATATCAGACTGATAGTTCTTTTCTTCACCTAATTTTTCATATTTTTTCTGTAGTTGTGCATATTGAGCACGGCGATTAAGTAAAGTTTCGTAACTTTGGTATAAATTATAGGCTGGAAGAATAAAAAGTAGCATGACTAAAATTAGAACCCATCCCATAAAACGATTTCGTTTCCGACGCTCCTCATCGAGGTATCTGCGACGCTGATTTTCATCTTGGATAAAACGATTATTTATTTGAACAATATTTCTAGACATTTTCTTCAATCCTTGTCTCACCGATAATTTCATACATTTTAGCAGCATCTTCTTTTTTGGTGCTGTCTTTCATTTCTAGCACCCGCACTGTTAACAGCTTATTGCCAAAACGAACTTCAATTTGATCATTGATTTTCAAATCTGTCGAACTTTTTGCCAGGATTCCATTTACCTTGATACGACCTTTATCTGCTACCTCTTTAGCTACAGGGCGTCGCTTGATAATACGTGATACCTTTAAATATTTGTCTAATCTCATAGTCTTTTCCTCGATTTTCTCTTAATATTCTATCATTCTTTTGAAAGAAACAAAGCTAAAAAGCTGAAATTTTACCGAATTGTAATGTTTATTCAGCTTTTCGATTCTTGATTTCTACCAGTTTTTCACCAAAGTTCAGCAAGTTTTCCAAAATCTCGAAATCTTTTTTATTCCGAACATTAAAAACGACTTCAATCAAGCCTTGCTGCTCACCAATTCGAGCCTTTAGATTTGTCGTTGATATAGCTTCAAAATAATCTTGGGTCAGATAGATTTGCTGAGAAATTTTTTCAAAACGAATGATGACAGATTCTTGCTTCCGCTCAACAAGTGCCACAAAGGCTTGATCAAGATAGGATTTGACTAAACCAATCTCCAGTAGGTAAGCCACTACATCCGGATATTCTCCAAAGCGGTCAATCAATTCATCTTGCAGATGTTCATAGTTGACACGATTGTCAATTTCACGAATTCTCTTGTAAACCTCGATTTTCTGACGTTCATCAGAAATATAATCACTTGGAAGATAGGCATCAATCTGAAGATTGATTTCAGCATTGCTTTTTTGGCGCTTGGTTTCCTTACCTTGCTTCTTAGCAATGGCCTCTTCTAAAAGTTGAGAATACATTTCAAATCCTACAGAATCAATGAAACCTGACTGAGAACTTCCTAAAATATTTCCTGCTCCGCGGATAGACAAATCCCTCATCGCAATCTTGAATCCAGATCCTAACTCAGTAAATCCTTTAATGGCTTCTAGTCTTTTTTCTGAAACTTCAGTCAGAGATTTATCTGGTCGGTACATAAGATAGGCATAAGCGATTCGATTGCTGCGGCCAACCCGACCACGAAGTTGATATAAGGTTGACAGACCCATATGATCAGCATTTTCGATAAAGAGAGTATTTGCATTTGGAATATCAACACCAGTTTCGATGATCGTTGTTGTAACTAAAATATCGTATTCGCCATTAACAAAGTCTAAGAGGGTATTTTCTAAACGCACCTCTGTCATCTGTCCATGAACATAACCAATTGAAGCCTCTGGAATCAACTCTTTTAATTCTGAAACTTTTTGCTCAATGGTGTCAACTTTATTGTAAAGGTAGTAAACTTGTCCGCCTCGGTCTATTTCACGCAAAACCGCATCCCGAATAACCGTCCTATTATTCTCTAAAACATAGGTTTGGACTGGATATCGATTTGTCGGTGGTGTTTCAATGACCGATAAATCTCGAATCCCTAGCATCGACATATGAAGGGTTCGTGGAATAGGGGTGGCCGTCAAGGTCAGAACATCAACCTTCTTTTTTAGTTCCTTTAACTTTTCCTTATGCTTGACACCGAAGCGCTGCTCTTCATCTATCACCAGTAGCCCCAAATCGGAGAATTTTACATCTGCTGATAGAAGGCGATGGGTACCGATAATAATATCAATCTGCCCTTTTTCCAATTTTTCTAGAGTCTCTTTTTGTTCCCCTTTGCTTCTAAAACGGCTGAGAACATCGACATTTACGGCAAAATCATTGAAACGTTCTTTAAAGTTTGTGTAGTGTTGCTGAGCTAAAACAGTGGTCGGAACCAAGATAGCCACCTGCTTATGATCGTTGACAGCCTTAAAAGCAGCCCTCATAGCCACCTCTGTCTTCCCAAAACCAACATCGCCAACCAAGAGTCGATCCATTGGACGGTCGCTCTCCATATCCTTCTTGATTTCCTGAATGCTTCTGAGCTGATCATCTGTTTCCACATACGGAAAGGCATTGTCAAACTCTACTTGATGCTGGTCATCACTAGAAAATTGGAAACCTTTTAATTGACTACGCTCTGCATATAATTTAATAAGGTCATCGGCAATGTCTTCAACCTGATGCTGGACTTTTTGCTTTGTTTTTTGGAAACGCCCATCATTTAACTTGTTAATTTTAGGTGCTTTTCCATCACTAGCTACATATTTAAACAGAAGGTTGATTTGATCCACCGGAATGGAGATACGATCCGCATTCTGATACTGAATCGTCAAATAATCCCGATGAACTCCTGAAACCTCAATCGTTTCAATTCCTAAATAGCGACCAATACCGTGGATATTATGAACCACATAATCGCCTTTTTCCAGTTCATTATAGTCTTTCAACCTTTCAGCATTGGAAATATTCTGACGACGAATCCTACGTTTGATTTTTTTCTGAATCATCTCATGCTCAGTAATCAAAACGATTTTTTCATCAACAAAATTAAAGCCTTGAACGAGATTTCCTTCTATGAGCTGGACAGCTTTTTCATGGATTTCTTTGTCCTTGATGTAATCTAAATGAATCTCATAATCCTGTAAAGTTTTATGTAAATTTTGTAAACTTGAGGCTGAATTTGCCTGTAAGACTACCGTATAGCCCGATTTTCTAAAGCGATTAATTTCTTCTTTTAAGAGAGGGAACTGACTAAAAAATTCCTGCATTGGATATTGATTGAATTGATAAAGTGCATCAAATTTTAGATTTCCCAATCCTTTATGGAAGTTAGAAAAAAATGTAGCAGGTTTATATTTACGATAGTCCTGATAGTTATTTGCAAAGTATTGTTGATTTGACAGTGCTTTACTATTTTGTAAATCATCTGTCAAGATATCGGCAACTTCTAACTCAAACTGTGCATGCTTGTCCATTATCTTTTGAAAATCATCAAAAAATATAGGAGTGTGAGTTGGTAGATAGTCTAAAATAGTCCATTCTTTCTTATAAAAAAAGGAAAGAAATTTGCGAATATCTGCATGATGAGATTGCTCTCTAACAGAGCTTAATACTTCTTCTAAATAGGATTTTAAAGAAGGATCAACAACCGTAGAAAGGGACGCTTCTAGATTTTTCTGTCCTCTTGTATAATCTTCTTCTGTCAATAGAAGATCTGTGACAGGCTCTATCAAAATTTGTTCCACATTTTCAAGAGAAAGCTGGTTTTCAGGATTGAAAATCCTGATGCCATCAATCTCATCTCCAAAAAACTCTATCCGATAAGGATATTGAGCCGAGCGTTCAAAAATATCTAGAATATCCCCTCTCAGACTGTACTCTCCTTGACTGAGAACCTGAGAAACCTTTTTATAACCATTACTTGACAAAGACTTTACTATGTTGTCAAGGTTATATTCTTCAGTAACAGAAAGAATAAGCTCAGATTTTTTAAAAATATCAGGCTTAGGCAAGAATAAACGACTGGCTGCGACGTTGATGATCAGAATCCCATTCTTCTCTTTGTCTGATAAAAAATTCATGGCTTCTAATCTGGCAAAGATTTTTTCTTGCGATGAAAAAACAAACTCAGCTAAAGGCGTATCATCTGCCAGGAAAGTATAAACCTTTTCTTCTCCTAACAAAGAAATCAAGTCACTAGCCAGACGCTCTGCTTCGTTTTGACTCGAAGTGATGACTAGGATTTTCTCCTGCTCTTCTAAGCTACTGGCAATCGCCAAAGCCTTTGTTGAAGCTGAAAGTCCCATCACTAACTGACGGGTCTTTTTTTGCAATTGTTTCTTCCAGTCTACAATTTGTTGGTTTCGACCAAATAGATCAAGTAGTGTCATTTTCTTATCCATTGTATTGTTGCATGGTCTGCTCAAAATTCTCAGTTTGTAAATAATAATTTACAGCACTGTCAACTTTATCTAATGTGTTTAAAATACTGATATAATCTTCCTCATCAAATTTTCCTAAAACATGATGAATAACTGACATATTATTTTTAGGTCTTCCAATGCCAATTTTCACTCGCTTGAATTCCTGTGTTCCAATATGTTTAATGATGGACTTAATACCATTGTGTCCGCCAGCTGAACCTTTGGTACGAAGACGAATTTTCCCAACTTCCATATCCAGATCATCATAAATAACGAGTAAGTCATCTATATCCAAGCCGTAGTAAGTGAGCAGGGCATGGACTGCTTTCCCACTTTCATTCATAAAAGTAGTCGGTTTTACAAAATAGACTTTTTCCCCATTCAAGAAAGTTGAAGCAATGTCTGCTTGAAAAATCTTATCTGCTGTAAACTTTAGATTTAATTCTTTACACATTTTGTCAACTAACATAAAGCCAACATTATGTTTGGTCTCAAAATATTTATCTCCTGGATTTCCTAATCCAACAATTAATTTTGTCATTTTACTCCTTTATAAAAGCCAAAAGGGCTGGAAATTCCTTTCCAACCTATGTATTTTAACTTTACACTTAATTTACACGTTAAAGCGGAATTCCATAATATCGCCATCTTGAACGATATACTCTTTTCCTTCTTCACGTAAGCGTCCAGCTTCTTTTACAGCCTTTTCAGAGCCATATTTTACTAAATCATCATAAGACATCGTCACTGCACGGATGAAACCTTTCTCAAAGTCTGAATGAATGATACCAGCTGCTTGAGGGGCTTTCATACCACGCTTGAAGGTCCAAGCTCGGACTTCCTTTTCACCAGCGGTAAAGTAGGTTCCAAGTCCCAACAAATGATAGGCTGCACGTGTCAACTTGTCTACACCTGACTCTGTCAAGCCAATAGCTTCCAGAAATTCTGCCTTGTCTTCATCGTCCAGTTCAGAAATTTCTTCCTCGGCACGCGCAGAGATGACAACAACCTCGGCATTTTCTGTAGCTGCAAATTCACGAATCTGCTTCACATAGTCAATATTGTCTGGATCTGCAACCTCATCTTCACTGACATTGGCCACATAAAGCACTGGCTTAGTCGTTAAAAGAAAGAGACCTTTGACGATTTTTTGTTCTTCTTCTGTAAATTCAACTGTCCGAGCTGACAGACCATCTTCCAGAACAGGCTTGATTTTCTGCAAAACATTAAATTCTGCAACTGAGTCCTTGTCCTTCTGGGTACGAGCCATCTTCTCAACACGCGCATAGCGTTTGTTAATGCTTTCCAGATCGGCCAAAATAAGCTCTAGATTGATGGTCTCAATATCAGCCATGGGGTCGACAAAGTCAGACTCACGGCCCTGTTCCCGCATGACATTTTCATCATCAAAGGCACGGACTACATGGACGATAGCATCCACTTCACGGATATTGGCCAAGAATTTATTTCCCAGACCTTCCCCTTTCGAAGCTCCCTTTACAATACCAGCAATATCTGTAAACTCAAATGTAGTGGGAACCTTCTTTTGAGGTTTAATCAATTCTGTTAATTTGTCCAAACGAGCATCTGGCACTTCTACCCGACCGACATTTGGATCAATGGTCGCAAAAGGGTAGTTAGCAGCTTCTGCACCTGCTTTTGTAATTGCATTAAATAAAGTTGACTTGCCCACATTAGGCAGTCCCACAATCCCTGCTGTTAAAGCCATTCGTATCTTCTCCATTCATCTTTTCAATCCAAACCATTATACCATAAATCCTTATCCTAAACAGCGGATTTGAATGAAAAATTTCCTGCTTTCGGGATAGAAATAGAAAATATTTCTGCAAAAAATGATATAATATAGTTAATATTTTGATAAAAGGAGTTAGCCATGAAAAAAATGACAATTAAAACTTTTGTTCTTTCTTTCTTGACGATGTTTACTTTACTTTTTTTAGCTGCCTGCAGTAGCAGTCCTAAAAAAGCCTATTTTCAGTTGATTGATCAAAAGACCAAGCAAGACAGCCGGATCACTCTTGAGTATAAGGGAGATGATTTACTGAACAATGAAACCAGCAATGTTTTCTATTATGAGCCTATCGGATTGACAAAAGATACCGCCAAAGAACAAATTGGAGGCTACATGCAAACGCTGGAAAATATTAAAGGACTTACTAATAAAATCGAGTATAAAGACGATCATTTGACGCAAAAGATGACGATGGATTTTAGCAAGGCAGATATTTCAGAACTGAAAAGCAAACAACTTATCCAAACAGATGGAGACCAAAAAGCTAATTATATCAGTTATAAAGAAACGGTAAAATCTCTTGAAGCTTCTGGCTATAAAGAAGTCAAAGACGGCAAATTTGAAGATCTTAAATAAAAGCAGAAAACGGATAAGACTTTCTTGGTCTTATCCGTTCTTTGTTGATGAGGTAGGTCATCTAAAATTGGGCTAAGTCCTAAATATGGACTATTCAATGACCTTCTTCATTTTTCTTTCAAAATCATATCTGCTCATCATGACAACGTGTTCGCAGTTGCTGCAGCGAATCTTGATATCTGCTCCCATGCGAACGACTTCCCAACGATTTGCTTTCTTGCCCGTCGACTTAATGGTACAGGCATGGGGCTTCTTCATTTCTACAAAAGTTCCAAGTTCGTACATCTTCTCTCCTTTTGACAATCTTTTTTTATTCTCTTAGAAATACAGATTGGCGCTTCTCTCCATCCTAGCTGTATTATACCACAAGTTTAGAGTCAGCTGGCTTGTAAATGATCAAAATAAGACAAGGCAGATCGAGTCAGCCTTGTCTAAAATCTTATCTTCTAATTAGTACGGACTGGCGTGATCAGCTGGATAAAGTTTTCAGCATCTTCGCTTGGTACCAAGGTGAAAGGCCGAACAGCTGAAATAAAGCTGATGGTCACCTTCTCACTATCGATAGCCTTTAGCGCTTCGATCAGGTAGGTAGGATTGAAGCTGATGGTCAAATCTTCTCCTGACACACTTTCTGTATCAATTTCTTCATTTACGCGTCCAACTTCTGGTGAATGGACATGAGCGCTGACAATGCCCTTCACAATTTCCAATTTCACTGTTCCATTTTGGGTCGCATTGGACAGAAGGCGAGACCGTTCCATGGCATGACGTAAATTATTGGTATTAAAGGTCACAACGCTTGAAAATTCTGTCGGAATCAAGCGGTCTGTGTCAGGATAGTTTCCTTCCAGTAGGCGTGTATAGAAGCTGATATTTTCACTTCTAAAGAGAAGTTGATTATTGGCAAAGAAAACCTCTACTGTTTCAATTTCGTCTGTGAAAACAACTGTAAATTCACGCAGGGAACGGCTAGGGATCACCACATCGAAGTCATCGCCCTTCTTGTCCAAAGTAATTTTCTTTTGGCTCATCCGGTGAGAGTCTGTCGCAACTGTTTTGAGGGATTGATTATCTGTCAAGACAAAATGAACCCCTGTCAAAATAGGACGGCTTTCTTGCGTACTAGCAGCAAAAGCTGTCTCATTGATGATATTTTTGAGGACTTTTGTTTCTAGAACCAAAGGATTGCTAGTAGAGACTTCTTGGATACGTGGGTATTGATCTGCATCTTTTCCTTTTAGCGTAATTTCTGATTTACCGCTGGTAAGGACGATTTGTTTTTGCTCAATTTCTTTAAAATCAAGCACGATATCTGGTAAGCTAGAAATGACATTGATAAAGAAATTTGCTTCAAGGAGGATAGAACCTGGTGAAGTAATCAAGAGCCCAGCATTTTCATTTTGAACTGAAATGAAGTTTTCAATGGAAATTTGGCCATTTGAACCAATTAAGGCAATACCTTCTTTTGTCACATCAATTTTAACTGTTGATAAAATTGGAATAGCGTTTTTTGTACTGATAGCTCTTTTAGTTGTATTCAAAGCTTGTAGGAATAAATTTTTATTAATAGAGAAGTGAATCATAGGGACTCCTTTTATTATTTATGATTATTAAGTTAATAGTAATAGTAGTTCTTGTGGAAGCTGTGGAAAAATAAAACAAAGTATTTAAAATCAAGTTTTAAGACTTGTTCACAACCTGTGGAAAAAACTTTAGATTCGTTCAATCTTTTCCACACCCTTATTTTATCTTGTTTTTGATATTCTCGATTTCAAGTCGCAGGCTATCGTCAGTTTCGAGTCGGGTTTTGATTTTTCCATGTGCGTGAATGACTGTTGTGTGGTCTTTGCCACCAAATTCTCGCCCGATTTTGGGTAGGCTATTGTCTGTTAGTTCGCGGGCTAGATACATGGCCACTTGTCGAGCCAAAACGATATTTTGAACTCGACGACTTCCCTTCATTTCCTTGACACTGACACCATAGAAATTGCCGACCTCAGACTGGATTTTTTCAATCGGAATGACTGTTACCTGACTAGAATCCTGCTTGCGAGCTCGAATAGCTTCAGCAGCAATGTCAATCGTAATTTCCTTGAGATTGCGGACTCTTGCAATGAGTGTAATATCATTGAGGGCCCCTTCTAGATCGCGGACATTCGAGTCAAATTGTCCGGCAAGGTATTCCAAAGTATCATTAGGAAAAATATAGTCCAGATTTTCGATCTTGTTCCGGAGGATGGCAATCCGCGTTTCAAAATCGGGTGGTGTAATATTTTGAGTGAGGCCCCATTTGAAGCGCGTGACCAAGCGTTCTTCCAAATTATCAAGATGATCTGGACTGCGGTCGCTGGTCAGCACAATCTGCTTGTTATCGCCGTGCAGAGCGTTAAACGTATTGAAGAATTCTTCCTGGGTAGAGACTTTTTTTCCGCCAAGAGACTGGATATCATCAATCAAGAGCAAATCCAAGCTCCGATAGATTTTTTTGAAATTATCCATGTCACCGAGCCTCAGATGCTCCAGAAAGTCATTGATAAAGGTTTCCGCTGGAATATATTTTACACGCGCATCAGGAATATTTTCTAAAATTTGGTTGCCGATAGCATTCAGTAAGTGGGTTTTTCCTAGACCTGGTCCGCCATAGATAAATAGGGGATTATAGGTAGTTGCTAGATTTTCAGACACAGCCAAGGCTGCTGCTTTAGCCCAGATATTCCCGTCCCCTTGTACAAAATTATCAAATGTATATTTAGCTTTTAATCCAGTATCAATTGGCGGCAAACTTGGTCGAAATGGAGTTTTTTCAGCCTGTTCCTCCAGCTGATATTTAGAAATACTATCATGTCCTGCTTCTTCAAAGACGTATTTGGCCGTGATTTGATCGTTGAAAATTTCAAAGCCAGCTGTGAGAATAACGCCTACTAAGTTTTGTTCCCAAAATAGCTGTTTGACGGGGCTATCCAAAAAGATAGTGGCCTGGTTATTTTCAATGGCTATCAATTTTGCTTCTGCAACAAAAAAATCATAGGTTGTCTGTTTTAGCTGAGCAGCGGAAAGTTCTAAAATTCTTCGCCAAAATTCTTGCTCTTTGGTCATTGCCTCCTCCTTTTCAAAAAATTATTCTCTATATCGATTCTCATTTTAACATAAAATGACGAAGTTTTCCACAACTTGTGGAGAAAAATTAACAATGTTCATAAGACTTATCCACAGATTGTGAATTGTTAGTAAAATCCCTATTTTTCAACATTTTAAGCTACTTTTAAAGGTGGAAAAGTCTGTTAGTTTGAAAAAAGAAAATAACAGCCCTATTTCAGGCTGTTTATAATTCTTTGATACTCTTCCTCGTTCTCAAAAGGAATAACGATCTTTCCTTTTGAAGGATTTTTTAATTGAATGGAGACATTGAGTCCAAGGAGTTTTTTTAGTTTTTCTTCTTCTGAATGGGCAAAAATTTCTTTGTTCTTCTTAGTCTTTGACTTCTTGGTTTTTTGTAATGAAAGTTCAAGAGCACGAACGGATAAATTATCTTGAATGATTTTGTCCAGCCAAAAAACTTGCTCTTCCTTTTTGAGTGGAATGAGGAGACGAGCGTGCCCTTGCGAAATCATTTCCTCTTTGACAGCGTCCAGCATAAAAGCTGGTAGCTGTAACAAGCGGACAAGATTACTGATGTAAGGCCGAGATTTTCCCATTATTTTTGCAATTTCTTCATGGGTCAATCCTTTCTCAATCAGATGCTGATAGGATTCCGCTTCTTCGATCGGATTGAGGTCTTCTCTTTGCAAATTCTCGATGATGGCGTGCTTCATCATGTCATCGTCAGATAGGTCTTTAATGAGGGCAGGAATGTTTTCTAAGCCAGCAATCTTAGCAGCTCTGAATCGTCTTTCACCTGCTAAAATTTCGTAACCAAATAAGGAAGATTTTCTCAAAATAATGGGCTGAATAATTCCATTCTCTTTAATGGAAGCTGCCAATTCATTTATTTTCTCTTGAGAAAAGCTTTTTCTAGGCTGATAAGGATTGGTTCGAATGTCTTTTAGTGGTATGTATTGATAATTTTCCATTTGTATATAGCATAACACACCTTTACGATCGTGTAAAGGTGTGTTGACAATTATGTAAAGGCTTAGTTGTTACTTAAGTCTTGGGTTGATTTGGTCAATTTGATGGTTGTAGTAGCTTCTTTACCATCTCTAAAGTAAGTCACTTTCAGCTCATCTCCCAGAGAGTGTCTGTAGAGAGCAGATTGTAAATCACTGGTTGACTCAACATCCTTATCATCAACTTTTGTGATGACATCGTATTTCTGAAGTTTATTTTCAGCAGGCATTCCTTCTTGCACAGAGCGGACAAGGATACCTGATTTTACAGATGAAGGCAGGCGTAATTTTGCTAAGTCAGAAGTGGCGATATTGGATAAATCGAGCATTTGGATACCCAGAGCAGGACGAGTTACTGTTCCAGTTTTCTCTAATTGCTTGATGATATTGACAACATCGTTTGATGGAATTGCAAAGCCCATGCCTTCTACAGCAGTTTGACCATTGTGAGAGATTTTGCTGGACGTAATACCAATAACTTGCCCTTGGATATTGATGAGTGGGCCACCAGAGTTACCAGGATTGATAGCAGCATCTGTTTGCAAGGCAGTCGTCGAAATATTTTGGCCGTCTTCAGATTGGAGAGTTACATTTCTACCCAAACTAGAGATGATTCCTTGTGTAACAGAGTTAGCGTATTCTGTTCCGAGAGGGCTTCCGATGGCAATAGCAGTTTCTCCTACTGTCAGGGAGTTGGAATCTCCAAATTCAGCTACATCTTTCACCTTTTCAGAGCTGATTCTTACTACAGAAATATCAGAATAAACATCTGATCCCACCACTTCACCAGGAACCTTACTACCATCTGCTAGTAGAATATCGGGATTTTTTGCTCCATTTAGCACGTGAGTATTGGTAACAAGGTAGGCATATTTTCCTTCCTTCTTATAAATAACACCTGATCCCTCACTAGCTACTTGAGGATCACTGGTTGATTCATTATTGATCACTCCTTCCTGATTAGAACCGGTATAAGTAATCACCGATACAACTGCGTTTTGCACTTTTTTTACAGCCTTTGTGGTGTCGGTTGTATTTTTATAAGACGTTGATACAGTAGTCTTTGAATTTGAAGAACCAAGATTAGCCATTTTATTATTAAGAAATGCGGTGGCTAAATTTCCTAGGCTTCCGCCGATAAATCCTACAACTAAAACAATAAAAAGCAACAAAGATTTTTTAAAGAAATTTGAAGCGTTTTTCATATTTTCCTCCTTGATTACAATTGATGAAATTATAGAAATCTATTCTTAATTATAACTTAAAATCCACAAGTTTTCCACAAGTTGTGGAAAACTTATAAAAAATGTTGATAGAGGTTAGAAAATACATAGATTCAACAAGTTTTCCATAAAAAACTGATGTGAATAAAGTGTGAAATCCATGTGGATATGATAGAATGGAAATATGAAAATAAAGCTTGTAACTGTTGGAAAATTAAAAGAAAAGTATCTCAAGGATGGGATTGCTGAATATGCTAAACGTCTGAGTCGATTTTCTAAGTTAGAAATTGTAGAATTAGCAGACGAAAAAACACCAGATAAGGCCAGTGAGCTAGAAAATCAGCAAATCCTCGAAAAAGAAGGAAGTCGGATTTTAGCAAAAGTCTCTGAACGAGAATTCGTGGTTGCTCTAGCTATTGAGGGAAAACAATTTCCTTCAGAAGAGTTTAGTTCGATCTTGAGCGACATCACAGTTCGTGGCTTTTCTGATATTACATTTGTGATTGGTGGCAGCTTGGGTCTGTCTCCTGCTGTCAAAAAAAGAGCTAATCTACTGATGAGTTTTGGAAAATTGACCCTGCCTCATCAATTGATGCGCCTTGTTTTGGTAGAGCAAATTTATCGGGCTTTCATGATTCAACAGGGAAGTCCCTACCATAAGTAAATCTTGACGATACTAGATTTTTCTGATAGAATGAAAAGGTATCGGTCTCATAGCTCAGCTGGATAGAGCATTCGCCTTCTAAGCGAACGGTCGCAGGTTCGAATCCTGCTGGGATCATAATATACATTACTCAGACACGAAAAATTTCGTGTTTTTTTATTATATTTTTGAGAAAACGACATTTCAGGAATAAAAAATGACATTTCAGGGAAAGATGACAGATTATTTGAAATTTTATTTATAATAGATCTTGTAAGGTAACACTTACGAAAAAATTTTTAGGAGAATCTATTATGAAAAATACTCAGAAAAACTTTAAAACAATCGCTCAATTCCCAGTCTTGAATGAAAAAGAACTTAAAGAAGTTCTTGGAGGAGATTTAAGAAATATCTTCTTAAAAATTAAATTTAAGAAAAAATAACATTGATAACTGAGGAAATGGAATTATGTTTGAATTATTTTTTTGGATATTGCAAGCCGCCATTGAAGTATATTTCACTATTGTTATATATGAAAAGATCAATAAAGTAAAATCTAGTTTTTACTTTACTTTTCTGTGTGCTATAGTCTTAATTTTATTACCATTACTCATATTAAATTTAGAATCTATATTTTCTTTGTCAAGGCATGTTCTGTATTTTATTTTACTACTGATTTATCCTCTTTTTTTCTACAGGTATTTTTATAAAAAAGAGAAGTTATCAACTCTTTTCTCTATATTTCTATCTCTTCTCCTTTATTTAACAGTCCAGGCTTCTACTACCTTTTTTTCCGTCATTATTTCCTCAATTACAGGGGATTCATTTGTAAAAGATAATTGGGCTGTCTTTTATATCATGATAAACAGTATCTCTGTTCTATTTATGCTTAAGTTTATCGACTACTTACCATTTTACGCATGTGATTTTAAAGAGGAGGTCTTTAAAAAGACAATTAAGAGAATTAATATTTTTTATGTTATAGATATTTTCATTTTAAATGTTTCTCATTGGTTAAGTGAAGACGATCATTTTAATAGTTTTAGTAGTATGCTAGCGACTATTTGTTTCTTGATCTTTATGACGACTCTTTTCTATTTGAAGGCGATTCGGGAAAAGTATGAAAAAGAAGAGGAGATTCGACAAAGAGAATTGGAACAGTTGCAGCTGCAGCAGTATACAGATGAAATTGTTTCTCTTTATAATGAAATTCGTGGCTTTCGCCATGATTATGCTGGCATGCTGACCAGCTTTCAGACGGCCATCAATACGCAAGATATCAAGGAAATTGAAAAAATATATCAAGAAGTTTTAGTTGATGCAAATTTAAAATTACGCTCGGATAAATACACTTATTTTGATTTGAACAATGTTGGTGACTCAGCTCTCCGAAGCGTTATGACGGAGACTTTATTCAAGGCGCGTGAACACCAGATTGATTTGACATTCGAAGTCAAAGATCCTGTTGAAACATTACCGATTAAGCTATTAGATGTGGTAAGAATGGCTAGTATATTACTAAACAATGCTGTTGAAGGCGCAATCGAAAGCTATGAAAAAATGATTCATGTGACTTTAGTTCAACTCGATACGGAGATTATTTTTGTTGTAAAAAATTCCCGCAAGCAAAGGAAATTAGATTTAGAAGAAATTTATGAACCAGAGTTCTCAACGAAAGGTTATCGAAGAGGCCTAGGTTTAAATAATCTGAAAGAAATTTTAGAGAATTATGAATATATCATGCTAGATACAGAAATAAGTAAGTATGATTTCACCCAAGTATTAACAATTAAAAGAAGGAATAGTTTATGAGAATCTTAGCATTAGAAGATACCTTAGCCCATCAACTCCGCATGGAAAAAACTTTAGCAGAGATTGCTGAAGAAATGGGACTCGACATCCAGGTAAAAATCACAGGAAAAATCCAGGAATTTAAGGACTACGTCGAAAATGAAGATGTCAATCAGATTTATTTTCTGGATATCGATATTAAAGGGGAAGAGACCAAAGGACTGGAGGTCGCTCGTTTTATTCGTCATCATAATCCATACGCTATTATTGTCTTTGTAACTTCAAAATCAGAGTTTGCGACCATGACCTTTAAATATAAAGTATCTGCTCTTGATTTTATTGATAAGGATATTAACGATGATTCGTTTAAAAAACGTATCAAAGATTGTATCATTTATACGAAAAACACCTTAATTACAAACACCAACATGGTTGATTACTTTGAATACAGCTATCGAGGCAATGATGTGCGCGTGCCATTTAATGATATTTTGTATATCGAAACCTCAAGCTCCTCCCATAAGTTACGGATGGTCGGAAAAAACTTTATAAAAGAATTTTATGGAACGATTGCCAGTGTTCAAGAACAGGATGAGAAAACCCAACGTTTCTTTGCTTCCCATAAATCTTTTTTAGTCAATATCGATAATATCTGCGATTATGATAAGAAAACAAAGGAAATTATATTTTATGAAGGCCGCCGTTGCCCTGTTTCTAGGCTAAGAACGAAACATTTAAAAGAAATTTTAAAAAATAAATAAAAAACTGTTGACAAAGATTCAAAACCTGATATAATAGAATATGTTCTGAAAAGAACATAGATGGTCCGTTGGTCAAGGGGTTAAGACACCGCCTTTTCACGGCGGTAACACGGGTTCGAATCCCGTACGGACTATACTATCCGCCATAGCTCAGTTGGTAGTAGCGCATGACTGTTAATCATGATGTCGTAGGTTCGAGTCCTACTGGCGGAGTAAAAGAGTTTCAGGTATGCGAATTACCAATAATAAAAAGAGGACAATTGTCCTCTTTTTTTGTATGATATAAGGCAGAAATTTGATAAGTTTGATATAATAATTTTAGAAAATATGTTCAAGAGGTTTCTTATGAAATCATTAAAATTTCAATCTGTTTTTGACATTATCGGGCCTGTCATGATTGGCCCTTCCAGCAGTCATACTGCAGGGGCTGTGCGTATCGGTAAGATCGTATCCTCTATTTTTGATGATACACCAACCGAGGTTGAATTCCAGCTTTTTAATTCCTTTGCAAAGACTTATCGCGGGCATGGAACAGATTTGGCTCTGGTAGCAGGTATTTTAGGAATGGATACGGATGATCCTGAAATTCCTAATAGCCTTGAAATTGCCTATAAACGTGGTATCAAGATTGTTTGGACTATTCAGAAAGATAGCAATGCT
This sequence comes from uncultured Streptococcus sp., assembly GCF_938020365.1. Lineage (GTDB taxonomy): Bacteria > Bacillota > Bacilli > Lactobacillales > Streptococcaceae > Streptococcus. The sequence goes on along the minus strand of NZ_CALIIB010000012.1, from coordinate 11,025 downwards.
CCTCATCCAAATACGACAAAAATCACGGTTAAGAATGACTATAAGACTATCAGTGTAACGGGTGTATCTATCGGTGGTGGAAATATTCAGGTGACCGAGTTAAATGGATTCTCAGTCTCGCTCAGCATGAATACGCCAACTATTATCATCGTCCACCAAGATGTTCCAGGTATGATTGCCCATGTAACGGAGGCTCTATCCCGCTACAATATCAATATTGCTCAAATGACGGTGACTAGAGAAAAAGCAGGTGAGAAAGCGATTATGATCATTGAGGTGGATAGTCGTAGTTGCGAAGAGGCTATCGAAGAGATTCGGAAAATCCCCCATCTCCATAATGTCAATTTCTTTAAATAGGAGAAGAGATGTTTTATTCAATAAAAGAATTAGTTGAGCAGGCTGATTTAGATTTTAATGGCAATGTTGCTGAATTAATGATTGCGACCGAGTACGAATTGACAGGTCGGGAAAGAGACGAAGTTTTACGTCTGATGAGCCGAAATCTTGAGGTGATGAAAGCTTCGGTTCTTCTTGGGCTTGATGAGAGTAAGTCTCGCAGCGGATTAACCGGTGGAGACGCAGCAAAATTGCACCACTATATCCAGTCGGGGAAGGCCTTGTCAGATTATACTGTGCTGACTGCTGCAAAAAATGCCATTGCTGTCAATGAACACAACGCTAAAATGGGGCTGGTTTGTGCAACTCCTACGGCAGGCAGTGCTGGTTGCTTACCAGCAGTCCTTACATCAGCGATTGAAAAACTAGATTTGACAGAGGAACAGCAATTAGACTTTTTGCTGGCTGCTGGTGCTTTTGGCTTGGTTATTGCCAATAACGCTTCTATTTCCGGTGCAGAAGGAGGCTGTCAAGCTGAGGTGGGCTCCGCTTCTGCTATGAGTGCAGCTGCTTTGGTTTTGGCTGCTGGTGGCTCTGCTTTTCAGGCGAGTCAAGCTATCTGTTTTGTCATCAAAAATATGTTGGGCTTGATTTGTGACCCAGTAGCTGGTCTGGTAGAAGTTCCTTGTGTCAAAAGAAATGCCATGGGAGCTAGCTATGCCTTTATCGCAGCGGATATGGCTCTGGCTGGAATCGAGTCTAAAATCCCTGTTGACGAAGTCATTGATGCCATGTACCAAGTAGGCTCTAGCCTGCCTACTGCCTTCAGGGAAACGGCTGAAGGAGGGCTAGCTACAACTCCTACCGGCCGCAGACTTTCAAAAGAAATTTTTGGAGAATAAATAGTATCTTTGAATAATAAAAAATGACTAAAACTATTTAGCCATTTTTTTATTATTTTAGTAAGCCCAAGCAGATAGTCCTTGTGCACTGTAAGCACGGTAAGCTGCTTGAATTTGATCTTCAACAGTTGCAGTAGATCCCCAACCTGGCATTGTTTGGAAAAGACCACTTGCTCCTGATGGGTTGTAGGCATCGACTTGTCCGTTAGATTCGCGAGCAATAATATTTTCCCATGTAGATGCAGACACTCCTGTCATTTCAGCCATACGAGCAGCTGCGTAAGAACCTACAGCACCTGGAGTATTACCATTTGCGAGTACGACGTCTGATGAATAGGCAGAGTAGTCTGAAGTTGCAGCAACTGCAGGAGTTTCTGTCGTTACTGGAGTTTCCGTAGCTATTGGGGCAGCTGGAGTTACTGGAGCTGGGACTGCTGGTGTCGCTGGTGAGACAGCAGGTGCTGATGTTGTTTGTTTTGCAACATCTTTCAAATCACCCAATTCCAAAACTTGTCCAGTCATGATAAAATCTGGATTTGAAATTTTGTTTAATTCTACCAAACGTTCAACAGTTGTTTTTTTACTTTCAGCGATTTCTGATAAGGTATCTCCAGCTTTTACTGTATAAGATTCAGCACTAGCAACAATAGTTGATGCAAATAGTGTTGCTGTAGCAATCGTTCCTGCTAGAGTCAATTTTTTCACTTTCATACTCATTTTAAAAGTTTTCTCCTTTAGTTATAATACTATCATACACATTAAATATTACTAAAAGATTACATTTTAAGCACGAATATTACAAAAATATTGAGATTTACACATAAAAATATTATTTTAAAAGGATTTTTAGTGTATTTCATTAGATCTTTAACAAAAATATTGCTATCAAACTTATACTATTCTTTATTTTTTAAAGATAAAGAGTAAGATACCGATCAGGAAAATAGAGAGAAGAGCAAGATTATCAATCATTTTCCAAGAAAGTTGTCGATAGCGGCTTCTTCCTTCACCACCACTATAGCCACGCGCTTCCATTGCGATAGCTAAGGCGTCTGCCCGTTTGAAACTAGAAGCAAATAAGGGAATTAAGATTGGAATGATTGATTTAACCTTTTGAACAATCGTTCCTTCGCCAAAATCAACTCCTCGAGCCCTCTGAGCGTTCATAATTCTCGTAGTGTCATCCATTAAAGTTGGTACGAAACGCAGGCTCATAGAGAGCATGAGACCAATTTCATGCGTAGGGACTTTAAAGACTTTGAGTGGTTTTAGTAGAGCTTCTACCGCATCTGAAAGGCTGAGTGGTGTTGTGGTTAAGGTCAACAGAGTTGAAAAGAAAATAATCAAAACAAAACGGCTAAAGATAATCCCCGCTTGAGAAAGACCAAATTCCGTAATTTTAATGAAACCAAACTGGAAAAGTACCTTGTCTCCTCCTGTCAGAAAGAGCTGGAAGAGGGTAGTAAAGGCAATAATGAAAACCATTGATTGAATGCCCTTTAGAAAGAATGTCAAAGGAACTTTTGAGAGAAAAATCAGAGTAAAAACGAAAACAAATAGCAGCAAATTAGTGATGAGATTGTTGGCCCAGAAAATTAATAAGATAAAGAAGAACATGGCCACTAATTTACTGCGCGGATCCAATCGATGGATGACCGAATTTCCTGGGATATACCGTCCTAAAATCAATTTATCCATGCAGCATCTCCTTAAATTCCTCAATTGTAATTGGATAATGAGAAAATTTCATTCCTTTTTCAGCCAATTCTTGGGAAAATTTCGTGATTTTAGGCACTCCTAGCTGAATCTTTTCCATAAACTCGACATCTTGAAAAACCAGAGCAGGCTGACCGCTTTTGACGACGCGGCCCTTCTCCAGTACATAGACTGTATCAGCAAAATCAGCAACATCATCCATTAAATGGGTTACAAGAACAATGGTCATTCCAGCTTGATGCAGTTTTTTAAAGAGGCTCATCAATTCCTTTCGTCCTGCTGGATCAAGTCCGGCCGTTGGTTCATCCAACACCAAGATGTCAGGTTCCATTGCTAGGATTCCGGCAATGGCGACCCTTCTCATCTGCCCGCCAGAAAGTTCAAAAGGACTGCGGCCAAACAATTCTTCAGAAATGCCGACAAGGCTTAATTTTTCACGTGCTAAAGCCTCGGCTTCTTCTTTAGAAACACCAAAATTTTGCGGACCAAAGGCCACGTCTTTCAGAACAGTCTCATCAAAAACCTGACTTTCAGCAAATTGAAACACCAAACCAACCTGTTTACGAACTTGTTTAATGTCCTTGTTGACAGAATTTGAAGTGATGGTGACATGATTGACTTGCACACTGCCTTCGCTAGGAGTCAGCAAGCCATTCAAGAGCTGTAAAATGGTTGATTTTCCGCTGCCAGTGTGTCCAATCAAAGCCGTATAGCTGCCATCTTTGATTTCCAAATCAACTTCAAAAAGCGCTGGACCCTCAAATGGAGTTCCAGCCTGATAGGTATAACTGACTTTATTTAGAGTAATTCCCATAATTGTTCCTGCAATTCTTTTTCAGTTAAATAGGTTTCTGGCAGAGTTAGCCCAGTTTGAATCATGGCAGCTTTGACCTGGTTGACAAAGGGTTGATCCAAGCCCAAGTCTTCCAAATCAGGTCTGGAAAAGAGTTCTCTTGGTGTAGCGGTTGACTCAACTTGACCATTTTTCATAACAAGGACACGATCACTCAGCGAAATCTCGTCCAAATCGTGGGTAATGGAGATGACTGTTAGATGATTCTTATCTTTAATTTCCTTGACAGTCCGAATCAGTTCCAGTCGCCCTTCTGGGTCTAACATACTGGTTGCTTCATCCAAGATGATAATATCTGGCTGAAGTGCGACTACGCCAGCAATAGCAACTCTTTGCTTCTGTCCGCCAGAAAGTCGAGCAGGTTCTCTCTCTTTAAAATTCTGCATGCCGACTAGTTCCAGAGCTTCATAGACGCGTTTCACCATCATCGGATAATCCATGCCTTGATTTTCCAGACCAAATGCAACGTCGTCCTCAACAGTTGCTCCTACAAACTGGTTATCAGGATTCTGAAAGACCATGCCGATTTGGCGACGTTTTTCCCAAACATTATCAGCCGTCAATTTATCTCCAGAAATGATGATATCGCCACTCTCGGCTTCTAAAAGACCGTCAATCAAACGAACCGTAGTCGATTTTCCGCTGCCATTGTGGCCGACAATAGATAACCATTCTCCTTGTTTCACGTGAAACGAGACATCTTTTAAAATATAATCTTCAGACTTATGGTCATAGCGATAACTAAGATTTTTTACTTCAATGATATTTTCCATATTATTTAAATGTATCTTTAAAGAGATAGGCACTGCCCTTGAAATAATCATAGCCAGAATAAATAGTGAAAATCAGGGCTATGTAAAGGAGAATCTGACCGAGTAAAGTCCAATGGAGCAGGAGAAAGAGGATGGCAAACATCTGCGTGAAAGTCTTGATTTTGCCTGGCATAGCGGCCGCTAGAACTGTTCCGCCAGTTTCTACCAATAGGAGTCTCAAACCAGTGACGGCCAGCTCTCGGCAAATGATGATAGCTACCACCCAAGCAGGAGCCATTTTCATTTCAATCAGCATGATAAATGCAGACATAACTAGCAGTTTATCGGCCATAGGATCGGCAAATTTTCCAAAATTGGTCACGACCTGCCACTTGCGAGCCAGATAGCCATCCAGGTAGTCTGTGATACTGGCAAGGGCGAAAATGATTCCAGCTAGGATATGCATGGCTGGCGAATGCCCAAAAGTCAAAATCAAAATAAAGATTGGAATTAAGGCAATTCTGGCAAGGGTTAAAGCGTTGGGGATATTTTCTTTTTTCATCATTCTTCCTTTATGATTCAATTGTAAGGGTAATTATAGCACTGTCGCTGGTCAAGGTAGATAGGTCTATTTTCTGACTGCCGACAGTGACAGTAACGCCTTTTACAACTCCTAAGGTAATTGTATAAGTGGTATTGGGAGAGAGTGTCACTGTTTGGCTTGATTGGGTTGGAGTAAGGGTTGTACCTGCTGCCAGGTCTGTATTTGTCACACTAATCCAGCTTGAGGTGTTGCTCGCTGAGATTGTTAACTGAGTAGTTTGCGACTCGCCACGATATTTTGCAGTTAAATAGTTTCCTTCTCCAGTGACTTCTAGCTTTTCTTTTGTTGAGCTAGAGTCTGTAGTGGAGGTCTCAGGTGGAGTTGAATGATCTTCGATACTTGAGCTTGAGACGAGGCTGTAACTATCGGAGCTGCTGAACTGCGGAGTAGTTGTATTTGCATATTGCCAAACGTAATAGGTGACAAAAATAATGATAGACAAGGCAACTACTAGGAAATAAAAGAGCGGAAGCGAGAAAGAACGATTTTTATATTTTCTGCTTCGAAATTCTTCGTTTTCAGCTAATTCAATTTCGTCATAAACGACAGTATTATCTGTGTCGTAGGCCTCTAAAAGAATTGTCTCGTCTAAATCCAGAGCCCAAGCATATTTTCGTAGCAGGCTACGGACGTAAAAGGCATTTGGAAATTTCTCGTATTGATTGTTTTCAAGAGCCTTTAGGTAGTCAGTTTTTATATCTGTTTTTTTGGCTACATCTGCTAAAGTAAGTTTCTGGTTTACTCGAGCAAGTCTGAGTACCTCTCCTATCGTTTTTTTTCTCATAAGGATAGTCCTTTTCTCTTAGACATTATTCTAACAAAATTTTGAAATAAACTTGGAACTATTTTGGGAAAATAGTAAAATCTGTCATATCACACTGGTCAATAAAGCGATGTCCGACTTTTAAGACGTCATTTAAAGTGATATCCTGTAAAATCTTAGGTAAATCAAAAAGATTCTCACCATTTAAATGCGGTTCATATTGGGTTGCCATGTATTCAAGAGAATTTAGCCCATGCAGCAGATCTCCAAACATTTCACTTTTAATCGTATCTAGGTGTGTTTCTGTGACATCTGGATCCTGAGCAAACTTCCGGATGGCTGAGCGGAATTGATGAGAAATTCCTACGGGTTCCTGCGTGTCCATAGTTAGGATGACAAAGTGGAAATCTTTTTCCACCTCTACTTCAAGAGTGAGCGAATTGTCAATTTTTCCGTTTTCATACAGGGTCTGGAAACGCTTGGAAGTCCAACCAAACATCATGGCAAAAAGCAATTTCAGGGCAATTTTATAGCGATAACGCTCCGTATCCTGTATCGTATCTTTCCCACGAATACCGATTGCCAACTTAGGACTGGCAACTTCCATCCGACTAGTAGCAGTTGGAACTACTGGCTGTAAGATGAGAGGCTCTTTTTCAATCGTTTCAGTTAATAATTGAGGCGATAAGGTCTCTTGTGTTTTGACGATATCTTCAAAAGTGGACTCCAAATCAAAATTACCAATGACAAATAAAGTCATATTGGACGGACGATAGAAAAGCTCGAAGTTCTCTGTCAGATCTTCCACAGTAATATCCATGATTGACTCTGTCGTTCCGGCAATATCTTCTGCTAGTGGAGTTTGAGGGTAGAGATTACTCAAAGCACCAAAGAAGAGCCGATAATCTGGATCGTCTTGGTACATCTCGATTTCCTGCTGGATAATTCCTTGCTCACGCTGAACAGATGCTTCTGAAAAATTGGCTTGGGAAACGAGTTCCTGCAACAGCTTCAGATTTTCTGCTACACAGTTTGTCGTAGAAAACAGATAGCTGGTACGTGTAAAGCTTGTAAAGGCATTACTTTCTGCGCCAAACTTGGTAAATTCTAGCAGTAAATCCTCGCCGTTTTCACGTTCGAATAATTTGTGCTCCAAAAAATGCGCAATCCCTGCTGGATAATGAGAGACTTGCTTTGTTTCACGTGAAACAACCTTAGTATCAACAGAGCCAAAATGTGTTGAGATGATGCCGTAGGTTTCATTAAAATCATTTTTAGGGAGTAGGTAAACCTGCAATCCATTTGCTAGCACCGCCCGATAGATGCTTTCTCCCACGGCTATATAATTGATTTTTTCTAAACCTGGATTCTGCATTATTTCCCTTCCATAAAGTAAATCGCCTGTAATTTCAACTGTTGGGCTGCCTCTATAAGATCAGCTTTGCTGACATTTTCTAATGCTTTCAGCCAAGCCTCTAGTGACAGAAATTTTTTCCCTAGAACAGAGGACATGTAAGCACGCTCAATCAAGGTGTTTTGTCGATCCTGAGCCAGAAGGATCGAATTTTTCAGCATATTCTTGGTTTGTTCAAGTTCTTCATCTGTGAAATGCCCCCGCTTCAAATCTAGAATTTGGCGGTTGATTAAAGCGATGGTCTTTGTCCGATTTGCTCGGTCAATTCCAGCATAGATTCGCATCAAACCAGAAAAAATATCAAAACTACTAGAAATAGTGTAGGCTAGGCTCTCTTTTTCCCGAACATTGACAAAGAGTTTGGAATGAGCAAATCCTCCCAATAAGCCATTCAAAACAATTAGGGGCAGATGGCTGCGATCCCCATATTGACTAGAAAAATGGTAGGCCAGTTCAACAATGGACTGATGTACATCTCGCTGCTCCAGCTTTTCTCTAGTTATATTTGAATAGTTTTGCTGATAGCTAAGCTGTAAAGGCTGCTCTCGCTCAGAAAACTGGAATTCTTGGATTTTCTCACGAACAGCAATCTCATTAAAATCACCGATGAAGAAAAAATCAATTTGATCCTGATTTAGCATTTGCTGAAAAGCAGCGAAACTAGTTTCAGCCGTTTCTTTTTCTACTAGCTCGATTGTTCCTACGCGTGGAATCCGCATTTCTGGTAAATCGTAAAATAAATTATTTAACTCTCTGTGAGCATGGTAGAAATGATTCTCAATTTCAGCTTCCAAGTCTGTTAAAACATTTCTCTTTTCAATTTCAAAGGTTTTGGTATCAAAAGCCTGTCCATTTGACAGAGGAAAAAAGAGACTAGCCTTCAAAAAATCTAGTATTTCATCTGCCAACATATTTTTACGGCTCAAGAATTGATCCCGCACGAAAGAAAGATTGATATCCAGATAATGCACTAATCCCCGTCGTGAAAGGCTTGTCGAGTAATTAGCCCCATATAAATTCGCTAATTTTTCTCGAAAGGCTTGTGATGTTGGGTAAAGAGCATTTGAAGTTTCTAGCATACTGGCCGTAAGAACCCGCCCAGCTATTGTTTTTTCAGACATAGGAGCTGAAAATCGCACTTTAATTTTATTGGTTTTAAATTTTTCTGATTGAATGAAGTGAAGATGTACTCCTTTTATGATTTCCATTGCTCTCCTCATACCGAATAATATAGACTTCTATTATAACACGAAATGCTGTTTAATGCTTTGTAAGGAACGGCATTTTTAGAGATTAAAGCGTTTTCTATTTTTCTAGTAAAACTTGCCTTTGAATGAGACTACCACGGAACAGTTTCCGCTTAAATTATGATATAATGACAAGGATTGAGGTGAAATATGGAATACAAATTATTTGACGAATACATTACTCTACAGGCTCTCTTAAAAGAAGTCGGTATTATTCAAAGTGGCGGAGCAATCAAGTCCTTTTTAGGGGATAATCGGGTCTTTTTTAACGGTGAACTGGAAAATAGACGAGGAAAAAAACTTAGAATTGGCGATGTTATCTCTCTTCCAGACCGAGAACTGGAGATTGTCCTCCTTGCCCCAAGTCAGGAGGAGATCCTTGAACATCAAGAGGAGCAAGCGGAGAAAAAAAGAGTGGCAGACTTAGTTAAAGCCATGAATAAGGACTTGAAAAAATCTCAACCAGTAAAAAAAGAACAGAAGAAAAGAAAGCCCGAGCAGAAAAGTAAAAAAGCCCCTGTTCGCTTTCCAGGAACCTAAGCCATGTGGTTAAAAACGCTGAAAATTAAACATTTTCGTAATTACCAGTCTGCAGAGGTTGATTTTGATCCTGGCCTTAATATCTTTCTGGGACAAAATGCACAAGGGAAAACCAATATTCTAGAAGCCATCTATTTTTTAGCCCTTACTCGCAGTCACCGAACCCGAACCGATAAGGATTTGATTCATTTCCAAGAAAAAAATCTTCAAATTTCAGGAATCATTGAAAAAACAACGGGTAAAATCCCACTTGACATAGAGTTGACACCAAAGGGGAGAATCACCAAAATAAATCATTTAAAACAAGGGAAATTATCAGATTATATAGGGGTTGTCAACGTTGTCTTGTTTGCTCCAGAAGATTTACAGCTCATTAAAGGCGCCCCTGCTCTGCGCCGAAAATTCATTGATATTGAGCTTGGGCAAATCAAGCCCATCTATCTTGCTGACTTATCTAGCTATAATCTTGTGCTCAAGCAAAGAAATGCCTATCTTAAGGCCAATGACAAGGTAGATGAAACCTTTCTCTCTGTTTTAGATGAGCAACTGATTGATTTTGGTTGTCGTGTCATGCAACATCGCTTAGACTTTATTGAAAAGCTAGAAGATTTTGCTCAGGAAAGTCACAGCGATATTTCTCAAGGGAAAGAGAAATTGACAATCAAGTACTTATCCTCTGTTCCGTTTTCATGCCTCGAAGACTTGGAAGCTTCTTTTCGAGCAGCCTTATCAGAAAGTCGTAGACGCGATCTTTTCAAAAAAAATACAGGTGTTGGCCCTCACCGAGATGATATCAACTTTTTTATCAATGATATGGATGCCGGATTTGGTAGCCAAGGCCAACACCGCAGTGTCGTCCTATCTCTCAAGTTAGCTGAAATTAAACTCATCGAAAATCTTACAAAAGATACTCCAATATTATTGCTTGACGATGTAATGAGCGAACTTGACAATATGCGTCAACTTAAATTGCTAGAAACTATCTCTCAAAATATCCAGACTTTCATCACGACAACCAGCTTAGATCACTTACATAATCTACCAGATGATATTAATATTTTTCAGATAAGTCAAGGCGTAATTAAGAAAGAAGAAAATATAGGTTTTACAAATGAGTAAAACAACTGTAAAGTGAATTTACAAATTTTGTAAACTAAAACAACCTTGTCAAGGAGTTGACAAGGTTGTTTCTTTATAATTCTATTGGACAGAGTAGTTTGGAGCTTCATTGGTGATTTGTACATCGTGAGGGTGACTTTCTTTCAAACCAGCACCACTCATCTCAATAAATTGAGCATTTTCATGAAGTTCTTGCAGATTAGCTGCACCGACATATCCCATACCAGAACGGATACCGCCCAACATTTGGAAGACGATATCTGCAGCGGCTCCTTTATAAGCTACACGCCCTTCAATTCCTTCTGGAACTAGCTTATTAGCTTCATTGACAGAACCTTGGAAGTAGCGATCGCTGGAGCCTTTCTTCATAGCTGCGATAGAGCCCATTCCACGGTAAGTTTTAAATTTACGTCCTTGGAAAATTTCAGTCTCACCTGGCGCTTCGTCTGTTCCAGCAAACATGGAACCAAGCATGACTGCATTTCCACCTGCAGCTAAAGCCTTAACAATATCTCCAGAATATTTAATTCCACCATCAGCAATGATGGTTTTTCCATATTCACGCGCCACTGCAGCTGCATCGTAGATTGCTGTTACTTGTGGCACACCGACACCGGCAATGACACGAGTTGTACAGATAGAACCTGGTCCGATTCCGACCTTAACCACATCAACACCGGCATCAAAGAGGGCGCGTGCACCTTCAGCAGTTGCAATATTTCCGGCAATCAAAGTGCGATCTGGGAAGTGAGCACGAATTTCAGCAATTTTACGTAGAA
>NZ_CALIIB010000011.1 GCF_938020365.1 uncultured Streptococcus sp. | reverse complement strand
AAACAGCAGAACTTGGATATAGGATTGGAGAAAAATATACTAATTTAGGTTATGCCAGCGAAGCGGTTAAACTCGTTTTAGACAAGGCATTTCATACTTATGGTTTAAATAGAATTGTTACAGGAACGGCAACGGATAATCTGGCCTCTAAGAGAGTGCTTTTAAAAAATGGTTTCACCTTTAGTAGGATCATAGAAAATGACCTACAAATGAATAATGAGTGGGTTCATACAGCGGTATTTTAGATAACGAATCGATAACATCATCATTCCCGGTTTACTGACAGGATATATGGAGTCATTAATCATTGTGGACATTCAAGAATTTTCTCTGGATCTAAAAAGTCAAGAGTTTATCGGAAATTTCTCTGAGTCATTTTTTGAGATTTATAAAAGCAATTTTCACGAATTGTTTGATTAGCGATATCAGCTGTAATTACATATGCTTTTGTTACCTGTTTATCACTATGAGTTAAGGCTCCAGAAACAGGCTGTAGTGAAACTCCAGCTTGTTTTGTTAACGTGGCTCCTATGTATCTCAGTTTATAAAAGGATCGTAGAAAAAGTCTCAGTTTGACATTCATGGGATGCTTCTGATCTCTCCTGAAAAGTCGATGCCTTAGCAATATAGAAAAACACCCTCATCCGTAATTCTGCTAAAAGCATAGGATAAGGGTGTTTTTTATAAGAACGACAGACGATGGTTATTCTTCGTCTTTTTTGATAATGTTTTTAACACCTGCGATAGCACCTTCAACAGCGCCTTTTGCGTCTTCAGCAATTTCTTTCGCTTTTGAAGCCACTTTTTCAGCAGTTCCTTCTGCTTGAGTTTTTGTATCGCCAGTAAGTTTACCGAAGCCTTCTTTGATAGAACCTTTAGCTTGGTTGAATTTTTCTTCGATTGACATGGAAATTTCCTCCGTTAATTAAGTGTATTATCTAAGTTGGATGCGGTTTGATACTCATTCAAGCGAGATAATAGATATAAGTATAGACTCTTTACGAAGAAAAAGCAAATAACTGCTACGAAATGACAAATCATTTTTAATAAGTCACGACATTAATTTCGCCTTTGTCATATTCTGCAATGAAGATATCGGAGATATTTTCAAATCCTTCTTTTTGGAGTTCGGTCATCAACCATTCTTCTGACTTGCCGATAGTTTCTAAGATTTCAAGTTGGACAACTCCATCCGTAATGATTGGATATTTCGGATTTTCATCGCCAATTCTTACGATAATCAATTGACCATTTTGCTCGATGACGGCTCTTTTGACTTCTTTCAGTTGGAAGACTCCTTGGGAGCGTAATTTCAGAGCGACGTCTGATGCGGATAGCCCTTTTGAACGGCAAGCTTCAGGATCTAGTTTACCGTTTTTGATGATAATGGTTGGCTTCCCGTCAATCAGATGTTTGATATAGGAAACGTTGGTGTTTAGCCATTTTAAGAGCAAAATCAGAATGGTCCAAATGATTAGGATGACTGCGTATTGAAGGATAGTAATGGAGCTATTGTAGATGACCCCGCCGATAATGCCACCGAGAACAAAGTTTTGTACTTGGTCTGTTGCAGAGCTTGGTGCTAAATTCCCTTTACCTGTCACATTGATGACAAAAACGAGGGAAACAAGTCCCAAAGCTAACTTAATTGCAATTGTAATAAAAAAGCTCATTATTTATCAACCTCCACGAGTTCAACGTCCGATTTGTATAGTTCCATTTTTTCTAATAAATAGCTATCTTGGTCGGTTCCGCTAATAGCCCGGTAGAATTGTTTGCCAACCTTGATAATTGCGCCATCTGTCGTAGCTGAAGTATTGACGTAGACTTCTTCCTTTTCAACGCCTAATTCTTTTGAGACAACCTCAATAAAATGCAAGGAGCTACGGAATTGATTGTCATTTGATTGATTGTTTTGGAAATTAGTAATGCTAATCAAAACAGTGGCTACTAGGGCCAAGATAGAAATAATGGACAGTTCGCGGAACTTACTTCCTCGTTTATCTTTATAGGCCTTAAAGGCGAAAAATCCTGTCACCAAAACCAAGCAGGCTGATACAATCACCATAACCCAATTCTGTTGGCTAATCTGACTCAGTACATAGTCATATGAATAGAATTTCATAAGATCCCTCACTTTTTTTGAATTCAAGCTATTATAAAACAATTTAGCAACTACATCAATAGCTTTATCTCGAAAAAATAAAGTTTTCTAGAACTGGTTTGAAATATGGAAGCTGTATCTTCCTAAGTAAATATTGCACTTCATTCGAGTTTTCAAACTACCAATAGAACTTGACAAAATCATTCAGAGTGCTAGAATAGGAGACAGGTAGAAGCCGATTTAGCTCAGTTGGTAGAGCAACGCACTCGTAACGCGTAGGTCACAGGTTCGAACCCTGCAATCGGCAGAAAGAAAACCAGCACCTTTTTTATGGGGTTGCTGGTTTTGTTTATATAATTCTTATAAAGAAGTAAGAAAAGTTAGGCCACCTAATATCACTCCCGCAGCATTGGGAATAATGAGGATCCAGTCTTTTTTAGGTTCTTTTGTCCAACCGTAGATAACCCAAATCAGGCAAGAAACTGCTGCGAATAGTGGTTGGAAAGGTTGAGCTTTGGATCCTTGTAAGTTTGCGATAATTTGTGGAATATAAGCGACGAATACAAGAATTCCAATAAAAGCTCCAATAGATCCGACGAAACGATTAATTTTTTGTTTTGACATACGATACCTCCTGAGCGTCCATTATATCAAAACGGAAAAAATTGTCAAATGAGACATAAGCCAGTATGGAGAATAAGTTTTAGTTTTTATCTAAAACTAAGCGAAAGAGCCAAGTGTGGTTTGAGAAGTAGCGTTAGAATTGTTCAAACCTGATTTATCCATTACTAGGCTGGATAGAGAGCTTATGATCGTGGAAATAGTAGTAAATCAGTATTGTCGTGTTGAAAAAAATGGGTAATGATCAATTTCTTTGAAGCCTTATATTTGGAAAATTCAAGATTTTTTATTTCATTTTAAACTTTTAAAACAACCACTTACCAGCCTATATTGACCACTTACTGAAAGTCCCTTGTTTCTTTTCAAGAAATTGTTATAATGAAGATAGAAAGAGGGGAGGAGTGCTTATGAAAGTTCGGATTGAGCTAGACGATCGTTTGGCTGATACAGAATTGGTGATTCGAGTATCGCGGATTGATGACAGGATTCAGAAGATTCAAGATGCTTTGAATGAAGCGACTGCTCCAGCCATTCTCTTTTATAAGGAAAATAGTGAGTATTTTGTAGATTTAGCGGAGATTCTCTTTTTCGAGACGGACGGAGCCAAAATCTTTGCTCACGCGCGCAATGATGCCTATGAGGTCAAGTTGAAACTCTATGAGTTGGAGGAATTGCTGCCTCGCTATTTTTGCAGAATTTCCAAATCAACCATTGCTAATGCTAGGGCGATCTATTCTCTAGAAAAGTCTTTCTCGGGTACCAGTTCCGTCCAGTTTTCTGAAACGCATAAGAAAGTACATGTTTCAAGGCATTATTATCAACTACTAAAAGAAAAGTTAAGTGAAGTGAGGTAATCATCATGAAAAAAACAATTCTAGGCGTCGGTTTTTTGGTTTTAGCCGGCTGGATTTTGCTTCAGGGAAACTTTGGTATTCCTATGTTCAATTTTAATATCTGGCCCCTGCTTTTGGTCGGCATGTTTGCGTATTTTGCCTTGGAAAATTTCTTGGAGCGAGATTTTGGGGCTGCTCTGATCATGACGATTATTGCTCTAATAATTGCTAATTCTGTCTACCACTTCTTGGCTATCTCCACAGGCACCTTGATAATGGGTGGTATTTTGGCCTGCATTGGGCTTAACATGATTTTTAAGCCGAGAAGGATCTGGGGTGTCCGTTATTTGTCTGGCAAGGGCTTGTCTACAAAGGAAGGAGAGATTTCCTTTGGCAGTGGGACTCGCTATATCAACTCGGATAATTTTATCCATGATAAAGTAGAGTGTGCTTTTGGCAGTGCGGCCGTCTATTTTGATAATGCCAGAATTTTAGGTGATTCTGCTAGTTTTGATGTGGAAGTATCTTTCGGCAGTGCGGTGCTTTATATTCCAAGCAACTGGCGAGTAGAGTTAAATGTGGACAATGCTTTCGGTACGGTTGTCAATCCGCATAATGTCAATGAAAAAGACAAGACTTTATATGTACGAGGCGACGTCGCCTTTGGAGCTTTGAAGATTGTTTACATTTAAGAAAACGGATTATTGGTCAGAAATTGCAAAGTTTGGGAAAATTTACTTGCCAAAAGCCAAGTTTTTTGATAATATAGTACGGTATGTGGTGCTAGCACATCCGTAATATTAGATCTAATAGGAGGAAACACACTAATGGCTAAAGTATGTTACTTTACAGGTCGTAAGACTGTATCTGGAAACAACCGCTCTCACGCGATGAACCAAACAAAACGCGCTGTTAAACCAAATCTTCAAAAAGTTACTGTTTTGATCGACGGAAAACCTAAAAAAGTTTGGGCTTCAGCTCGCGCGCTTAAGTCAGGTAAAGTTGAACGCGTTTAATACATGAAAGGGATTGGAAAGATTTATTCTTTCCCTTTTTTGTTGTTGAATTTTCAGACTAGACAGTTTATTTCTGCTCTTCCTCTTTTACACCCTGTCTAAAATATGGTAAAATAAAATATAAAATACTTTTGAGGTACAAATGATGACTGTAAAAATCAATACAAAAGATGGTCAAATTGAACTGACTGATGATGTAATTGCAACCATCGTCGGCGGTGCAGCAACCGAAATTTTTGGTGTGGTTGGAATGGCCAGCAAAAATGCAATTAAAGACAACTTTCAAGCTCTTTTGGGTAAAGAAAACTATGCCAAGGGTGTGGTAGTAAAAACGTCTGAGGATGGTGGTATTGCAGTTGATGTTTATACCGTTTTGAGCTACGGCATTAAAATCAGTGAAGTTTCCAAAAATATCCAAGAACGCGTTAAGTTTAGTTTGGAAAATCAACTTGGGATCACTGCCCACACAGTGAATGTCTATATCCAAAATATTAAAGTTGTAGGAGAATAATCGTGTCAAATATTACTACTAGTTTATTTCAAGAAATGGTGCAGGCGGCATCAACTCGTTTAAATAAACAGGCTGAATATGTCAATTCTTTAAATGTTTTCCCAGTTCCAGATGGTGATACAGGAACCAATATGGGCATGACCATTGAAAATGGTGCTAAAGAAGTAGCTGATAAGTCCGCTTCAACAGTTGGTGAAGTAGCCGCTATCTTTGCTAAGGGACTCTTGATGGGTGCGCGTGGGAACTCTGGTGTTATCACATCTCAGCTCTTCCGTGGTTTTTCACAAAGCGTAAAAGGCAAAGCTGAGCTTGATGGACAAGCTTTGGCTCTTGCCTTCCAGTCTGGTGTAGAAGTGGCCTATAAGGCTGTTATGAAGCCAGTTGAGGGAACAATTTTGACCGTTTCCCGCGGTGCAGCTATCGGTGCTAAGAAGAAAGCTGAAGCGACAAATGATGCTGTTGAAGTCATGAGAGCGGCTCTTGAAGGAGCAAAGACTGCTCTTGCTAAAACGCCAGATATGTTGCCAGTTCTCAAGGAAGTTGGCGTCGTGGACTCTGGTGGTCAAGGTTTGGTCTTTATCTATGAAGGTTTCCTATCTGCCCTGACTGGCGAATACATCGCATCAGAAGATTTCCAAGCGACTCCGGCTACGATGAGCCAGATGATCAATGCTGAACACCACAAGTCTGTAGCAGGCCATGTGGCGACAGAAGACATCACTTTTGGTTATTGTACAGAAATCATGGTGGCTTTGAAGCAAGGTCCAACCTATGTCAAGGACTTTGACTATGACGAATTCCGTAATTATTTGAACGACTTAGGGGATTCTCTCTTGGTGGTCAATGACGATGAGATTGTCAAGGTGCACGTCCATACAGAAGATCCAGGTCTTGTCATGCAAGAAGGACTGAAGTATGGTAGCCTGGTCAAGGTAAAAGTGGACAACATGCGTAACCAGCACGAAGCCCAGCTTGAAAGGGAAGAAAAATCTGCCAAACCAGCTGAAGAAAAAGAATACGCTATTATTGCAGTAGTAGCTGGTGAAGGTCTTGCTGAAATCTTCAAGGCTCAGGGCGTGGACTATATCATTTCTGGCGGTCAGACTATGAACCCTTCTACGGAGGACTTTATCAAGGCTGTTGACCAGGTTAATGCGCGCAATATCATTTTCTTGCCAAACAATAAAAATATCTTCATGGCGGCTCAATCAGCTGCAGAAGTGCTTGAGAAGCCAACGACTGTCATTGAGACACGTACGCTTCCTCAAGGTTTGACAAGTCTTTTGGCCTTTGATAGTGGAAAAACAATCGAAGAGAACCATGAGAGAATGACAGCTGCCTTGAGCGACGTGGTCAGCGGTAGCATTACGACTGCAGTTCGTGATACGACCATTGATGGCCTCGAAATCCATGAAAATGATAACTTGGGTATGGTTGATGGCAAAATCCTTGTGTCAAATCCAGATATGTTGACGACTTTGAAGGCAACCTTTGCGAAGATGTTGGATGAGGACAGTGAAATTGTTTCTATCTATATCGGTGAAGACGGTGACGAGGAATTGGCAAATGGCCTGGCTCAAGATCTGATGGAAGAATATGAAGATCTGGAAGTTGAGATCCACCAAGGAAATCAGCCAGTTTATCCATATATCTTTAGTGTAGAATAATTTATTTGGGAGTGGGACAGAAATCGGTAATTCGTTAGAATTCGATTTCGTCGTCCCACCTCCGCACAGTTGAGTAGGGCTGTAAAAGTTGATGAAATCAGCGTAGTAGAGCCCACTCAACCACCGCGTCTTGCTCGACAATCCAAAGACAATTGAGAGGCTAGGAATTTTGTCCCAGCCTCTTTGATTTTTTTATATGTAAGATTTAGACAAGATAGTAGCATTATGGTATACTGGAAAAAATAAAAAGAAAAGGTGTACTATGAGAAAGTTATTTATTCTAGTTATTTCTGCTTCTGTGTTATTGACAGGTTGCGTATTTCCAAAATATGGCAAGCATCGTCCGAAAGTTCCAGCTGAATCAAAAGTTGCTAAAACAAGTTCTAGCTCAAGCTCAAGTGAATCTTCTACGAGTGCTTCTTCTGAAAGTACAGCTATTGTCTCCAAAACCTTGGTCGGAGACCTCAAAGGCATCCATCATCGTGATACGGTGACCTATCGAGGAGACAAACTCTTGAAACTTCGAATGGAGCTATTGAGTAATTTGCCAGAAGAAGCCAGTGGTGCTGCAGCTACTATGAGCCCAGAGGAAATGACAGCTATCATTCGAGAAGGAATGGAATCAGAACCAAACTACGTGGAAGCTAGGAATATGGAAGGAGTGACGATTGAATACTCCGTAACAGCTGATAAGAAACTACAGGCCATAGTTGATCTGGATTTTGAGAAAATGGATATAGCGAAAGCAGCAAGTCTATCTTTCTTTAAAGAATTGGGACTTAATGACATAAAAGACGCTTCTCCTTCAATGTTTATCCTAGGGATGAAATTGGGCGGCTTGAAAGAAGAATAAGAATATTTAAAAGGCGAGTCATCTCGTCTTTTTTGCTGTCTGAAACTATGACATTTGTCATATCAGGCAGTGACAAAATCATCTAGTAGGAGGACGAAGAAAAATCTATAATAAAAGTAAGAAATGAAGAAATAGGGAGTAGTTACATGAAAATATGGTTGATAAAGGTAGCAGTCTTGAGTCTTGTTGGGATGATGTTTTATCAGTTGGCGAGAATGAGCGGAGCAAGTCTTTATCGCTTTCCTTGGGAGATTTTTGCTAGCTTGGGAATGGCTAGCTATGTCCTAAAGGAAGTGGCTAAGTTAAGCAAGAGAGGAAAGTAGAAATGAAAAAGCACTTGCCCCTCTTATTCATTGGAGTTGCAATGGGTGTATGGTGTTTTCAGATGATACCGGGTTTTCTGTTGGAATTTCTACCCCGGCAATTTTATATAGGAGTATGGGGAGTGATTCTAGTTGTCTTTGTCATCTGGCCGCTCATCTATGATTTTATTAAGGAGGAAGATCATGAAATTGATTGAAGTGAAAAAGCTATCTAAAAGCATTCGGGGGAAGGAAATCTTGCGCCACATGTCCTTTGACATTGAAGAAGGGGATTGTGTGGCTCTGATTGGCCCCAACGGAGCAGGTAAAACAACTCTGATGGACTGTCTCCTAGGTGATAAATTCCTGACTTCTGGCCAAGCCCTGATTCAGGGGCTAAAGCCAACGGACAATCGCTTGAAAGAGATGGTTTCCATTTTGCCTCAGGAAAATACAGTGGTGGGGGATTTGAAAGTCAAGGAACTCCTCTCTTTCTTTCGCTCTATTTATCCTAATAGCCTGTCTGAAAAGGAAATCGATGCCTTATTGGGCTTTTCTGACAAGCAAAAGAACCAGTTGGCTTCCAAGCTCTCTGGTGGTCAAAAACGCCTCTTCTCCTTTATCTTAGCCTTGATTGGCCGTCCAAAGATCCTCTTCTTGGATGAACCGACTTCGGCAATGGATACTTCAACGCGCCAGCATTTCTGGGAAATTGTGGATCAGCTCAAGAAGCAAGGCGTGACCATTGTCTATTCTTCCCACTACATTGAAGAAGTGGAGCATACAGCTGACAGGATTTTGGTGCTTCATAAGGGAGAGCTCATCCGCGACACCACGCCTTATGCCATGCGCAAGGAAGAGCAGGAAAAACACTTCACCCTGCCACTTTCCTATAAAGAAGTCGTGGAAAAGATAGCTGGTGTGACAGAGATTGAAATCAAGCAAAAGGCTCTATCTTTTGCGACCAAGGATGCCAGTCAAGTCTGGCAAATTCTGCAGGAGCATGGCTGTATGATTGAAGAAATCGAAGTCCGCAATCGCACCCTGCTGGATAGTATTTTTGAGACGACACAAGAGTAAAGGAGCAGCATTATGAAAAATATAGTTAGTTTAATGAAAATGGAGCTGATTTTGATGAAGCGGCAGGCAGCTTACTACCTGCTCTCTATCGGGCTACCCAGCGTTTTCTATCTGATCTTTTCAGGAATGATGTCAGGTTCTGATGTACCGGCGCTTGTGCTCCGAACCTATCTCTTTTCTATGACACTTTTTAGTATCATGTCTAGTGCTTTTTTCAGCATTCCCAGCACCTTGCAGTCGGACAAGACCAATAACTGGCAAAAATTGATTCAGCATTCGCCAGTTTCTATGGTAGAATATTATATATCAAAGCTTTTTAGTACTTTACTGACCTTTCTGCTTTCCATTATCGTGGTCTTCTCTGTCGGACATTTCGTTCGTGGAGTCAATGTGCCCATGATGGACTGGCTAATGATTGCCCTGATTCTTTTGATTGGTAGTCTGGTCTTTATTGCCATGGGCGTCTTGGTCAGTCTCCTGCCCAGTGCCCAGCTTATGTCGGTCGTAGGCAATATCGTTTATATGGCTTTAGCGGTCTTGGGTGGGCTTTGGTTTCCACTGACTATGTTTCCGGACTGGCTACAACCCATCGGCAAGCTAACGCCAAGCTATCAGCTCATGCAGGTGGTCTCTTCCTATTTGGAACACCATGACTGGAATGTCTCTGCCATGCTAATCGTTCTAGCCTACACCATTTTCTTTAGTATTTTAGTCCTTCAGCTCAAAAAACGGATTGAGGTTAAATAATTGTATGTGGGAAAAGTTCAAAAACATACATCATATGTTTCATATTTCTCTGGTCTTTATCATCTTTCCGATAGCGGGTGTCATCAGTGGTGAGTACCCGCTTTTGACTTTGCTTTGGACAGCATTGTTTATAGGGGCCTATTACACCATCCTCACGGAGAAAAAGCCTTTCTACCAGGCTCTGTCCTGGTGGGTCATGCTTGCCTACATTTTTTATACTTCCATTTGGCTGAATGGGGGCTTTGTGTGGTATATTTTTTATTTATCAAATCTTCTAATTTATCATTATAAGGAAATTTCCTTTACATCTTGGCGCTTCTGGAGTTTCTTAGCTATCCAACCGGCTATTTTGTTTGGGGTTTATATTCAAAATCAAATAAGTATAGGTGATTTGATTCTTTTCTCAACGACTTTTCTCTTTTCGGATTTCTTGACTCTAGGTCTGCATCGGATCCAAGTCGCTGAACAGCTCAAGGAGGAAAAAAGCAAGCAGAATGCTCAGCTCAATCTTTTCCTAGCGGAAAATGAGCGCAATCGAATCGGACGGGATTTACATGACAGTCTAGGGCATACCTTTGCCATGCTCAGCGTCAAGACGGAGCTGGCCCAGCAATTCCTGCAAATGGAGGCCTACGAGCAGGCGGAGAAAGAGATGGAGGAAGTGCGACGAATCAGTAAGCAAGCCATGGCTGATGTTCGACGAATTGTAGACAATCTCAAGACGCGGACACTGGATGAAGAATTAGAAACAATCCGAACCATGCTGGAAATGAGCGATATTGACTTGGAGCTTCATAATCAGCTCAATGTTGCTAGCATTCCTACAGAAATGCAGTTTACCATTAGTATGATTTTATTGGAATTAGCAACTAATATTATCAAGCATGCGGAGGCCAAGAAGTCCAGAATTAATTTGTATAGTCAGGATCAAGATTTGATCTTGGAAGTTGAAGATGACGGCCGAGGCTTTAAGCAAGTGACGGGCCAAGACTTGCATTCGGTACGTGAGCGCTTGGAGGGACTTGACGGTAGCGTGGAGGTCATCAGCAATCACAAGCCAACCATTATTCGCGTGCACTTGCCATATAGGATTAGAGGAGACGAGCGATGAAGTTATTATTAGCAGAAGACCAGAGTATGCTGCGGGATGCCCTTAGCCAGCTCTTGCAGTTGCAACCGGATGTTGAAGTAGTTTATCAAGCGGCAGATGGTCGTGAAGCTATTGAGCTGCTCAAGACCAATCCAGTCGATGTGGCCATCTTGGATGTGGAAATGCCCTATCAGACGGGACTGGACGTCCTAGAATGGATCAAGGAACACCAGCCAGTTGTCAAGGTCATCATTGTGACAACTTTTAAGCGGCCAGGCTATTTTGAGCGAGCGGTTAAGGCGGATGTTGATGCTTATGTACTCAAGGAACGTAGCATTGCGGATCTGATGAAGACCATCCACACTGTCTTGGCTGGGCAAAAGGAATACTCGCCTGAACTTATGGAAGTGCTGATGACCCATAAAAATCCCCTTTCCCATCAAGAGCTTCTAGTCCTAGAGGCAGCAGCAACTGGGCTTTCTAATAAAGAAATTGCTGAAAAGCTCTATTTATCAAATGGAACCATTCGCAACTATATGTCGACCATCCTGACCAAGCTAGCAGCCGACAATCGCACAGAAGCGGTTCGGATCGCTCAAGATCAAGGATGGATATAAAATAATTATCTCGCTACATTCGGATTTAGCGGGATTTTCTTATCTTTTTCAATCAGAATGAAAAAAAACATCCGCGATACTTGCAATTTTTTTCAAAAATGTTATCATAGTAGAAAGCTTTTTGAATTTTTAGAAAATTGTAAATAAATGAAAGGGGAAATATGGAAAGAATCCAATTAGAAACTCCTAAGTCCGGCTCGCAGCTGGTCTTGGAAACCTTGAAAAATCTTGGTGTTGATACTATTTTTGGCTATCCTGGTGGTGCAGTCTTGCCCCTCTATGATGCTATTTATAGCTTTAAAGGTATCCGCCATATTCTTGGTCGCCATGAGCAGGGGTGTGTTCATGAAGCAGAAGGCTACGCTAAGTCTACTGGGAAAATTGGTGTGGCCGTTGTAACCAGTGGTCCGGGGGCAACCAATGCCATTACTGGGATCGCCGACGCTATGAGTGACAGTGTTCCCCTTTTGGTTTTTACTGGGCAGGTAGCGACGCCAGGCATTGGTAAGGATGCCTTTCAAGAAGCCGACATTGTCGGTATTACTACTCCCATCACTAAGTACAATTATCAGGTACGGGAGACGGCAGACATACCAAGAATCATTACAGAGGCCATTCATATTGCGACCACAGGTCGTCCAGGGCCAGTCGTCATTGATTTGCCAAAGGATGTCTCAGCGCTGGATACGGACTTTATCTATGACACTCAGTTACATCTGCCAAGCTATCAACCAACAATTGAGCCTAATGAATTACAGATTAAGAAGATTCTTAAACAGCTTTCCAAAGCTAAAAAACCTGTTCTTCTTTCTGGTGGTGGTATTAGCTATGCGGGGGCAGCAGCGGAGATGGTTGCTTTTGCAGAGCGGTATCAGATTCCAGTAGTGACCTCATTGTTGGGTCAGGGAACGATTGCGACAGATCATCCTTTGTTCTTAGGTATGGGTGGCATGCATGGTTCTTTCGCGGCTAATATTGCTATGACGGAAGCAGACTTCATGATTAGCATTGGATGTCGTTTTGATGACCGTCTGACCGGTAATCCTAAGACCTTTGCTAAAAGTGCTAAGGTGGCCCACATTGATATCGATCCAGCAGAAATTGGTAAGATCATCAGCGTGGATATTCCTATTGTAGGAGATGCCAAGAAAGCTTTGCAAATGTTGCTTGAAGAAGAGCAAGTGCACAACAATACCAGCAAGTGGATAGAAAAGGTGACACGAGACAAGGAGCGGGTGCGCTCCTATGATAAGAAGGAACGAGTTGTCCAACCTCAGGCTGTTATTGAGCGCGTGGGTGAGTTGACCAAGGGCGACGCCATTGTGGTTACGGACGTTGGCCAGCACCAAATGTGGACAGCCCAGTATTATCCTTATCGCAACGAACGTCAGCTCGTAACGTCTGGTGGTCTAGGAACCATGGGCTTCGGTGTTCCAGCAGCGATTGGGGCTAAGATTGCCAATCCGGATAAGGAAGTGGTGCTCTTTGTCGGAGACGGTGGCTATCAAATGACAAACCAAGAGATGGCTATTCTCAATATCTACAAGATTCCGATTAAGGTCATCATGCTCAATAATCATTCGCTAGGTATGGTTCGCCAGTGGCAGGAAGCTTTCTATGATGGTCGTACCTCCGAGTCAGTCTTTGACAGTTTGCCAGATTTTCAGCTGATGGCTCAGGCTTATGGTGTCAAATCCTATAAATTTGATAATCCAGAGACCATTGCTCAAGATTTGGAAGTCCTAAAGGAAGATATACCGATGTTTATCGAGGTAGATATTTCCCGCAAGGAGCACGTGCTTCCAATGGTGCCAGCTGGCAAGAGCAATCATGAGATGTTGGGGGTGAAGTTCCATGCGTAGAATGTTGACAGCTAAACTCCAGAATCGTTCGGGTGTTCTGAATCGCTTCACTGGTGTGCTTTCCAGACGTCAGGTCAATATCGAAAGTATCTCTGTCGGTGCGACCGAGGATGAAAATGTTTCTCGGATCACCATTATCATTGATGTAAATTCCCTCAATGAAGTGGAGCAGATTATCAAGCAGCTTAATCGCCAGATTGATGTGATTCGGGTGCGAGATATTACAGATCATCCTCACCTAGAGCGAGAAGTTATTTTGATCAAGGTATCAGCACCGGTTGCTAAGCGTGCAGAAATCTTGGCCATTATCCAGCCTTTCCGGGCAACGGTAGTCGATGTGGCGCCAAGCTCGATCACTATCCAGATGACGGGCGATGCAGAAAAGAGCGAAGCGCTCTTACGAGTCATCCGTCCTTACGGCATTCGCAATATCGCACGGACTGGGGCAACTGGCTTTACCCGTGATTAATACTCTTCGAAAATCTCTTCAAACCACGTCAGCTTCGCCTTGCCGTACCCAAGTACAGCCTGTGGCTAGCTTCCTAGTTTGATCTTTGATTTTCAGTGAGTATAAAATCCAGCTTAATTTGTTAAAACCGCCTAAGAGGCAATAAAAAAAGAAAAGAGAGTAAACATTATGGCAGTAACAATGGAATACGAAAAAGATGTAAAAGTAGCAGCACTTGACGGTAAAAAGATCGCCGTTATCGGTTATGGTTCACAAGGTCATGCTCATGCACAAAACTTGCGTGATACAGGTCATGATGTGATTATCGGTGTTCGTCCTGGTAAGTCATTTGACAAAGCTAAAGAAGATGGCTTCAACACATACACAGTAGCAGAAGCTGCTAAATTGGCTGATGTTATCATGATTTTGGCTCCAGATGAAATCCAACAAGAACTTTACGAAACAGAAATCGCTCCTAACTTGGAAGCTGGTAACGCAGTTGGATTTGCTCATGGTTTCAATATCCACTTTGAATTTATCAAAGTTCCTGCAGATGTAGATGTCTTCATGTGTGCACCAAAAGGTCCTGGTCACTTGGTTCGCCGTACTTTTGAAGAAGGCTTCGGTGTTCCAGCTCTTTACGCGGTTTACCAAGATGCGACTGGGAATGCCAAAGACATCGCGATGGACTGGTGTAAAGGTGTTGGTGCAGCTCGTGTTGGTTTGCTTGAAACAACTTACAAAGAAGAAACTGAAGAAGATTTGTTTGGTGAACAGGCTGTACTTTGTGGTGGTTTGACTGCCCTTATCGAAGCAGGTTTTGAAGTATTGACAGAAGCAGGCTATGCCCCAGAATTGGCTTACTTCGAAGTGCTGCACGAAATGAAACTCATCGTTGACTTGATCTATGAAGGTGGATTCAAGAAAATGCGCCAATCTATTTCAAACACTGCTGAATACGGTGACTATGTATCAGGTCCACGTGTGATTACTGATCAAGTCAAAGAAAACATGAAAGCAGTTCTTGCAGATATCCAAAATGGTAAATTTGCAAATGACTTTGTAAATGACTATAAAGCTGGACGTCCAAAACTCACTGCTTACCGTGAACAAGCAGCTAACCTTGAAATTGAAAAAGTCGGTGCAGAATTGCGTAAAGCAATGCCATTCGTTGGTAAAAACGACGATGATGCTTTCAAGATTTACAACTAAGATTGTGTGGAAAACTCAGCTGGGATACCAGCTGAGTTTGTTTACCTCATTTGGAAAGGAAAAGGAATGTTAACAGCAAAAGATATCGTCCGTGCTCATAAGTTATTAAAAGATGTTGTTGTCAATACACCGCTTGATTATGATCATTACTTGTCAGAGAAGTACGGGGCAAAGATTTATCTTAAAAAGGAAAATGCCCAACGTGTTCGTTCTTTCAAAATCCGTGGTGCCTATTATGCCATTTCTCAGTTGAGTAAAGAAGAGCGAGAACGTGGGGTTGTCTGCGCTTCTGCGGGCAATCACGCTCAGGGTGTCGCATACACTTGTAATGAAATGAAAATCCCAGCGACTATTTTTATGCCTATCACAACTCCTCAGCAAAAAATTGGGCAGGTCCGTTTCTTTGGTGGTGATTTTGTTACGATTAAGCTAGTAGGAGATACTTTTGATGCTTCTGCTCGGGCGGCTATGGAATTCACACGGATGGAAAATCGGACTTTCATCGATCCTTTTGATGATGCTCATGTTCAAGCAGGTCAGGGAACGGTTGCTTATGAAATCCTAGAAGATACAGCTCGGGAGTCCATCGATTTAGACTTGGTCTTGGTACCAGTAGGAGGCGGCGGTCTCATCGCAGGAGTATCCACTTACATCAAGGAAAGTCAGCCACAAATTGAAGTGATTGGGGTAGAGGCGAATGGAGCCCGCAGTATGAGAGCAGCTTTTGAAGCAGGCGGTCCTGTCAAACTCAATGAAATTGACAAATTTGCGGACGGTATCGCAGTCCAAAAGGTAGGGGCCTCTACTTATGAAGCAACGAAGAAGAATGTAGAAACACTTATCGGGGTTGATGAAGGCTTGATTTCAGAAACCTTGATTGATCTCTATTCTAAACAAGGAATCATCGCAGAGCCTGCTGGTGCAGCTAGCGTAGCAGCCTTGGAAGTGTTGCGAGAATATATCAAAGGAAAAACTGTCTGCTGTATCATTTCGGGCGGAAATAATGACATTAACCGTATGCCTGAAATGGAAGAGCGTGCCCTCATCTATGATGGCATCAAGCATTATTTTGTAGTAAATTTCCCGCAGCGGCCAGGTGCCTTACGTGAATTTGTAAATGATATTTTAGGGCCAAATGATGACATCACTCGATTTGAATACATCAAGCGGGCCAGCAAAGGAACCGGACCGGTCCTGATTGGGATTGCTCTGGCCAATAAACATGACTATGCAGGTCTGATCAATCGAATCGAGCATTTTGATCCTTCCTTCATCAATCTAAACGGAAATGAAACGCTTTATAACATGTTAGTCTAATCCTAAAAATATTTTAGCAAAACCCCACTTTTTAATTGCAAGTGAGTGAGGACTGTGCTAGAATATACTATATTAAATTAAGGAGATGCGCTTATGTTACTGAATTTCTTTTTCTTCTTTCTCATTTTTCTTCTTCTTTGTGGTCTATTGGCATTTAGCTCGCTTTATGTCGTGCGCCAGCAATCTGTTGCCATCATTGAGCGTTTTGGTCGGTACCACAAGACTAGTACAAGTGGGATGAATGTTCGTTTGCCTTTGGGAATTGACAAAATCGCCGCCCGTGTTCAGTTGCGTTTGCTACAAAGCGACATTATTGTTGAGACCAAGACTCAGGATAATGTCTTTGTGACCATGAATGTGGCGACCCAGTATCGGGTAAATGAACACAATGTCACGGATGCTTACTATAAACTCATGCGGCCAGAAGCGCAGATCAAGTCTTATATCGAAGATGCTCTGCGTTCCTCTGTTCCTAAGCTGACCTTGGACGAGCTCTTTGAAAAGAAAGATGAGATTGCCCTAGAAGTTCAAAAACAGGTAGCTGAAGAAATGTCGACTTATGGCTACATCATTGTCAAGACCTTGATTACCAAGGTTGAGCCAGATGCAGAAGTTAAACAGTCTATGAACGAAATCAATGCCGCTCAACGCAAGCGCGTGGCAGCTCAGGAATTGGCAGAAGCGGATAAGATTAAAATTGTAACTGCTGCAGAAGCCGAGGCTGAGAAAGACCGTCTTCATGGGGTCGGTATTGCAGAGCAGCGGAAGGCAATCGTAGACGGCTTAGCAGACTCGATTAAGGAGCTTAAAGGCGCCAATGTTGAGTTAACAGAAGAACAGATTATGTCCATCCTCTTGACTAACCAGTATTTAGATACCTTGAATAATTTTGCAGATAAGCAAGGAAATAACACGATCTTCCTTCCAGCAAATCCTGATGGAGTGGAGAGTATTCGCACCCAGATCCTTTCAGCCCTCAAAGCTAAATAAATATAGAATATTCAGAATTATTTAATTTGTTTGTTTTGGTTTTTCTAAGTTGACAAACTGTATAAAAACCATTATATTAGTATTCGAAATAAGTTAGAGAGGAGTAAGAAATGGCTAAATCAAATTTTGAAAAAGTAGAGTCAGTCGTTGGATGGGTTCGTGACAAAAAAATTACAGGTTACCGTATTAGTAAAGAAACAAACGCGCGTGAAATGTCAATTATTGCTCTTGCTCAAGGACGTGCAAAAGTAAAGAATATTTCTTTTGAAACAGCTCTTGGCTTGATTGATTTCTACGATAAGAATCATGAAAAGTTTGAAGACTAATCTTCGGAAAGTGGGGGAACCCGCTTTTTTATTTTGCGAATAAAAAAACAAGGCGGATGTATCTTTTTCCGTCTTGTTTGTTTGCTTGGTTGTTTATTTCAAGAAGCGATGTAGGAATTCCTTGGTTCGTTCTTCTTTAGGATTGGTAAAGAATTCTTGTGGAGTGCCTTCTTCTGCGATGACGCCCTTATCCATAAAGATAACACGGCTGGAAACATCACGGGCAAATTCCATTTCGTGGGTCACGACAATCATAGTCAGGCCTTCTTTAGCCAATTCCTTCATGATTTTCAGGACTTCGCCGACCATTTCTGGGTCAAGAGCTGAAGTTGGCTCATCGAAAAGGATAGCATCAGGGTTCATGGAAAGCGCACGTGCAATGGCAACCCGCTGCTTTTGTCCACCTGAGAGTTGTTTAGGCTTGGCTTGCCAGTAGAGCTCACCCATACCGACCTTTTCTAGATTTTCTTTGGCAATCTTTTCTGCTTCAGCACGCTCTCTTTTGAGCACGGTTGTCTGAGCTACTATAGTGTTTTCTAGGACATTGAGATTTTCAAAAAGATTGAAACTTTGGAACACCATGCCTAATTTTTCGCGGTAGTGAGTCAGGTCGTAGTTTTCGTCCAAGACATTTTTTCCGCGGTAGAGAATTTCGCCAGCAGTAGGTGTTTCTAGGAGGTTGATGGAGCGGAGAAAGGTTGATTTTCCGCTACCTGAACTTCCGATAATGGAGATAACTTCGCCCTTGTGGACAGTCAGAGAAATGTCTTTTAAGACTTGATTCCCCCCATAAGATTTTTTGAGATTTTTAATTTCTAAAATTGTTTCGGTCATTGTTTCAATTCTCCCGTCTGCATTTGGTTGGCACCTGTTGTGTAATGATCTGTGTCAAATTTCTGCTCGATGAAACGTAGGATTCGAGTGACGGTAAAGGTCAAGACAAAGTAAATAACTGCGATAATAGTGAAGGTTTGGAAATACTGATAAGTCTGAGTAGCAATGGTATTTCCTGAGAAGTAGAGCTCCACCACGGAGATCACATTCAGGACAGATGTATCCTTGATATTGATGACAAATTCATTCCCCGTCGCAGGCAGAATGTTGCGAACCACCTGTGGGAGGACGACTTTGCGCATGGTTTGGCCGTGGGTCATTCCGAGTGCAGTAGCCGCTTCGAATTGTCCCTTGTCAACGGCAAAGATACCACCGCGGACAATTTCACTCATGTAAGCGCCAGTATTGATAGAAACGATGAAGATGGCTGCAGCTGTCCGGTCAATCGAAATGCCAAAAGCCTGAGCTGTTCCATAGTAGATAACCATGGATTGTACAATCATAGGTGTACCACGGAAGATTTCAATGTAAACATTGAGGAACCAACCGAATAGTTTTTGTAAGAAGGCTAGAGCCTTATTTTTTGAAATGGGCGCTGTCCGATAGACCCCAATCAACAAGCCAATGAAGAGGCCAGCGATTGTTCCTGTGATGGAAATGAGCAAGGTCAAACCAGCTCCGCGTAAGAACTGCGGCCAATTTTCCTTCCAAATCTTAAAAACTTTATTGAAGAATGTGTCTTCAGCATCGTCAGTATCGGTGTCCACCGGTTGATTTTTAATCATCTGATCCATCAGCTGGACTTGGTCATCTGTTGAGAGTTTAGCGATAGCTGCATTAGCTTGCTCGATTCGGCTGTCGTCTTTACGCATGCCGACGGCGATGGAAGAATCCTCTTCGCCAACCTCAAAGCCCTCTTTGAATTGAATCATCTTGAACTTAGAGTTGGCAGCTTCAGCTGTCAGAGCTTCGGGACGTTCAGAAATGTAACCGTCAATAACACCAGATTCTAGAGCTTGACGCATTTGGGCGAAATCTCCCATGGCGGTCTCTTGCTTAGCACCTGGCAGTTGAGAAATCAGATTGTAAAGATAGACACCTTGCTGAGAGGTGATTTTAGCATCTTTGAAGTCTTTGAGGGTCTTAGCATTAGCGTAGTTGCCGTCTTTTCGAACCAGCATAACAGGCTCACTAGTATAGTAGCTGTTAGAAAAGGCGATTTCTTTTTTCCGTTCGGCAGTTGGGCTCATACCAGCGATAATCATATCGATTTTACCAGATGTCAAGGCTGGAATCAGTCCGTTCCAAGAAGTTTTTACAACTAGAGGCTCCTTGCCCATTTCCTGAGCAATCTTCTTGGCAACTTGGACATCGTAGCCATTGGCATACTGATTTGTTCCTTCGATTTTAACAGCACCATTTGAATCATCATCTTGGGTCCAGTTGAAAGGGGCATAGGCCGCTTCCATCCCGATCCTAAGATAATCATCCGCCTGAGCTACGGTAAAGGTTCCCAGACAGACGAGGAGGGCTGTCAATAAGGTTAAAATGAATTTTTTCATATTCTCTCCTAGTCCTTCTAAAATAGTTCTTTCTATTCTACCGAAAAATATTCGACTTTTCAATCCTGGTAAGCCCTTACTTGAGAAAAATGCTATAATAGGATAAAGATTTAGAAAAGGACTTTGGTTTATGAAAAGCTACTTGTCAGGAATTCTCCTTATTCTTTTGAGTTTATTTTTTGCTGGAACGGTGTCAGCTTTAGACTATCAAATCCAGTCGTATCAAGGAGATTTGGAGATCCATGCCGATAATACAGCCACCTATACAGAAGAGGTGACTTATCATTTTGATGATGATTACAATGGCCAGATGGTCTCCTTAGGCTCAGCAGGAAAGATGCCAGAAGGCTTTGCTATTGATTCAGATCCAAAAGTTTCTGTGAAAACGAATGGAGTCGTAAAGTATGACTTTGAGCCACGAGTCACAGATTTAGGAGATGGCTACGAGGTTAAGATTTACAATGCGGGTAAAGAAGGCGACACGGTCAAAGTAACAGTCACATGGAACTTGACCAATCTTTTGTTTCTCCATAAAGATATTGCAGAGCTCAAATGGACACCAATCAGTGATTGGGAAGAGGAGTTGCAAAATGTGACGATTAAGGTTTGGGGCTTGGGAACTTGGACCTTAACGGACATGTATGTTCATACAGGTTATTTTGGCCAATCGGCTACTATAGATAGGGACCGTGGTGATTATCGGATTCAGCTATCTCATTTGCCTAGTAGGAAGAAGGTTGAACTGCATGGATATTGGCATCGCCAAGCTCTGCATCAAGCAGCAGAGGATCCAAAAGCAACCAACTATCTACAGACTTTTCAAGCAGTTGAGAAAGAGATTGTAGCTAAGAGGCAGTTTTATCATCGCTTGGGGGAAGTTTATCTGCCTCTTTTGGGTTTGTTCTTGCTGATGCTTTCGGGGATATTTTATCTGATTTTTCGGATTAAGATTCATCCTAGCCAAGCTTTTCCTAAAGACGCTCGCCTCTATGAAGCTCCGCAAGATCTGGCTCCTCTCATTGTAGCGGCCAATATCTTTGCTGTGGATATGAGGGAAGTCGATCCGACCAGTGGCGGACGGGCGCATTTGAAATTTGAAAATTTGGTGCAGGCGACCTTGCTGGATTTGATGGATCGAGGCTATATCGAGCTTTTAGGAACTGCAGACAAGCCAATCTTGAAACCAACTTCTAAAAAAGGTTTGTCAGAGTTTGAAGGTCAATTCTTACAGATGGCATTTGGTGACCATAAACAGGCAGCTGTAGCAGACTTGTTTGAATCTTATCAGATTTCAGAAGATCTTTATAAAAATAAAAAATCAACAGATGAAGCACGAATCCGCCAAATTGGAAATCGAATAAAAAATCGCTTTTCAACTGATTTAAACCTTTTGTCTGAGCAAGTATTAAAGGAGATTCGGGAGCTAAACTTGCTGGATCACTATCGTCCTTTGAAACGAGGAGAAAAGCTTCTCTTGTGGTTGGCTCTAATGGCAAGTTTCCTTGCTTTTGGCTTGACTCTCTTGACATTTTTTGTCTATTTGATCAAGCTAGACGGTTTTATTTGGTCTTATCTTCCACTTGCAGCTGTCGCTTCGGTGTTGACCGTTCTGCTGGGCAGAGCCTTGCAGTTATATCAGCGGGATGGTGTCTTGAGCGATGAGGGAGCCCATGATTTCTATCTCTGGAATAGCTTTGCGAATATGCTACGCTACATCGCTCGCCTATACGATACCGAGGTAGAAGGCATTGTCCTGTGGAACCGACTTTTGGTCTATGCTACCCTATTTGGCTATGCGGATCGTGTTAGTCGGGTCATGAAGCTGCGTCAGATTTCCTTGGAAAACGCGTCTATGAATACTTATCTACAATATAATCTTCATCCTATTTTCTACGCAAGTTCCCATAGTTTTTCAAATTATGGCCACATTGCTTCGACGGCCAGTCATTTCTCGGTTTCATCAGGAGGCGGAGCAGAAGGTGGCTTCTCTGGTGGCGGTGGAGGCGGAGGTGGCGGAGCCTTTTGATAAAAAGCTTGCCAAAGCCCTTGTGAAAGCTTTTCCTCTCCTCCAATATGTGGTATAATAAATGTTAAAGTTGTTTTAGGAGTTATGTATGTTTATTATTGAAATTTTAAAGTCCATTATTTATGGAATTGTTGAAGGAATTACAGAGTGGCTACCCATTTCGAGTACCGGCCACTTGATTCTGATTCAAGATTTTATCAAATATAAAAATGAAAATCCAGCTTTCATGGAAATGTTCAATGTAGTCATTCAGCTGGGAGCCATCTTGGCGGTTGTGGTGATTTATTTTGATAAGCTCAACCCTTTTAAACCAGGGAAAACAGCTCGTCAAATTCAGCTGACATGGCAGCTCTGGGCCAAGGTAGTCGTTGCTGCTTTGCCAGCTGCAATCATCGGTCTTTTCCTAGATGATTGGTTTGAAGCCCATTTTTATAATCTGGTATCCGTTGCGATCATGCTGATTATCTACGGGGCTGCCTTTATCTATCTGGAAAAACGAGAGCAGGTGGAACCGACTGTTACAGAATTGAGCAGACTTCCTTATCAAACCGCTCTTTATATAGGTCTTTTCCAAGTCTTGTCCCTCTTTCCAGGAACTAGTCGTTCAGGTGCGACCATTGTCGGTGGTCTCTTGAATGGTGTCAGCCGACCAGTTGTGACAGAGTTTACTTTCTACTTGGGTATTCCAATCATGTTTGGCGCAAGTGGGCTGAAAATCCTGAAATTTATTATCAAGGGTAATTCTTTAGGTTTCGACCAATTATTCCTTTTGTTGGTAGCGATGGGAGTGGCCTTCGGTGTCAGTCTTTATGTGATTCGCTTCCTGACAGATTATGTCAAGAATCATGACTTTACAATCTTTGGTAAATATCGGATCGGCCTCGGAGTTTTGCTGTTGGTTTACGGTCTGATCAAGGTCATTATTGGCTAATCAAGAGGCTGGGACAAAAGTCCTAGCCTCTCAATTGTCTTTGGATTGTCGAGCAAGACGCAGTGGTTGAGTGGGCTCTACTACGCTGATTTCATCAGCTTTTATAGCCCTACTCAACTGTGCGGAGGTGGGACGACGAAATCGAATTCTAACGAATTACCGATTTCTGTCCCACTCTCTTTTCTTATTTGACTCGTTATTTTTTTGAAATAAGTTTAGAATTTTAGTATAATAGAAAGACTATGAAAGTATGAGGTTAATGAGATGGAAGTGAAACAGATTAATGATTCGACGATTAAAATTACCATCCAGTTGGAAGATCTAGAAGAACACGGAATGGAAATTGCAGATTTCCTAGTTCCCCAAGAAAAAACAGAAGAATTTTTCTATACTATTTTGGATGAGTTGGAAATGCCGGAAAGCTTTTTAGACAGTGGCATGCTCAGCTTTCGAGTGACGCCTAAGCCAGACAAGCTGGATGTCTTTGTGACGAGATCCAAGATTGATAAGAATTTGAATTTTGAAGACTTGGGTAATCTACCAGACATGGATGAACTTAGCCAGATGTCGCCAGATGAATTCTTAAAGACTTTGGAAAAAAATATCTTTGAAAAGAGTAAGGATGACCTTGAGGCGGTCAAATCTTTAGAAGCAGCAGAGGCTGATCAGGAGGCCTCTGTAGATTCTTCAGAAGATAGGGAAGAAAATCTAGACCGTTATGTTTACTATATTCTGTCTTTTGCTGATTTGCAGAGTGCAGTTTCTTTCGCCAAAACGGTTGACTACCCAATAGACCTATCAGAACTTTATAAATACGACTCTGCCTACTATCTGACTATTTTGGTAGATTTGGAAGAGCAACCTGCTCTTTATCCAGCTTGGTTACTGGCTAAAATGCGTGAATTTGCTGAGGATACAGATATTACTCGTGCTGTCCTACAAGAACATGGGCGTCTGCTTTTGGTGACAGAAGCCATCCAACAGTTGCAGAAAGTTGAATGCGTATGATTGCTTTTCCATTGAAGTTCATTTTGGTGCTACTAGCGACATTTTTTGTCGGAGTTTTGCTGACTCCCCTCGTTCGGCTCTTGGCTTTTAAAATGGATGCAGTCGACTATCCTAATGCTCGACGAATCAATAAAAAGCCCATGCCGAGTGCAGGCGGTCTGGCGGTTGTAGCGGCTTTTACCTTGGCAACTTTGGTCTTCATGCCGCAGATTGTTGGCGTCACTTTTTTTGAACAGACTTATTTTGACTATATTTGGCCGGTGGTGTTGGGGGGCTTGATTGTTGCCCTGACAGGGCTTATCGATGATATTAAAGAATTAAGTCCCCTGATGAAGTTAGGGGGGATTGTGCTGGCTGCCTGTCTGATTTGGTGGCTGACGGATTTCCGCTTGGATGACTTTAAGATTCCGTTTGGTGGTCCCCATCTTTTTTTCCCACCTTGGCTATCTTTTATTTTGACCATTCTCTGGATTGTCTCTATTACCAATGCGGTTAATCTCATGGATGGTTTAGACGGCCTTGTTAGCGGGGTCTCCATTATTTCCTTGCTAACCATGGGGATTGTTTCCTACTTTTTCTTGCCGGGCCATAATTTATTCCTGACTTTGACAATCCTGGTTTTAGTGGCCTCTATTGCTGGCTTCTTTCCTTACAATTATCATCCAGCCATTATATATGGCGGGGATACGGGGGCTCTTTTCATCGGTTTTATGATTTCGGTCCTGTCTCTACAGGGCTTGAAGAATGCAACGGCAGTAGCGATTGTTACACCTATGATTATCTTGGGTGTACCGATTACAGATACCTTTTTAGCAATCGTTCGTCGAACTTTGTCTGGTCAGAAATTTTACCAGCCTGACCGCCACCACCTTCACCATAGGCTCTTGTCCTTAGGATTGACACATCGGGGAACAGTTCTGGTTATCTATGGGATTTCGATGATTTTCTCTATGATTTCCCTCCTGCTAAATGTATCGACTCGCATCGGTGGACTCCTCCTCGTAATTGGGCTTCTGCTAGGTGTTGAACTCTTGGTAGAACTAATAGGGGTTCTGGGGCCGCAGAGGACGCCTCTGCTCAATATCCTGCGCTTTATCGGAAACTCCTCTTATCGAGAAGAAGTTCGAGAGAAGAGATACCAAAAGAAACACAAACAAGAATAGTTCTAAACAAAATAAAAGCCTTTTGGGCTTTTTTTTGGTATACTAAAGTATGTAAATCAGCTAAGCAAAGAAAGGAAAAAGAAATGTCTGTCTTAGAAATCAAAGATCTTCATGTTGAAATTGAAGGGAAAAAAATTCTCAAAGGGGTAAATCTTACTCTGAAAACGGGAGAAGTTGCAGCCATCATGGGTCCAAATGGAACAGGGAAATCTACCTTGTCTGCAGCCATTATGGGAAATCCTAACTACGAAGTAACTCAAGGAGAGGTGCTTTTTGATGGGGTTAATATCTTGGAGCTAGAAGTGGATGAACGGGCTCGTATGGGACTCTTCCTTGCGATGCAGTATCCTAGTGAAATTCCTGGCATTACTAATGCAGAGTTTCTCCGTGCGGCCATGAATGCTGGCAAGGAAGACGATGAAAAGATCTCTGTCCGTGACTTCATTACTAAACTAGATGAAAAGATGGAACTGCTCAACATGAAAGAAGAGATGGCTGAGCGCTACCTCAATGAAGGTTTCTCAGGTGGTGAGAAAAAACGCAATGAAATCCTGCAGTTGCTCATGCTAGAGCCAACTTTTGCGCTTTTGGATGAGATTGACTCAGGTCTGGATATCGACGCTCTCAAGGTCGTGTCTAAAGGGGTCAATGCTATGCGTGGAGAGGGCTTTGGCGCTATGATCATCACCCACTACCAACGCCTGCTCAATTATATCACTCCAGACGTAGTTCATGTCATGATGGAGGGGAAAGTTGTTCTTTCTGGCGGTCCAGAATTGGCAGTTCGCTTGGAAAAAGAAGGCTATGCCAAATTGGCTGAAGAGTTGGGCTTCAACTATACTGAAGAAGTCTAGTCAAACATTCTTTTGACTTTGATAAAAGATAGGAGAATGACATGACAAAAGAATTGATACACGAATTTTCACAAGTTCACGCAGAACCAGCATGGTTAGCTGATCTTCGTCAGCAGGCCTTTGACCAGATTGATCAACTGGACTTGCCAGTTATTGAGCGGGTTAAATTTCATCGCTGGAATCTGGGTGACGGCCGTATTTCTGACAGCGAGCCTTTGACCAGTGTGCCAGATTTCACGGCTCTTGGAGACAATCTCAAGTTTATCCAAATGGGAACCCAAACGGTCCTTGAGCAATTGCCAGCTGATTTGGCAGAGCAAGGTGTGATCTTCAATGATTTCCACTCTGCTTTGGAAGAAATTCCAGAGCTGGTAGAGAAGCATTTTATGTCCGCGGTCAAGTATGACGAGGACAAATTAGCGGCTTACCATACGGCCTATTTCAACAGCGGTGCGGTTCTTTATGTGCCGGACAATGTTGAGATTGACCAGCCGATTGAAGGAATTTTTTATCAGGACAGCGAAA
>NZ_CALIIB010000010.1 GCF_938020365.1 uncultured Streptococcus sp. | reverse complement strand
AAACAATACCCGCTCCAGCTTGAACATAAGCTCTGCCATTTTTCAAAATCATGGTCCGAATAGCGATGGCGAAATCCATATCACCTGTCGCAGACAGATAGCCGATAGCCCCCGCATAAACGCCACGTTTTTCCTGCTCCAGCTCATAAATGCGTTTCATGGCTCGAATCTTAGGCGCACCCGAAACGGTACCGGCTGGCAGGGTCGACTTGAGTGCATCCATGGCTGTCAGTTGAGGCAGAAGCTGACCACGAACCACGCTGGTCAGATGCATGACATAGCGGAAATACTCCACTTCCATATACTTAGTGACTTCCACGCTGTTATTCTGGGCGATTTTACCGATATCATTACGCCCCAAATCAACTAACATGCGGTGTTCCGCCACTTCCTTCTCGTCAGCCAGCAACTCCTCTGCCAAGGCTTTATCTTCTCTCTCATCCTTCCCGCGCGGTCTGGTCCCAGCGATAGGATTGGTCGTAACCTGCCCATGCTTGACAGACACCAGACTTTCTGGGCTGGCTCCGATGATCTGATAATCCCCGAAATCATAAAAGTAGAGATAGTTGGAAGGGTTGGTCACACGCAGATTGCGATAGTAATCCAGCGGTCTACCAGAATACTCCGCTGAAAAACGCTGACTAAGAACACATTGGAACATGTCTCCCTGCCGAATCAAGCTACGCGCTTCTTCCACCATTTTTTCAAAAGCTGCCTGCTCGATATGACTCTGGAAGTTCAAACTGGACAGTTCCAGCGGTGAAAATTCATCTGCCGCTGGCTGCGCCAGCTCAGTCATGATACGCTCCAGACTAGCAGCCAAATCAGCTTCGCTTCGATCACTGTAGAGTTCCTCCTCAACGATATAGACCTTGTCTTTTTTATGGTCAAAAACCATGTAACTCTCATAGACGAAAAAGTGCATATCCGGCGTTCCAATCACATCTGCTGGAATCTGGCCAATCTCCTCATAGAGGGAAATCATATCGTAGCCGACAAAACCGATGGCTCCACCGCCAAAAGGCAGTTCTGAATGATGGCCTTTTTTTACGGCTAACTCATGCAGATAGTCCAATGGATCTGCCTCAATTACTTGTCCGTTCTTTGTTAACTGGCCATTTTCATAGCGAACTTCAAAGACTGGATTATAAGCTAGGATAGAAAAACGAGCTGTCTCGCTATCTCTCGGAATACTTTCCAAAATCACCTTATGGTCGCCCTGAATCCGCATATAAGCCAGAATCGGCGATAAAATATCAGCTGGTAAAATCTTTTGCATAATTTTTCTTTCTATTTAATCAGAAGCGTTTATGGAGGAGCAATTTGCTAGCCATGACTGCATTTTTCAAAAGCAGATAGCGCCAGTTCACTGTCAGAACTTGCTCCAGAACTACAGAAAAACGCCCGCACAGTTCATCCTGTGAGGGCGTATCATCGCGGTGCCACCTCAGTTATGGAGTTTTCAGACTCCACATCTCATTTGTTATTGTAGTCATTTAAGTTGCTTTTGGTACAAGGAAGCATACTAGCTCATGGAAAAGTATGCTAACAAAATGATAAAAGATCAACTAAAGGACAAAATATTGTCTCCAACAGCCCATTTCATAACTTCTCCTGCCTGTTTACAGCAACCACAGACTCTCTGAAAGGAGAGATGTTACTACTCTTCTGCTGGGTATTTTATTTTCGTTTTTCTAGATAGTCGGCAATGGCTGCCACATCCTTGTCTCCACGACCAGATACATTGATAATGATGATTTGGTCAGATGACAATTTTGGAGCTCGCTTGATAGCTTCAGCAATGGCGTGAGAACTTTCGATTGCCGGCAAAATACCTTCCTTTTGTGTCAAGAGAAGCAAGGCATCCACAGCTTCATCATCTGTCGCGGCCACGTATTCTACTCGACCAGAATCTTTAAAGAAAGCATGTTCAGGACCAACTCCAGGATAGTCCAAGCCTGCTGAAATCGAGTAAACCGGCGCTACCTGACCATCTTCTGCAAAGACAGCGTAGGTCTTCATACCGTCCACTACTCCGACGCTTCCCTTGGTCATGGTTGCCGCATGCTGGTCTGTATCAAGACCCCGTCCAGCCGCTTCAACACCAACCAGCTTGACTTCTTCATCCGCCACATACTGGGAGAAGGCACCGATAGCATTGGATCCACCGCCTACACAGGCAATGACATAGTCCGGCAAGCGACCTTCCTTGTCCAAAATCTGACGGCGAGATTCTTCACTGATCACCTTTTGGAACTCATGGACAATCGTCGGATAAGGGTGAGGTCCGACAGCCGAACCCAAAACATAGAAGGCTTCCAAATCACTCATCCAAGCTCCAAAGGCTGCATCAACCGCATCCTTGAGGGTTTTGGTTCCCGTTTCCACCGCGTGAACAGTCGCTCCCATCATTTCCATGCGGAAGACATTAAGGCGCTGGCGTTCTACATCCTCTGCACCCATGTAAACATCGCACTTCATACCAAACTTAGCTGCAGCTGCCGCAGTTGCCACACCATGCTGACCAGCTCCAGTTTCAGCGATGACTCGGGTCTTGCCCATCCGCTTAGCTAGAAGAATCTGTCCCAAAACATTATTGAGCTTGTGAGAGCCCAGATGATTGAGATCTTCCCGCTTCAGATAAATCTTCGCTCCGCCCAGGTGCTGGGTCAGACTTTCTGCATAGTAGAGCGGAGTCTCCCGACCTGAATAATCTGCCAAATAATGTCGGTATTCATTTAAAAATTCTGGGTCATCCTTATACTTCTCAAAAGTCGCTTCCAATTCATCCAGCAAGGCTTGGATAGGCTCCGGTACAAAGGAGCCGCCGAATTGTCCAAAATATCCTTTAGTTTCTGTCATCTTGATTGCCTCTTTTCTTTATTTTCAAGCAAAACAAAAGCCCACACACAGAAAAAATCTGTGTGAGGGCGTAAAATCGCGGTGCCACCTCAATTATGGAGCAAAGTATAGACTGCCTCCATATCTCTGTCTTGTCTAACAACAAGCTGCACTGTAAGGTGTGCTCACCGAATTTTTATTGTTTCAAATTCATTTTTTTCATCAGCCCACTTCATAATCCTCCACTACCTGTTTCCACCAACCACAGGCTCCCTGAAAGTAGAAAAAATTATTACTTTTCTGATGATTTATTTTATTATAGGCCTTTCCCTTTTTCTTGTCAAGAAAAAATTTAATTTTTTCTCCTAAATCCGAACCTTTCTCTCGCTAATCTCTTTTGAAAGCGTCGCCTTGACGATTTTTCCAGATTTTCTGACCAAGCTGAAATGCCCACCAAGCCAGATAACCACCCAAAGTATTGGTCCAGAGATCATCAATCTCAAAGACTCGATTGGCGTTGATGAGAAGGTCCAGCAGAATCTGAGTCACTTCAATAGACAAACTCATCCCAAAGCTCAGCCATACAACCTTCTTGGTCTTCCGCAACTTCGGAAAGAGGCAAAGCAATTGAAAGATTAAGGGCGACAGCAAGAAGATATTGGCTAGATTTTGGATAAAAACCTTGACCAGCTGGATCCAAGAAGTAATTTCGCCAATATTAACAAAGGAATTAAACGGGACTAGCAAAACTACTATTCGGCCAAAATACTGGACTCCCGGCGTCTCCATTCCTGGCTCTGGAACCTGAGGGATAAAGCACAGAATGCAGAGCATCAAGAAATAGAACCAGCTTCCTCCTACCAGCAATTTTCGGCCTCGAGCTGTCAGCTCACCGTCTGAAGTCAGATAATTTTTAAGGCTGAACATTTTCAACAAGTGCTTTCTCACGATCTCGCTTCATAGTATTGGAACGCAACTGGCCGCAGGCTGCATCAATATCTGTACCATGCTCTTGACGTACCACACAGTTGACGCCGTTTTTCTTGAGGGTGTCATAGAAGGCCATCACGCGCTCTTTGGGACTGCGGCTGTATTGGTCGTGCTCGCTAACGGGGTTGTAAGGAATGAGATTGACATAAGACAATTTCTTAATGTTCTTGAGCAACTCAGCCAGTTCCTTGGCCTGCTCTACCCCGTCATTGACTTCATTGAGCATGATGTACTCAAAGGTCACCCGGCGGTTGGTGGTTTCGATATAATATTCAATGGCTGCAAAGAGCTTCTCAATCGGAAAGGCACGGTTGATTTTCATGATACTAGAACGTAGTTCATTGTTAGGTGCGTGCAGTGAAACAGCTAGATTGACCTGAACGCCTTCATTGGCAAAGTCACGGATCTTATGAGCCAGCCCTGAAGTTGAAACCGTGATATGGCGGGCACCGATAGCCAAACCTTTATCATCATTGACCGTCCGGACAAACTTCAAGACATTCTTATAGTTATCGAAAGGCTCGCCAATCCCCATAACCACGATGTGACTGACCCGCTCATCCTGACCACGCTCATCAAAATACTTCTGAACCAGCATAATCTGCGCAACAATCTCACCGTTATTAAGGTCGCGTTGCTTTTTAATCAAGCCAGAAGCACAGAAAGTACAGCCGATATTGCAGCCAACTTGGGTGGTTACGCAGACAGAAAGTCCATAGTGCTGGCGCATGAGTACCGTCTCAATCAGCATACCATCTGGCAACTCAAAGAGGTACTTGACCGTACCATCAGCAGACTCTTGGACAATGCGCTGCTTAAGCGGATTGACAACAAACTGATCATTGAGCTTAGCAATCAAGTCCTTGGACAGATTGGTCATCTCTTCAAAAGACTGAACCCGTTTACGATAGAGCCACTCCCAAATCTGACTAGCACGGAATTTCTTTTCTCCCTGAGCTTCTGCCCATTCAATCATTTCTTCTCGCGTTAAGCTATAAATCGATGGTTTCATGTTTCTCCTTTATTTCTGACGAATGACAAAATGGCGCTGCGATTGGCTAGATGCCGCTTGCTTTGCCT
Source organism: uncultured Streptococcus sp. (assembly GCF_938020365.1). GTDB lineage: Bacteria > Bacillota > Bacilli > Lactobacillales > Streptococcaceae > Streptococcus. The sequence goes on along the minus strand of NZ_CALIIB010000010.1, from coordinate 16,369 downwards.
GTTTGCCTTGTTTCTGTTGTTTGTTCTTGTTTGCCTTTGGACGATGTTTTTGCTGATCGTCCTTCGTTTTTTTAGAGCCACGTTCCCTAGAAATTTCTGGATGTTTTTTGCCATCCGATTTTCTCTTATGGTGGGATTTTTTGTCAAAGGCAGCCCGTCTTGGCTGAGCATTTTCCAAAACAAAATAGGCGCAGCCATAATTACAATATTCTAGCAGATAGTCTTGCAAACGACTGATTTTCTCTGCATTTTCCTTGGCTTTCTCATCCCGATAAAAACCGCGCAATCGCAACTGTTCATTGCCCCAATCGCCAACAATATAGTCAAATTTGTTCAAAATTTCTGAAAAGCGCTGGTGAAAGGCCGTCAAATCAAAGGCCTCTTTATAATTCTCCACCAATTCAAACTCAAATTTTTCTGCAACTATCTTGCTGCCCATTTGCTTAAATTCTGGGCCGGGGAATTTATTGTAATTATACAACTCAGGTGAAATTTCTTTACGCATACCTATCCTTTGTCACTCATCTATCTTACTTCATATTATTTTATCACAAAACAAGGGGAATTTATATTTTTTCAGAAGAAAAAGATCTTTCTGTAAAAAGTCAGACGATTTAATAAACAACACCCTTCGGTCGTCTCTAAAAGACGAAAATCTTAGTCGAAACTAAGATTTTTTGGTTTTTTCTAAATAATCAATCGCATCCTGAAGAGTCTTAACCGGTACAATTTTCATATCCGTTTTGATTTCCTTGGCTGCTTCAAGCGCCGTTTCATAGTTGGTCTTGGCTTTGGGATTAGCCTTTTTTTCCTCCTCGCTGACAGGATTATCCGGAGCAAAGAAGATTGTCGCTCCGATCTTGGCAGCAGAGACGACTTTTTTGTCAATCCCACCAATATCCCCAACTTTACCTTCTCTATCAATACTGCCCGTTCCCGCAATCACGCGACCGTCTCGCAGGTCTGGATTGGCCAGCTGAGTATAGATGGCTAGGCTAAACATGAGGCCGGCACTAGGACCACCGATACCTTCGGTCGAAAATTCAATCGGAACACTACTGTTGACTTCCGTGCGGTCAATCAAACTAATGCCAATTCCGTTTTTGCCATTTTCCAGCTTGATGATTTTCCCCGTCGCCGTCTTGGTTTTTCCATCTTCTTCGTAGGTCACTTTGACACTATCGCCCAGAGCCTGAGAATTGACATATTTGACCAGGTCTTCCGAGCTTTCAAAAGTCTTGTCATTGACTCCCGTCACCGTATCCGCAATATTCAAAATCCCTTTAAAGGTCGAATTCGGAGCTACTTTTAAAACATACACACCCAGATAGTTCATCTTGATGTCTTTTCCTGCGGCTTTGAGACCTTGGTATTTGGCCATATTCTGCGACGTTTCCATATAAAATTGGTTGATGCGCATATACTCAGCATCACTCGAGCCACCCGTCATATCCTGAGCCGAATAAATATCCGTAAAAGGAGTCAGCCAAGCGTAGACCAGATGGGCAAAGGTTGCATGCTGGATCCCAACAGTCACAAAATTGTAGGAACCTGCTGCCTGGTCTTCTTTTCCATCCACAGTCAGAACCTTCCGAATATCTTCTGCCCCCCCAGGCACCTCAATATAGTAAGGCAATGGAACAATGAAAGATAAAAGGAAGAGCACAAGCACGATAATCGAGGCCACTCCAGCACAACCAACTACTGTTAAACCACGTTTATTTTCCTTTGTCATCGTTTCCGAATTTGTCATGTCATTATTCATCTTTTTTCTCTAACTCCTCAATTACACTTGCTGGCACATAGGCAGAAAGATCCTGCTGAAAAGCAATCAATTCCCGCATCGCTGAAGAACTGATATATCGGTAGGCCGGCTGACTCAGCAGAAATACGGTCTCCAAATCAGGTGCCAATTCCTTATTAAAAAAATGCAGGCCAGCTTCATAGTCCAAGTCCTGACTGTTGCGTAAACCGCGGACAAGAGTAGTCACACCCAGCCTTTTTGCCACATCGACCGCCAATTCATCATGCGAAGTGATGACTTCCACATTTTCCAAATGCGCTAAAGCCGCTAGAACCATTCTTTTTTTCGCATGGATGCTAAAAAATCCTTCTTTGTGAGGATTGTAGAAGATTCCCACATACAAGCGATCAAACAGCCGACTGGCACGCTCAATCAAATCCACATGTCCATTGGTAATGGGATCAAATGACCCTGTAAAGAGCCCGATTTTATCTGACATAGACCGTCACCTTTGAAATTCCATATATTTTTTGCTTCCAGATACCCAAGTCTGCGATTTCTTCTGGCAAATCAACCGACTTATCCGTCTCGCAAACAACCATAATATCCTCGCTCAAGAGCTTGCGCTCCGCCATTTTCTCAATATCCGCAATAATCTGCTCCTTGGCATAGGGCGGATCCAGCAGAACCAGATCAAACTGACCAGTCAACTGCTCTAGCGCCCGACTCGACTCCATCTTGAGAAGCTCAAAGCGCGCTGCTTCCTTGGTCATGGCAATATTTTCCGCCACGATAGCTTGCGCCCGCCGATCTTTTTCAACCAAAACAGCCGACTCCATGCCACGAGACACCGCCTCAATTCCCAGACTACCACTACCTGCATACAGATCCAGCACTCGGCCGCCATCAAAATAAGGCCCAATCATATTAAAAATCGCGCCCTTGACCTTGTCTGTCGTAGGTCGCGTTGTCTTGCCATCTAATGTCTTGAGGGGCCTGCCCCCGTACTTTCCTGAAACAACTCTCATAAAAAATATTATAACAAAAATATTGAAAAGCTGATAGTAATTGCTAAGGCTGGACTTTATTCTCTAGCAAAAAACGGAAACAAGGCTATTTCCGTTCAATGTCTATTTTAGAGTCATTTCGCCGAAGACTAAAATGATCCGGTACTGGATCATCCCCTTCCTCGGACCAGGGATGGCAGCGACCAATTCTGGCCAAGCCCATCAGCACCCCCTTGGCTCCGTGTTTTTCAATTGCTTCAATCATGTAATTGGAACAGGTCGGCCGAAAGCGGCAGGAAGGCGGAAAGGCAGGGGAAATAAAGCGCTGGTAAAATCGAACCGGCGCTATCAATATTTTCTTAATCATTTTTTCTTAGTTTTGGTCACAGCCAAATTATGCAACTGGCTGACTTCCTTTTTACTCAATCGACGTGCTTCACCCGGCTTGAGCCCAGTTAAGTCCAGATGTCCAAACTGAGTCCGTGAAAGCTTGTCCACTGGCAATCCCACCGCTTCAAACATCTTCTTGACCTGATGATTACGCCCTTCGTGTATGGTCAGCTGAACCACTGAGCGATTCTTCACTGGATCGACCTTGAGAATCTCATAAACAGCTGGCTTGGTTTTCTTGCCCTCAATGACTAGACCGCGAGTCAGCGGACGCAGAACTTCCTTATTGGCCACACCTTTGACACGCGCCACATAGACCTTGTCAATTTCATTCCGCGGGTGAATCATTTCATCCGTGAAATCACCATCATTGGTCAAAATCAAGGCACCAGAAGTATCCCAGTCCAGTCGGCCAACGGGATAAATCCGCTCCTTGACCTGCGGTAGCAAATCAACGACTGTCTTACGCCCCTTGTCGTCTGTCACACTGGAAATCACCCCGCGCGGTTTATTAAGCAGGTAGTAGACCTTTTCTTCATTGTAAATAGGCTGGCCTTCCACTTCCACTCGGTCACCAGACTTAATGGTGGTCGCTAGCTCACGCACCACCTGACCATTCACGGTCACTAGCCCCTGCTTGATCAATTCCTCAGCCTTTCTCCGGCTGGCAATTCCCGCATGGGCAATGTATTTATTGATTCTCATCGATATTGTCCTTTCACAAGATACAAAGACCATTTTCACAACTTTAACAGCTGGAAAAATGGCAGATAGGGAAAGCAGTTCCTCCCTCAAAGCTTGGTAATATTCAAAAAACGGTCCCTTTAGGATGAACTCATCATTCTCCGAAAAGCTGACTTTCCTCAGCAATGAGCTCCGCTTCGTCCACAATCGGCAATTCATCCAAATGATTGATGCCCATATAGTCCAAAAAATAATCCGTCGTCACATAGAGATTGGGACGGCCAATGACTTCCTTCTTGCCATCTTCTCGAATCAGCTCAAAGGCTAACAACTTCGAAATCGCCCCGCTGGAATTGACACCACGAATATCATCGATTTCCACCCTTGTTATGGGTTGCTTGTAAGCAATGATCGACAAGGTTTCCAGTGCCGCTCGGGATAAACTCTGGTTAATCGGTGCCCGCGAATACTCTCGTAAAATCTCAGCAAATTCAGGCTTGGTGACCAACTTATAGGTCTTTGACGTTTCCAGCAAGGTCAAGCTGGAGTCAGGATTTGCCTGATAGTTCTCCGCCAATTTTTCCAAACTCTGGATGACACCAGTCGGCGGCAAGGAAAGGATTTCTGATAGCTGATGAACTTTCAGACCGTCTTCCCCCGCCACAAAAAGCAGGGCTTCAATCTCTGCTAATTTACTCATTCTTTCTTCCTACTAAATAAATATTTCCAAAGTTTTCCTCCTGAATGACCTGCACCTCCTGCACCTTGACCAACTCCAAAGTTGCCAAAAAGAGCGTAATCACTTCATTCATATCTTTGGTTTCTGCAAAAATATCCTGCAGGGCAAGGCGTTTTTGAGCCTGACAGCGCTGGCGCACCACTTCCATCATGTCCTCGATCTTATACTCATCTCGCACAATGGTCGTATGACTCTTAGAAAACTCCTCCTGCTTCTTGGTCATTACCTTGGAAAAAGCTAAAAAGAGATCAACGGCTGTCTTGTCATGCAGGAGCTCAGCGTCTTCATAGACCAGTTCCATCTTGGGTTTGGAGTAGTAAAGAGCCCGGTCCTCATGTTGGAGAGACATTTTCTGCCCCAGCAACTTGAACTTCCGATATTCCTCAATCTGACTCAGCAAATCCTGCTCCAGATCGTCCTCCAGATCCACCTGATCCACCACCTTGGGCAAGAGCTTGCGACTCTTGATCAGCATGAGCTGGCTGGCCATGACCATGTATTCCCCTGTCACTTCCAGTCGCATGGCCTGCAGAGTAGACACATAGGCCAGATATTGCTCGATGACCTCGGTAATGGGCACATCGTAAATATCCACCTGATACTTGGATACGAGATGGAGCAACAAGTCCAGCGGCCCCTCAAAATCTTTTAACTTGATATCCATTCTTATCTGTATTTTTCTAATGTAATCACTGTCTTCAAGCCCAGATCACGAGCAATGTCATAGATGCCGACACCTTTTTCCCGCTGACGCAGGATAAACTGCTCCCGCAGGCTTTGGGCTGACAAGCTGGCCTGCCCCTGCTCAATCAAGAAAGCTTCTAGCTGACGAAAGCCCCATTGGCGTGAATAGGACTTGCCATTCTTTTCAAATAAATAAGTCCCTGTCAAATAATCGCCCAACTCACTCGTCAGGCTTTCAGGGATCTTAATAATCCGCTTCTGCCCGGCCTTCTCAATCCGCAAAACCTGAAAATCAAGATTGACATCTTCAACCTTGACCTGCAGGATTTCACTTGGCAAGAGACCCATTTCCAAAATCAAGAGCGCTATCAGCCGGCCTTGTGGTACCGCAGAAGTTTCCCAAAAGGCTGACAAGTCCATCAGCTCGCTTCCCAGTTCCTTGGAAATAGTGACTTTTGGCAGGGTCAAGCGGTGAAATTCCCCAATCATCTTGTTCTCATAAAGATAGTAGAGAAATTGATTGACCGCTGAGAGCTTCCGCTTCTGGACGGCTGCCTTGAAATCCTTGATAGAGGCTTGATAAATCCGCAAATTGGTTTCCGTCACCTTGCTGTGGATTTCATTGACAAATTGCTCCAGATCATAGGAATAGGCCAATTTTGAATTTTCTGAGATATTTTTTTGTTCTAAAAAAGGAGTGATATGTTCTTTCATTTTTTGGAAATCTCATACTGACTCGTGAAGGTATGCATCAACGAGTTAACAGCTTTTAAAATCGACTTTCTAGTAATGATGCCATAAAAATGTTGTTCTTTATCCACAACAGGCAGGAAAGACTCATCCACCAGTTTGTGCAAAACGTCGGCAATCTTATAATCTGGCTCAACAGTCAGACCATTCTTTCGTGTCATGTGGACAATGTCCATATACATAAACTCTTCCTCTGCCAGCTCATGCTTCATCCGATAAGCCATGATGTCCGTCAGAGAAATGGTGCCAACGAACTTTTTCTCCGCAGTCACCACTGGAATGCGTGAATAGGTCATCTGGCTAAGCAAGAGAATGGCATGACCCACATTGTGCGTGTCAATCATGACCGCTAGATTCTCCCCAGGTGTCAAAAAAGTGTCTTCATGCTGCAGCAGATAATCTTCAAATTCCTTAGCAATCATCGGGCAAACTCCTTGGACAAGCTTGGATAGAGTTCATGATTTCGCGTATAGAAATCAATTTTAAAGCGGTCATCATCAATCTCTACCTTAGCGTAAAGACGTTCGTTAATTGAGCCACGAGGTTGGCTAATGGAGCCAGGATTGAGGAAGAGAGTCTTGCCTTGCATCCAAGCATCTGGAACATGTAAATGGCCATAGAGACAAATATCTGCCCCTACCTCCTGAGCCCAGAGATCCAGCTTTTGGAAGCTAAAATTGATATTGAAAAGGTGCCCGTGGGTCTGGGCAATAATAGTTCCATCCAAATCTGTCACCAGCCGCTCTGGATAACCAGGATAAAAGTCCATATTGCCCGCCACGACATGGATTCCTTCCCAGACTTCATCCTCAAAAGGCAATTCTGAGTCTCCATCATGGAAAACAGCATCGACTTTCCCTAGATAATGATGTTTCATTTCTTCGACAATGGCACGGTCCCCATGGGAATCGCTCATTACGATGATTGTTTGCTTTGCCATGCTGGAAATACCTCCATTAATTTCTGCACTGCTTGCGCACGATGGGACTGGGCATTTTTCTCTTCGATTGTCAGCTCAGCTGACGTTTTTCCTGTCTCTCCGACCAAGAACAAGGGATCATAGCCAAAGCCATTTTCACCTTTTGGCTCATGGGCAATGTAGCCCGGCCAATCCGCTTCGACCACCAAAGATTCCTTATCTGGACTTGCGACCACCAGAGTCGTGTGGAAATGAGCAGAGCGGTCTTTAATATCAAAAACCATGGCCAGCTCATGTAGGAGCTTGATATTGTTTTCGTCATCTGTCGCACCAACGCCAGCAAAGCGAGCGGACCAGACACCTGGCAGACCGCCTAAGACATCCACTTGCAGACCTGAATCATCTGCCAAAACCATTTTGCCAGTCAACTGGCTAATCGTCTCAGCCTTTAGACGAGCATTTTCTTCAAAGGTCATACCTGTTTCAGCTACTTCTGGCAAATCAGGATAGTCATTCAGATTTTCCACCTCATAGCCCAACTTTCCGAAAAGCTTGCGAAACTCTGCTGTCTTACCCTCATTTCGAGTCGCAATCAAGAGGGTGTCTTTGACATCTTTTGCTCCCAGAAAGGCTTGTAAATCCACACCCGTTTGGGGCAGATGGACATAGAGAAGTTTCCCTCCTTCAACCAAGAGAAGAGCTCCCTGTCGCTGCAACAATTCCAACTTTCGATCCGTTTCTTGGTTTAAAATATCCAATAAGAAGGTCAAAAAGCGAAAGGCTGAGCCATAGCGAATGACCGTGATATTTAAGGGCAGGCCTAGCTCTTCTTCTGCAAAAATACTCTCTAAGCGGTCTAAAATCTCAGAAGCTTCAGCTGGCACTCGCTCAAATTCACTATAAGAGGCACTTTGCCCCCACTCAGCTACATACCAGTCAGAGGCATCTTTGTATTCATAAATGTTTTTTGTCATAAGGTCACATGCTCCACATTGACTTTCAGATTCAGCCAGTTTTCTGCGATTTCCGCAAATCTCTTAGCATTGGCTGTAGTATAAAAACGATGATTCAGTTCGTGCTTGTCACGGCTGCGATTAATTTCAAAATAATTGAGCAGGACAGAAATATCCCGTACACACTCAGCTCCGCTGTCAATCAGCTTAACGCTCGGCCCCATCATATTTTGAATAATTGGCCGAAGCAAAGGATAGTGGGTACAGCCCAAGACAAGAGTGTCCACCTTGCCCGCCAGAGGGTTTAGAGTCTCATAAACCACCTTTTTAGTCAAGCTAGACTGGAGCTCATTTGACTCCACCAGCGGGACAAACTTAGGACAAGCCAAACTCTGCACCTCCATCTCGGGAGATAGGGCTTCAATCTTTTTTCGGTAAATATCGGACTGAACCGTCATAGGAGTCCCGATGACTCCAATCTTGCCACCAGTCGTAGACTTGATGGCAGCACTGGCTCCGGGCAAAATCACACCGAGGACAGGAATGTCCAACTTAGCCTTGACTTCCTCCCAGACAACAGCTGTGGCAGTATTGCAGGCAATGACAATCATCTTGACATCCTTGGTCAAGAGAAAATTGACCAACTGCCAAGTATAATCCCGAATCTGCTCCGCCGGCCTAGGACCATATGGAGCCCGAGCCGAATCACCTATATAAACCACTTCCTCATGGGGGAGTTGCCGCATCAATTCACGGACAACAGTCAGACCGCCCACCCCAGAGTCTAAAAATCCAATCGGTCGGTTATCCATACAGTCTTCTTTCTAAAACAAGGGATTGGAAGCCTAGCCCAAATCCCCATTTTTTATATAGAAATCTCCGTCTGCCACCAAAGAGCGGCTGAGAGAAGCTTATTTTTTGTTTTTATTTTTAGCAACTGCTGCTTTTTGTTGGTTGATGATTTGACGGTAAACTTGTTGAACGCGTGCTTCACTTGGTTTTTGACCATTGGCACTGAGCAACATCCGCACCGCTTCTACATTAAGACGTGGATTTTCCGCAAATTCCTTTTCGACCTGACGGCGAAGCAAGTACATACCAAGCAAAATCCCACCAAAGAAAGCCAGCATAATCAATAAAATTGCTAACAATGTATTCATAATAATCCGAACTCCTGTTTCATTTTTTACATTACTCTTTATTATACCAAATTATCTCTATTTTTCAAAATCAAAGCCATAGAGAGTCGCGAAATAATCTTCTGGCCTTTCTGCCCGACGAATCATGCGAGCCTGCCCATTTTCCTCCAGGAGAAGCTCGCTAGAGCGCAATTTGGCATTGTATTGGTAGCCCATGGAGAAGCCGTGGGCACCAGTATCGTGAATGACCAGCGTATCGCCAATCTGACTGACAGGTAGCTCCCGCTGGATGGCAAATTTGTCGTTGTTTTCGCAGAGGCTGCCGACCACATCGACAATCTCCGTCGGTCCTTCTGGCCGATCCATATTGGTAATATGGTGATAGGCTCCATACATAGCCGGACGCAGGAGATTGACCGCAGAAGCATCCACTCCTAGATAAGTCCGATAGGTTTGCTTTTTGTGCGTCACCTTGGTCACCAAAAGACCGAAAGGCGCCAGCATAAAACGCCCCATCTCGGTGAAAATCTTGACCTGCCCCAGACCAGCTGGTGTCAAGATGTCCTCATAAGCCTGACGAACTCCTTGACCGATGACCGCAATGTCATTTTCCTCGCCATCAGGCTGATAATTGACCCCGACACCGCCAGACAGGTTGATAAAATCCAGCTTAATTCCCGTTTCTTCTAATACCTCGACCGCCAGCTCAAACAGCTGCCGCGCCAGTGCTGGATAGTAGTCATTGCTGACAGTATTGGAGGCCAAGAGAGCATGAATGCCGAATGTCTCTGCTCCCAGCTCCTTAAGCTCTTTGAAAGCCTGAATCAGCTGCGCTTTAGTCATACCAAACTTGGCTTCCTCTGGATGATCCATGATACTAGTCCCTAGCTCAAAGACACCACCGGGATTGTAGCGGCAAGAGATCACCTTGGGAATCCCAGCCACTTCTTTCAAGAAAGCTACATCTTCATAGGCATCCAGGTTGATAGTCGCTCCCAGCTCCCGCGCCAGACGAAACTCCTCGGCTGGCGTATTATTGGACGAAAACATGATCTCATCTCCAGAAAAGCCCAGCTTTTGGCTCATGAGCAGCTCCACATAGCTGGCACAGTCCACCCCGCAGCCCTCTTCCTTGAGGATTTTTAAAATAGCAGGATTCGGTGTCGCCTTGACGGCAAAATATTCCTTAAAACCAGAATTCCAAGCAAAGGCCTCATGCAAATCCCGCGCTCTCGCTCGAATCCCCTTCTCATCGTAAAGATGGAAAGGCGTTGGAAACTGCGCGGTCAGCTCCGCCAAGCGCTCACGACTGATAAATGGAGTTTTCATACACGCTCCTACTTTCTCTTTTACTGAGAATATTATACCACAAGTGTAGGCTGGGGATGAGAAAAAAATAGGCCCCAGAATTTCTACAATGGTTTTATCCATCACAGAAATCCTAGAGCCTTTATACCAAAAGATTTATATAGAATAAGTTAGATACTATGACTTTAGATTCATTTCTACATGCACTCTGAACTCGTTGGTTTATTCGAACTGACAGAATTCATTAGGTAATGGCTTGTTTTCTAAAATATTATTGTAATTTATTCAAACTTGGAAAACTATTTCTAAGTTCTAATAATCTTTTATAAATTTTATCTATTTTATCATTTTTAGAAAAGTAAAGGTTCAACAATAGATAATCTAATTTCCTATATGCGTAGTCGAATTTCATTTTACTATAGAATGATTTAACCTCCTCATTGTTTAAATATTCTTGAGAGATAACTATTTTATAATATTGATCTCGTTCAAAGACTTTTTTTATATTTTCCCCATCAGGGTGTACTATATCAATAATCTTTCCTGTATCAAATTCTTTTTTTGCTTGATTGCAATTTCGACAAGCAAATATAAGATTCTCGATATGATCTACAGATTTTCCATTTGGAGATGTTTTTTTTAATTCATTACTAGAATGATCTGACTTATTTTGAGGAATAAAATGATCTAACTCATATTGAGGTGCTGAATTTATAGCGACTGAAACACCGCAGTAGCCACATTTTTGATGATAAATTTCTTGAAAAGTCTCATAATAATTAGAACATTTATTTTTGATTTTATTATAATGTTTCCCCAGATTGTCATCTTTGTTTATTCGTTTATCGATTTCATCTGCTAATAGATTTTTTTCTTGAATAATTTTTGCAACGTCAGCTTCTTCTTCTCCCACAAATCGATAATCACTCATCTCTATTCTCCAATACTTCCTTCTTTATAATATCTATTAGCTCATCGATTTTTTCGTCTGTTAATTCTCTATACGATGTTATTTTATTAAGTAAATTTTGTGTATTTTCAACAATCAACGATCCCTCATAAGCACCTTTGTTTAATTCTAACTCCTTCCCAATTCTTCTCATCTCTACTATTTCTTTTATTGCTTCTTCTATTGTAGGTTTTAAGGATTTATTATAAAAATCATTAGCATCATCTTGAGAAGAATTACCTTTAGAAGTAGCAAATTTGTTTAAAACCCCATAATTTGCTAAATCCCTATTTTGACTTATTACAATTACTTTTATAAAAGGATTTAAAATTCTTAAAACCAATTTAAATTCTTGGCCAGTAAATTTTGAACCAGATTCTGCATTTTCATTCTCGAACAACTTAGAATCAATAACAATAATATCAGACTCTAAAACTCTGTTATCAGTTAATAATGATTCATAATCTCTACTACTATCAAATGTGATTTCATCATAAACGATTTTTATGTCATCTTTTTCAAAACCATCTAAATAATCAATTAATAACATATCTAGCTTATCATCCACATACATTAATTTAATCTGCTGTGTCATATCATACCCCCACTAATAATTTTTATATATACATTTCTGCTTTTAAATTAAACCCATTTGTTTCTCCATCAATACTAATATTACCATTGAGTTTATAGACTGTGTTATTCACCATCCACATCCCTAAACCATGACCGTCTTCTCTAGTACCTTCGTGAACATTTAATATTTTCAATGGATTATTTTTATATTTTTTATCAAGCCCTTTGCCATTGTCAGAATATTCAAGTAGTAATTTCCCTTTATTGTAATCGAAATCAACCGATATTTCTAATTCTTTTCTATATTCATTCACCTGCACACTATTAAGAATTAAGTTATCGAGTATAATCATTAAATAATCGTAAGATATTATTATGACATCTTCGCCGGTACAATTAATTTTAAAGTTAACCCAATTATATTGAGTTTTCCATTTTTCAACTATCTCCTCCACAAGAACTTCTAAACTATATTCTCGTGGCTCGAATCTTTCTTTTTTATTTTCATCTATAATAGTATCAGAGAGATCCAAAACTTTTTCTAAATCTTTTTCAAGATTTTCTAATAATAATGGAATATTCTTACTACTTGGAATTTCAGACTTAAGTTCCTCCCAATCATATTTTCTTTTTAAAGCTTCTTCAATTTTTTTAGGATTTACAGCAATTGTATTCCTATTATTATGTAATTCATGGCTCAACGAACTTATTTTTAATTGTAAAGTAGCAAGAACATTTAACAACTGTGCTTCATAGCGATAATTTTCTTCCACTTCCATTTTTTCAGATGTGATCTCGATAACTTTATTTTTATACTCTACGAGTTTGTTTTTCACTTCAACCAAATCTTGAATAGTTAATTCTTCTATGGATTTACTTTGTTCAATAATACTGTCAATTTTATCTTCAATATTAACTTCTTTTATAACTGATGTTTGATTTTCTTTATCTTTTATTTTTCTAATATCTCTAATTATAGATTGTCTATAACTTTCGAATTCCTTTAAAGCACTATCAATGATTTTCTTTAAAATAATAAAATGAATATTTTGAACAATACCTTGCCTATTTGAAATATCTTCAATATGAGAATTTTCTTCTTTATCAATTATAATGTAACCTGATAATTGATTTCGACGAACTCTCCAAGAACCTGTTGGGTGTGAGGCGGCGGCTGGTGAAGAAGCAGAACGTTTGCCAAGCTCTAACCAGTCTGTTCTACCCTCAAAAGAATCTATACTAAAAGCATTTCTGTATAAAATTACCCCCGTTTTAAATCTATTTGATAATGATGTATATTTATATTCATATTTTTCTTTATCTACCAGACTAACATTATTTAAACTAAAATATAATTGACCTTCAAAAGAACCTACTTCCTCTAATAAGTCTGCAATCATTTGCTCTGTTATATCTTCTTTTTTAATATCTTCTTCTTCAATTATTAATCCGGAGATTTCTTTATTTAACTCGTCAATCATATTTTGTTCGAACAAATACTCTTTTATATTCTTGCTTGTCATTTTTAAAACAGAATCATTGAATTCATCTGAAAGTACTTGACCAGAAAGTATCTTATTCTTAGAATTATAATTGATTGAAATAGATTCAAGATAATTTTCTCCAATTTTGGGATTTGTCCAAATTAACTCAGTCTCCTCTTCTAAACTTTCTCCATTTTCTACTAAAAACATTATAGAAATTTTCATTTTACTATCTCTATAAGTCTTACTTATATAATTTTTTAACGGTTTGATACTTTTTGATGACCATTTATCTCTTAATTCATTTATTTGAATTTTAGTTCCTTGACTAGCTAGATTATAATCAATATCAATCTCTGAACTATTCCAATTGGTTTTCCAGTGATAGCCAACCTCAGATTTTTTCTTAGTAAACATATCAACCGATTCACCTAATCTAGCCAAGGCAAACCTTCCAATTCCTTTTGAACCTGCAAAAATTCGTCCGGTATCAGAATCTTTATAATCTCTGGTACTTTTACCGACATGCATCCAAGCTTGCCTAATATCATTTTCATTCATTCCAGAACCATCATCTATTATTTCAAGCATTAAACGTCCTGTATTCTCAGATTTTTTGAAAATTAAGTTTAACTTACTAGCCCCGGCATCATAAGCATTTTTTATTAATTCTAAAATAGCAGATTCTTTTGTTGAGAAATTATTTCTACCTAAAACCTCTGCAATAATATTATCTTCAACGATATAGTTAAGTTTTTCACCCATTTTTTACTCCTCATCAAATAACTTAATTGGGATTCTAATTTTTTTTAGATCGTTAGTGCTTATATTTTTATATCCTGATGAATAGTTCTTAGATATTCTTTTTAAATAATCGACTACAAGTTTTGAATTTAAATATTTTAGAATTCTATTATAAGATGACTGACTCAGATCCCTTAAAAATACAATTGAAATACCAGCCAATACAAAACCAAAATCAATTTGTTTAAATGGAACATCTTCCAAATTAGCAACCTTCGGTATTATAATTTTTTGAGAATAGTAATTCAACATTCCCTGAGTCCGACCAAAATAAATACCATACTTTTCTTGAAAAGAATCATTTAACTCATTTCTTAAATAGTCATAAGTATATGGATAACGTTCACTAATTGTAATTATTTTCTGATTTCTATCATCATAGGGAAAGATTGTATAATATTTTTTATTAAGATTAGAAACTCGCACTCCTTTTTTTAAAATAGCTTTCTCAATAAGATAATGTCTAGATTTTTTTTCTATAACATAATTATCTTCCAAATCATCAACTATATCTTCTTCAGCAATAATAAATACACTATCTTGTAAGGTAGCTAAACCATTTTTTATATCTGCTATTTCTCCCAGTAAGACGGAGTCTCCTCCTTCATACATAAATTTTTCATCATATAGATAATAAATTTCTTTTTTATGCAGTTCATCATATGAAAAACTCTTTAATTTAGTATTGTTTGAACTTACAATCTCTAAATTAGCATTTTTATTAGAAATAACCGTGATTGCTGTATATGTTGTTGCATCTTCAAAATTCAATAAATCACCATAATCAATTATTTTTTCAATGTATTTATTAGAGATTAATGTTTGAAGTAGTGTTTCAGCACCTCTAGCTCTCAAATAACTATTTGGAGTAATATAACTTATTTTTCCTTTTTTATTCCAGAGAGACAGTCCTAGCTCAAAGAAATAATAATAAATATCAAAGTTAAATCGATTACAGAATTTGCTATGTTTTTTGAGTTCATCAACCATATCTTTGCCCATATTTTTTCTTGAAATATATGGAGGATTACTAATAACATAATCGTATTTTTTTTGTTTATCAAATTTTTGATAATAATCTAACGCATCAAAAATATAAACATTCCAATTTACTGATAGATCATTGTAATATTTACTAACCAATTTATCAAGTCTCGAAATACATAGTTTAATAGCGTCTTCTCTAATATCAAATGCAGAAAAGTTACTTTCCAATTTCTTTTTTATTTTTTTTCGACATTTATTTTGATTCTTTTTTAGGAACTCTTCAACAATTAAACAAAAAATATGTCCCTCTCCAACAGCGGGTTCAATTATTGTGAACTCTTTTGTATAATCAATATTTAAACAATCAATCATAGTTTTCGCTAATGATTTACTAGTGTAGTAAATACCATTTTTCTTTAAAAAGTTTTGTTGACCCATCACTTTATATTCTCTGTTCATAATTATTATGTCTATTATACCAAAAAACACGGCTCATCACCGTGTTTCTGAATTTATTTCACCAACTTCTTCATCTCATCAATCCGCGCCACTGTCGCGTCGTATTTCGCTTGGTAGTCAGCTTGTTTGTCGCGTTCTTTTTGGACGACTTCTGGTTTGGCATTGGCTACGAAGCGTTCGTTAGAGAGCTTCTTACCGACCATATCCAGTTCTTTTTGCCATTTGGCCAGTTCCTTATCGAGACGAGCCAATTCTTCTTCGACATTGAGGAGGTCTGCGAGTGGCAAGTAGATTTCTGCTCCTGTGATGACGCTTGACATTGCGAGTTCAGGTGCAGAGATGGTTGATGCAATTTCTAAGTGCTCTGGATTTGTGAAGCGTTTGATGTAGTTGACATTGCTGTTAAAGAATGCTTCCAAGTCGCTATCGCTTGTCTTAACAAGGATGGTGATAGGCTTGCTTGGTGCTACGTTTACTTCCGCACGCGCATTACGAACAGCACGGATCAAGTCTTTGAGACTTTCCACGCCAGTGTGAGCTGCAAGGTCTTCAAAGGCTGGGTTAACAGTTGGGTATTCTGCTGTAACGATAGAGCCTTCTGAGATTTGTCCAAAGATTTCCTCTGTCACGAATGGCATGATTGGGTGAAGGAGACGAAGGATCTTGTCCAAAGTGTAAAGGAGAACAGAACGTGTGATGACTTTCTCTTCTTCGTTATCGCTATAGAGAACTTCCTTGGTCAACTCAACGTACCAGTCCGCAAACTCATCCCAGATGAAGTTGTAGAGGATGT
>NZ_CALIIB010000009.1 GCF_938020365.1 uncultured Streptococcus sp. | reverse complement strand
TGATGAAAGATGCAGAAGCAAACGCTGAAGCAGATAAGAAACGTAAAGAAGAAGTTGACCTTCGTAACGAAGTTGACCAAGCTATCTTTGCGACTGAAAAGACCATTAAGGAAACTGAAGGCAAAGGCTTCGACGCAGAACGCGACGCTGCTCAAGCTGCCCTTGATGAACTTAAGAAAGCCCAAGAAGACAACAACTTGGACGACATGAAAGCAAAACTCGAAGCTCTTAACGAAAAAGCGCAAGCATTGGCAGTGAAACTCTACGAACAAGCCGCAGCAGCTCAACAAGCCCAAGCCCAAGCAGGAGCAGAAGGCGCACAAGCAACAGGAAATGCAGGCGATGACGTCGTAGACGGAGAGTTTACGGAGAAATAAAATAGTCCAGTGGACTATTTTATCCCGAGCTTTAAAATCAGAAGAGCGAGGGCGTTAAGAATGACGAATCACTAAAGTGATTGTCATTCTACGGCAATCGCTATGGCGACTTGCCTAAACGCCTTACTAGTTCAAAAACAAAGTATAATCGACTTTGTTTTTGAACGTCGTAATGATAGGAAGAAATCCAGAGGTTGCAACCCAGCCTCTGTTTTTCGGTAAAAAGAGTTGGAACGTAAATTTTTGGTTTTTCTTTAAACTAAGTTAGAAGGGAACTGAACCCGACCTAAATCGAGGTTTCGTTCCGCAATATTAACAGAAAGGAACAAGGGTGTTCGTAATTGAACCCGAGCGGAAAGCTTGGAAATTAGATAAACCTCCTAAGAAATCAGGATTTCTTGTCGGTTTCCTAAATTTCAGTCGCTTTCTGTTCGCTCTTGGTATCTTAAATGAACAATACTGAATTTTATGATCGTTTAGGTGTCTCTAAGAATGCTTCTCAGGATGAGATTAAGAGAGCCTATCGGAAATTATCTAAAAAATATCACCCAGATATCAATAAAGAGCCTGGGGCGGAAGATAAATATAAGGAAGTCCAGGAGGCTTATGAAACGCTGAGCGATGAGCAAAAGCGGGCGGCCTATGATCAATACGGCGCAGCGGGTGCCAATGGTGGCTTTGGCGGCGGTGCAGGCGGTTTCGGAGGCTTTGATGGATCTGGTTTTGGTGGCTTCGAAGATATCTTTTCTAGCTTCTTTGGCGGTGGTGCGACTCGTAATCCAAACGCTCCGCGGCAAGGAGACGATCTCCAGTATCGGGTAAATCTCCGCTTTGAAGAGGCTATTTTCGGTACAGAAAAAGAAGTGAAATACAATCGTGAGGCTAGCTGTCGGACTTGTCATGGTTCAGGTGCCAAGCCAGGAACTAGCCCAGTAACTTGTGGCCGCTGTCACGGCTCTGGTGTTATTAACGTCGATACTCAGACACCGCTGGGCATGATGCGTCGACAAGTGACTTGTGATGTCTGTCACGGTCGCGGACAAGAAATCAAAAGTCCATGTGAAACCTGCCATGGAACAGGACACGAAAAGCAAGCGCATAGCGTTCATGTAAAAATCCCCGCTGGTGTGGAAACAGGTCAACGAGTTCGCTTGGCGGGTCAAGGTGAGGCAGGCTTTAATGGCGGTCCTTACGGAGACTTGTATGTAGTGGTGAACGTTGAGCCAAGCGATAAATTTGAACGTGACGGTTCTACCATTTACTACAAGCTCAACCTCAACTTTGTACAAGCAGCTCTGGGCGACAGTGTGGAAATCCCAACTGTGCATGGAAATGTTGAATTGACAATCCCAGAAGGAACCCAGACGGGCAAGCGTTTCCGTCTGCGTGGTAAGGGAGCACCAAATCTGCGCGATGGAAGTGTAGGTGACCAATATGTCACTGTCAATGTCGTAACGCCAACAGGCCTCAATGACCGTCAAAAGGCGGCTCTTAAGGATTTTGCAGCGGCTGGAGACATCACAGTGAGCCCTAAGAAGAAAGGCTTCTTTGATAAGATGAAAGATGTCTTTGAAGGGGAATAAAGAAGGATAGGCTAGGGCAAAAGTCCTAGCCTATCAATTGTCTTTGGAATGTCGAGCAAGACGCAGTGGTTGAGTGGGCTCTACTACGCTGATTTCATCAGCTTTTACAGCCCTACTCAACTGTGCGGAGGTGGGACGACGAAATCGAATTCTAACGAATTACCGATTTCTGTCCCACTCTCTTTTTTTGTACTATTTTTAGAGATTTAATCTCTATTTATAGGACAAGATAGAATGAATTGACAAGGCAAGCTCGTGCAAGGTAGAATGATTTTAAGTGAATCTTTCTTTTTTTATGCAAAAATGTAAGCGATTACCTTTTGAAAGGAGCGACTAGGGAGGAGGCAGCAAGTGCACGAAAAAAGAAAAGAAGAGAAGGAGTTAAGGTAAAAATGCAATTTGATAAGAAACAAAGATTTAGTATCCGTAAGTTGAGTTTAGGCGTTTGCTCTGTTTTGGTAGGGATAGCGCTGTTTGGGGCTGGTCATGCGTTAGCAGATGAAAACAGTTCAGCAGCCTCACAAGCTACTACTAGCGTCCTTGCCAAGGAGGAGGCTCAGACGGAAGCAGCAGCTGAAGAGACGAAAGTCAGTGAAGCACCTGTCGAGGCTGTCCAAGGTCTGGCGACAGAAGCTGAAAAGCAAGCTCTTGCTTCTGAGGCTCCAGTAGCTGAGAGCAAGGAAGTAACGGCTGGTAAGGAAAAAGAAGTCAAGGAAGAAGCGCCTGCCAGCAAAGAGACAAAAGTCGTAGAGGACTTACCAAGCCAAGAAGATAAAAAGCTCAAACCGAAAGAAATCAAGTTTGATACTTGGCAAGAACTGCTTGACTGGAAGCCGGGAGCTCGTGAAGATGACGAAATCAACCGGGCTAGCGTGCCTCTGGCTGAGCGTTATCAGGGGCACCAAATCAACCAGCAAGCCAATCCAGAGGCGAAAGTACAGGCTCTGTCCAATATGAACTCTAAAGCCAAGGATCATGCTTCCATTGGGGGCGAGGAATTCAAGGCCTATGCTTTCGATTACTGGCAATATCTACATTCCATGGTGTACTGGGATGGTTTAGTTCCGACGCCAGATGTTATTGATGCGGCTCATAGAAATGGTGTACCAATCTACGGAACCCTCTTCTTCAATTGGTCGTCAAGCGCTAAGGATCAAGAACGTTTTGCAGAAGCCTTAAAAGAAGATTCTGAAGGCTCAAAGACTTTTCCAATTGCTCGTAAATTAGTCGAATTGGCTAAATATTATGGCTATGATGGCTATTTTATTAACCAAGAAACGACAGGTAGCCAAGTAGAACCACTCGGTCCTAAAATGCGTGACTTCTTGCTCTATACCAAAGAGTACGCACGTTCTTTGAATTACCCCGTTAAATATTCTTGGTATGATGCCATGACCTATGAATATGGTCGTTACCATGAAAATGCCCTTGGCGAATATAATTATCAATTTATGCAGCCTAAAGATGGAGAAAATCCAGTGGATACCTTCTTTGCTAACTTTAACTGGGGCAAGGCAGAGACAGACTATTCCATCAGTACAGCAAAATGGATCAAACGGGATCCTTACGATGTTTTGGCGGGGATAGAGCTGCAAAAGGGTGGTTCTTACAAGACTAATGTGGACTGGGATGCGATTTTGGACGAAAATGGCAAACTTCGTCTGTCTTTAGGTTTGTATGCGCCTGATACGATCACTGGTCTAGGTAAGACAGGTGAGGGCTACCATACTCATGAAAACTACTTCTGGACAGGCTTTCAAGGCGATCCTAGCAAGGGTAAACCAGCAGACCAGTCTTGGTATGGGATGTCCAACTTGGTGGTTGATAAGACCGCTATCACCAAGCCTGATTTTAATACTTCCTTTAATACAGGACACGGAAAACGTTGGTTTGTAGATGGGAAAGTCTCAAAAGATGGCGAATGGAACTATCGTTCTGTGTCTGGATTCTTGCCGACTTGGCGCTGGTGGATTCGACATGCGGAAGGCAGTGCACCGCTCAAAGGACGCTATGACTTTGACGAAGCGTATAACGGAGGAAATTCACTGGCTTTTGAGGGCGATTTGGCTGCCAATAGCAACCAGAATGTCATGCTCTACTCGACCAAGATTCCAGTTAGTGACAAGACCAAGCTGACCCTGACCCATAAGGGTGGCCAAGGAACAAGCACTTGGGTGGCTCTTGCGACGAAGCCAGACTATTCTGAGTACGAGTGGAAAGAACTCAGTCCGAGCAAGGACTGGAAGACAGAGACCTTTGACTTATCTTCATTAGCAGGTAAAACCATTTATGGCGTGAAAATGTACTTCGACCCTGACCAGGATGTCAAGGACTATAAGTTTAACCTAGGTCAATTGTCCATCTATGCCAATCAAGAGAAGCCAGCTGCACCAAAAGATGTGGTGGTCAAGGCTAAGCGTCTTCAAAATGCGCAGGAAGCAGAAGCTTTACTACAGTTTAAAGGCAGTGCAGATGCGGATTACTACGAAATCTATGAAAAAGACGGCGACCAATGGCGTCTAGTGACAGGAACCTCTAGCACATCCGCTTATTTGGCTAAGGTGAGTCGTTCAGCTAGTGCTAAGGGCAGCAAGCAAGAGTTGAAAGTCGTTGCAGTAGGAAAGAATGGTTTGCGTTCAGAGGCTGGGACAGTTGACTTTGACTGGGGTATGCAGGTTTCTGATACAAGCTTGCCAAAACCTTTGGCAGAAAATGTGGTGTTGGGTGCAAAAGTAATTGGTACAACTTTCTCTGATGCGGATGGTAGCGAAGGCGTCGAAGGAATGCTGAATGGCACCATTACCAGTCTGTCAGACAAGTGGTCTTCTGCCCAACTCAGTGGTACGGTAGATATTCGTTTGACTCAGCCTCGGACAGTGACTCGCTGGGTTATGGAGCATGCTGGAGCAGGCGGAGAGTCTGTTGACGACGGCAAGATGAATACACGCGACTTTGACCTGTATTATAAGGATGAGGCGGGCGAATGGAAATTAGCCAAGGCCGTTCGTGGCAATAAAGACCATGTGTCAGATATCGTCTTGGATAAGCCAATTCGAGCACAAGACTGGCGTTTGGATGTCATTACAGCCGACAATGGAACTCCATGGCGGGCAATCCGAATCTACAACTGGAAGATGTATGAAAGCTTGGATACGGAAACAGCTAACGTGCCGATGAAAGATGCTGCTGCGCGGGTTCTTGGAAATGGACATGTCCAAGTAGGCTTCAAAGATGTGCCAGCTAAGACGACGGTATCCCTCTATGACAGCAGCGATGCGACAAAACCGATTGCAACTATGACGGCGGATAAAGACGGCAATCTCATCTTCAAACCACTTGCTTTTGCTAAACTCCCTAGCCTCTTGTATTACCGCTCACAAGTAGCTGGTAAAGATATTAGTAATGTACTAGCTATTGAAGTGCCTAAAGAAGACAAGGAAATTTCGAAGGTTGAGCTGGAAACAGCACCAGAAAGAAAAGTCTATCGTCAAGGAGATGCTCTGTCTCTGAAAGGCGGTACAATTCGTGTCAGCTTTAAGGACGGCCAGCCAGATCAATTGGTTCAGCTTTCAAACAGTGGGGTGGAAGTGACGGGCTATGATCCATCTAAGCTAGGAGAGCAGCATTTGCAACTGTCCTATCTGGGACAAAAACTGGATCAAGTGCTGACGGTCTTTGTTGTTAGTCATAGCGAAGCAGGCGAAAAGACTCCTGTAGGCCTAGAAGTGATCGAAAAACCTAAAACAGAATATATCGTGGGAGAAAGCCTTGAGACTACAGGAGGACGTTTCCGTCTGGTCTTTGATGATGAAACGACCGAAGAGCATAGTTTTGATGAAGCCGATGTCCAAGTCTCAGGCTATGATAGTCACAAAGAAGGCCGTCAAACTATTTCGGTCAACTATCGTGGTGTGACGACAACGTACGATGTGTTTGTATCATCAAAACCAGCCTTGAACGATGAATATCTGAAGCAAAAACTAGCAGAAACAGCGGCTGTTCAAAATAAGATCGACTTTAGCTTTGCGACTCCAGAAGTCAAAGAAGCCTTGCTCAAGGAAATTGCATCTGCTGAGCAGATTCTAAAAGATCACGATACAAGCACACAAGACCAAGTCGATGAAAGTCTAGCAAAACTGACTCAGGCATTTAAGGCTCTGGACGGACGCAAGAATTTTGCGGACAAGACGGCTGAATTGGATACTTTGAGCAAAGAAGCGCAAGCCTTGCTGGAGCAAAAACCAAACCATCCATCAGGCGATGCCCTCCTCAGCCTGTTGAGCAAGAATAAAGACTTGTTGGCTTCAGCTGAAGTGACACCAGCCTCACTTGAAACTGCTAAAGCCTCTCTGCAAGCTCTTATTACCCAGCTTCAGGAAGATAAGCCAGCTGTATTTGTAGATGAATCTACGGGTGTGGAAGTTCAATTCTCAAACAAGGAGCCAACTCCGATCAAGGGCTTGAAAGTAGCAGTTGTTGAGCTAAATGCTGCCGAAAAAGAAGCCTTGGGTAGCAGACTTGGTAAGGTTTATGATGTGGCAGGAGTGGATAAAGCCGGGCACGACGTTGCTACTCAATACACTAGTCTGGTTAAAATCCCTGTAGAAGCTGGCAAGGAAGTCGAGCAAGTTCTTTCCTTCGTAGACAATCAGCCAGGCCAGCCTCTTGACTTTGAGCGTGTCGGTGATACAATTGTCTTCACAGCGTCTCACCTTGCTCACTATGCTGTGATTTACAAGGCTGAAAAGAGTGATTTGCCAGGACAAGATAATCCAGCAGAAACTCCAAAACCAAGTCAACCACAGGGACCAGAAACTACTCAGCCAGCAGGGGAAAATAAACCAGCAACTGAAGGACAAAAACCAGAGCTAGGTCAGACAAAACCAAGTGATGAAGTCGAAAAACCAGAGCTAGGTCAAATAAAACCAAGTGCTGAAGCTGAAAAATCTGAAAGAGGTCAGAAAGTGCAAGAACCACTGGCACATTCTAAGGAATCAGGCTTGGCAACAGCTTCACCAGAGCAGGCAGAGGCTCCTAAGGCGCCTCAACTGCCGAAGACAGGTACATCTACTAGCCTTTTGGCTTCTGTATCAGGACTTTTAGCCCTTGTTGCTAGCTGGCTTCTATTCACACGAAAAAAAGAAGACCGATAATTTAGCGCTTTTGTCCAGTTTAGAAAAGTAAGCTAGACAAATCGTTAATCTAAATGTTCTTGCCCTGAAAGGAAGCTAGAATTTCCTCTTGGCAGCGGTGGCAGGACAATTTAATCAAAAACTTGGAGAAGACTATTTAGTCTTCTCTTTTTTGATTTTGGTGGCTTATCTAGTTTGCCTCAGGCTTTCAAACGAGATGAATAGAGCAAAATGGCTCGATTGTTTTGCCCCCAGCTTTAGTGATAAATCACCTTATAAAAATATGGCTCTAGATTTAATCTATTTGTCATTTAACTATAGAATCTTGTGGAGACAATATTGATGAAAGGCAGGGGATACACTATAATAGAAGAAAAAGAAATCGCTTACATAATAAAGTGGAACATTTTAAAAGGAGATTTTATGATGATCTTTAATAGAAAGCAACGTTTTTCTATTCGGAAACTTTCAATCGGGGCAGCATCTGTCCTGGTCGGCTTTTGTTTGGCAGGACAAGTCGTTTCAGCTGACGAGGTACAAACAGCGCCTACAAGTCTTGTAGCTACGACAGGACCGGCTGTAGCCAGTGCAGGAGAAGGGGTGCAGGAAGTTGTTCCTGTGGAAGCCCAGGCTAGCAGTGAGACCTTGCCAGAAGCAGTTGCTAAAAATAGTGAGGAAGTTAAGCCTCAAGCTGTGCCAGCAGAAAAACCAGTAATAGAGGAGCCAAAACTAGATACAGTCGCTGAAAAATCAGTGACTGCAACAGAAAGTGCTTCTACGAATTCTGATGAGTCTAAGGTAACCCTGCCTAGTGAAACTCCTAAAACGGAGAAAGCTAGTCAGGTCGATGAAAAGCTGGCTATGCGGAAAATGGTTTCGATTGATGCAGGCCGTAAGTATTTTAGCCCTGAGCAGCTGAAGGAAATCGTAGACAAGGCGAAACGCTTTGGCTTCACGGACATGCATTTGCTGGTGGGGAATGATGGCCTACGCTTCCAATTGGATGATATGTCCTTGACTGTTGGTGATAAGACTTATGCCAGTGAGGATGTCAAGAAAGCCATTGAAAAAGGAACCAATGCTTATTACAATGATCCAAATGGCAATCACTTGACGCAAGCTCAAATGACGGACTTGATTGACTATGCTAAAAAGCAAGGTATCGGTCTCGTTCCGACCATCAATAGCCCTGGCCACATGGATGCTATCTTGCATGCTATGAAGGAGTTGGGAATTCAAAATCCAAACTTTAACTACTTTGGTAAGGAATCTGCACGGACAGTTGATCTAAACAATCAGACAGCTGTTGATTTTACCAAGGCTTTGATTGACAAATATGCAGGCTATTTTGCAGGGAAGACGGACATTTTCAATATTGGTTTGGACGAGTATGCCAATGATGCGACCAATGCGAAGGGATGGCAGGTTCTACAAGCAGACAGGTACTATCCAGGAGAAGGTTATCCAGAAAAGGGCTATGAAAAATTCATCGCTTATGCCAATGACCTAGCTAAAATTGTTAAGAGTCATGGCTTGAAGCCAATGGCCTTTAATGATGGTATTTACTATAATTCTGACCAAACTTTTGGTGAGTTCGACAAGGATATTATTGTTTCTTACTGGACTGGTGGCTGGGGCGGTTATGATGTAGCTTCTTCTAAACTTTTGTCTGAAAAAGGCCATCAAATCTTGAATACCAATGATGCTTGGTATTATGTCTTGGGACGCAATGCAGATGGCCAAGGCTGGTACAATTTGGATCAAGGCTTGAAGGGAATTGCCTCCACTCCAATTACCAGCGTTCCTAAATCAGAAGGGGCAGATATTCCGATTATGGGAGGCATGGTAGCTGCTTGGGCTGATGAGCCTTCTGCTCGTTTTTCTGCATCTCGACTCTATAAATTGATGCGTCGCTTTGCTGATCGTAATGCAGAATATTTTGCAGCTAATTACCAAGATGCAGCTGCAGAGTTAGAAGCTATTCCAAGTGACTTGGCAGCTAAATATACAGAGGAAAGTATTGCTCGACTCAAGGAAGCTGAAAAAGCAGTTAGAGCCTTGGATGAAAACCTGAGCCGCGCGCAACAAGGCACCATCAATCAGGCTGTTGCTGAGTTAAAAGCAGCCCGTGAAAATCTAAAACCAACAGAAGCTTACCAAAAGATTTTGGACAAGCAAGCAGAACGTGAAAAAGTAGCCAAGAACAAGGTTATTTCCATTGATGCAGGCCGTAAGTACTTCTCGCTAGATCAGCTCAAGAGAATTGTCGACAAGGCTAGTGAGTTGGGCTACTCTGATGTGCACTTGCTGGTCGGAAATGACGGTATGCGCTTCATGCTGGATGATATGACCATTAAAGCCAATGGGAAGACTTACCAGAGTGACCAAGTCAAGGAAGCTATCACTGAGGGTACTAAATCCTACTACGATGATCCAAATGGCAATGCTCTGAGCCAGAAAGAAATGGATGAGTTGATCAGCTATGCCAAACAAAAGGGCATCGGGGTGATTCCAGCACTCAATAGTCCTGGTCACATGGACGCTCTTCTGGTGGCTATGGAAAAATTAGGCATTCAGAATCCGCAGGCTTATTTTGACAATCTTTCTAAGACCACTATGGACTTGGAAAATGAAGAGGCAAAAGCCTTCACCAAAGCCTTGATTGGCAAGTACATGGATTACTTTGCAGGAAAATCAAAGATTTTCAACTATGGTACAGATGAGTATGCCAACGATGCGACCAATGCTCAGGGTTGGTATTATCTGAAATACTACAACCTCTATGGCAAGTTTGCAGAATATGCCAACACGCTTGCTGCTATGGCTAAAGAGCGAGGCCTTCAACCAATGGCTTTCAACGATGGCTTCTACTACGAAGACAAGGATGATGTTGAGTTTGACAAGGATGTCTTGATTTCTTACTGGTCTAAGGGATGGTGGGGTTACAACCTTGCCTCACCTCAGTATCTAGCAAGCAAGGGCTATAAATTCCTCAATACCAATGGGGACTGGTACTATATCTTAGGGCAAAAACCGGAAGATGGTGGTGGTTTCTTACAGAAAGCACTTGAAAATACTGAAAAGACACCATTTAACCAACTAGCCTCTACCAAGTATCCAGAAGTCTCTCTCCCAACAGTCGGCAGCATGCTTGCTATCTGGGCAGATAGACCACAGGCTGAGTACAAGGAAGAAGAGATTTTCAAATTGATGACAGCATTTGCTGATCACAATAAAGACTACTTCAAGGCCAACTATGAGTCTGTCCGAGATGAATTGGCCAAGGTTCCTAGCGATTTTAGCATCTATACGCCAGAGTCTGTTGCTAGTCTGAAGGCTGCCCAAGCTGATATCGACTGGGAATTGAATCGGAATAAACAGGCTGAGGTAGATAAACTGGTCGCTAAACTTCAAGCTGCGCGTGAAAATCTGAAGCCACTTAGCCACAATGGTAGCACAGCCCAGGATGAGAAAGCTGCTTTAGTTGAGGATAAGCCATATCTGGATATCCAAACAGAAGAGCTTGATTTTGAGACAAAAGAAATATTGAATCCAGATCTTGAAAAAGGCCAACGAAAAGTTGTTCAGACAGGAAGCAAGGGCGAAAAAATGAATCTTGTGGAAGTATCTGCACTAGATGGCAGCCGAAAGGTTGTTGAGTCTTCCGTTTCTAAAGCACCAGTGGATGAGCTAGTAGAAGTGGGCACTAAAGAAACGAAACCTAGTCTTGGTCAAATCGAAGTGCCGATCGTTCAGCCTGCTCCATCAGTGATTCCTCTTGCCAAAGATAAGCCAGCTGAACGCCCAGTAACCCCAGCAACTCCAACTGCTTCAGCGCCTTCAGCAGAGCAGAAAGTAGCTGAGACAAAGGTTGCTAAATCTTCGGAGGCAGCTGTTGCTAAAGCCGCTAAACTTCCTCAAACTGGAACATCATCAGCTTGGGCGATGACTTTATTAGGTACTATTTTGGCTTTCCTTGGCTTAGCTGGAAGCAAGAAAAAGGAACAATAATCCTTCTGACGGATTATCTATGATCTAGCATTCGGGCTTGGCGTGTTAATAGCTGAGCCCGATTGTACTTGATTTGACAAGTAGGATTTTCCTATACCAGTGTAGGGAAATGCGATAAGGATTCTGAAAGGAGCAAAAATGACAGAATTTCAAGACTTTATCGAGCAAGTTTTCAAGGAGCAATATGAGGCTTCTTTTGGGTCAGCTAGGCTTGAAGAACTGGAGCCAAAGGATTATTATCTGACACGGGAAGAGGAAGGGCGCTTAATTGCCTTGCTCCATGCCCATCAAGTGTTGGAAAATATCCATATAAAGGCCTTAGTGGTAGATAAGGAACATCAGAAAAAGGGCTTGGGAGCTAGTCTGCTGGCAGAATTAGAAGAAAAGGCTGAGAAAGCGGAAGTCAGCAGCATCACCTTGTCCACCAAATCTTATCAGGCCAGGGATTTTTACATCAAGCAAGGCTATGAAATCTACGCCAGTCTGGAAGATGTGCCCCAAAAAAGTGTGACCAAATATCATTTCATCAAGCGACTGAGCTGAGCCATTCTTAATAGATGGAAGTCAATTGCCAATTACCATTAAAGTTTACAAAAAATAAGCTTTGCTAGACTAGCAAAGCTTATTTTTTAGTTGTCTTCGTCTGGTGTAAGCACCATCGGAATGATAATCGGTTCGCGCTCGGTGCTTTCGTAGAGGAAAGGACGCAAGGCGTTGACGATAGCACCGCTGACAGATTGGACGCTGGCATCTTTATTCTTAAGGGCAATGCGGATGGCATTGAAGAGGATACGCTGGCTTTGACGGATGAGGTCTCCTGATTCGCGCATGTAGATAAAGCCGCGGCTGAGAATATCTGGACCGGCTAAAATCATCTTGGACTCAAAATCAACTGTTGCGACAGCAAGAACCACACCGTCCTCTGACAGGTCTTTACGGTCGCGCAGGACTGCAGCTCCGATTTCACCAATGCGGTTCCCATCAACATAAATATCTTGAGCGTTGAAGCTACCGGCAATACGAGCTGAGTCAGCTGTCAGAGCCAGCACGTCACCATTGCTCATGATGAAGATATTGTCTTTTGGTACTCCGGTATCAACGGCTAGACCTGCATGGACTTTCTGCATGCGGTATTCACCATGGACTGGCATAAAATATTTAGGCTTGATCAAGCGAAGCATGAGTTTCTGCTCTTGCTGGCCACCGTGTCCAGAGGTGTGGATGTTGTTAATCTTACCGTGAATCACTTCGACGCCAGCCTCGGAAATGATGTTAATCAGCTTGTTCACGCTGGTCGTATTTCCAGGGATTGGGCTGGATGAGAAGATGACCGTATCTCCAGGCTGCAGCTGAACCTGACGGTGGGTACCATTAGCAATCCGTGACAGTGCTGCCATGGGCTCACCCTGACTTCCGGTACACATAATCAGCACTTCACCAGCTGGATAGTCCTTGAGTTCATTTGGCTCGATGAAGGTATCTTTGGGAACCTTGATGTAGCCTAGCTCAATCCCATTGACAATGGCTTTTTCCATAGAACGGCCAAAGACCGCAATTTTGCGCCCTGTCTTGACAGCAGCTTCTGCTGCCTGCTGGAGGCGGAAGATGTTTGAAGCAAAGGAAGCGAAAATAATCCGTCCATGTATGCCTTCGATAATCTTCATAATAGACTGTCCAACCACTTTTTCGGAATTGGTAAAGGTCGGAACTTCAGCATTGGTTGAGTCGGACAGGAGGCAGAGCACGCCTTCCTCGCCCAGAGCGGCCATGCGGTGCAAGTCTGCTGGTTCGCCGACTGGTGTAAAGTCAAACTTGAAGTCACCGGTACAGACAATCTTACCTTGCGGCGTATGGATGACAATCCCCAAAGGTTCTGGAATCGAGTGGGTTGTGCGGAAGAAGGTCGCCTTCAGATTTTTAAAGGTCAACTCTGTATTTTGATTGATTTCATAGAGTTTGGCATCCCGCAAAAGTCCATGCTCTTCTAGCTTGCCCCGAATGAGAGCCAGAGCCAAAGGGCCAGCATAGATGGGAATATTGGCTTGCTTGAGCAGGAAAGGAATGCCGCCGATATGGTCCTCGTGCCCGTGGGTGATGAGGACAGCTTTCACGCGGTCAATATTTTCTACGATATAAGAGTAGTCGGGGATAACATAGTCGATACCCAAGAGGTCGTCTTCGGGAAATTTAATCCCAGCATCGACAATGATAATCTCATCTTGATACTCAATTCCGTAGGTGTTTTTACCGATTTCGCCCAGACCGCCGATGGCGAAAACACCAACTTCTTCTTTCTTTAAGTTATATGCCATAGGTTACAACTCCGTCAATTCGAAGGCGCCTGACTCTTTTTCGTATTCCAAATGTTTGTCAGACAAGAGTTCGATAAATTCAATATTGTAAGGAGTCTTTTCTTCGACCAATTTGCGGGCTTTGATGCGACCTTCTAATTCATCGGTTGCTTCTATATCTAAGTAGAGAGCACGTGTTTGTTCACGGCGTGGGCTGCGTTCTTTTGTTTCTTGATAAAAAACTTTGTAAATCATTTTATTTCCTTCCATTTTTCACGATCAAGCTACAGAAAACGACAGCTAATCAGCTGTTTTCTTTTATTTAGTTTTATGAGTAGTAGATTGACCTTGATTCGATATAATTCTAACCAATTATATCATAAAACCAGCTTTTAGTAAAAGACATAGCCGAGAAAATCTTGTGGAGATTTTCAGAAAAGCTTTTGAGGACAATCTGGGTCATCAAATGACTGCCTCTCTCTACCCTTGTCGCTTCTTTTGTAGTATAATAAGGAGCAAACACTCGAGTAAGGAAGAAAATGATGAACATTTTAGCGATGGATACGTCAAATAAGGCTCTATCTCTAGCGATTTTAGAGAATAAGGAGCTCTTGGGGCAGGTGACGCTCAATATCAAGAAAAATCATAGCATTACCCTTATGCCGGCTATCGATTTTC
>NZ_CALIIB010000008.1 GCF_938020365.1 uncultured Streptococcus sp. | reverse complement strand
AATGAAAATATCCTGACAGAGAAGCTCTTGGAGGAAGTAGAGGACGATGCTACCCGCTTTGCTATCCTCAATCACTTCTTAGATGGCTTCCGAGGAACGGTCTTCCGTCAAACCCAGTTTGCGGAGTTTGAGCACGCTATCCACAAGGCTGACCAAGAAGGTCAAGTTTTGACCAGCGAGTTTCTCAATGACCTCTACGCTGATTTAAACGAGAAATACTATGGACTGAAAAAAGAAGATAATCCGCAGATTCAGTACGAATGGGCTCGGATTCCGCATTTCTACTATGATTACTATGTTTTCCAATACTCTACAGGCTTTGCAGCCGCTTCTGCCTTGGCTGAAAAGATTGTCCATGGCAGTCAGGAAGACAAGGACAAGTATCTGGACTATCTGAAAGCCGGAAACTCTGACTATCCGCTCAATGTCATCAAAAAAGCGGGTGTTGATATGGAAAAAGAAGACTACCTAAATGCTGCTTTTGCTGTCTTTGAGCGTCGCCTGGACGAATTCGAAGCCTTGGTAGAAAAGTTGGGACTGGCATAAGATGGTCGAGACTTATAATCAAAACTCTAATCCTAATATGCGCCGGCCAGTAGTCAAAGAGGAAGTCGTAGACTTTATGAGACAACGACTCCAGCCAGTTTCTGGTGGACTCAAGGAGCTGGAGGATTTTGCCAGAGCTGAAAATGTACCCGTGATTCCCCATGAGACAGTGGCTTATTTCCGACTGCTACTTGAAAGTCTGCAACCAGAGAAGATTTTAGAAATCGGAACGGCTATCGGTTTTTCGGCCCTTTTGATGGCGGAACATGCGCCTCAGGCTCAGATTACGACTATTGACCGCAATCCAGAGATGATTGAGCTGGCCAAGGCTAATTTTGCTAAATATGACAGCCGTCAGCAGATTACCCTGCTGGAAGGCGATGCAGTGGATTTGCTTGAGACACTGGAGGATTCCTACGACCTTGTCTTTATGGACTCTGCCAAGTCCAAGTATGTGGTCTTTCTTCCCCAAGTCCTCAAGCGCCTCAATCCTGGTGGTTTGGTCCTCATTGATGATGTCTTCCAAGGCGGCGATGTTGCCAAGTCTTTTGAAGACATTAAGCGTGGTCAACGGGCTATTTACCGAGGACTGCATAGCCTGTTTGACGCAACTTTGGACAGTCCAGATTTGACTGCAAGCTTGCTTCCTTTAGGAGATGGACTGCTTATGATTAGAAAAAAATAATCCCTTCACTTTTTTCTTGATTTCCAAAAATTTTTAGGAAAAATTAAGATATCAAGTTGGATTTGTGGTACAATAGACAAAGTGAATTTATTGAAGGAGTAGATAAAACAATGAAGAAAAAAATCCTTACAGGAGCAGTAACTCTCTTTTCTGTAGTGGCTTTAGCAGCATGTTCACAAACAGCAAAAGATAAAGATATTGTGACAATGAAAGGTGAGACAATCACAGTAAGTGAATTTTACGATCAAGTAAAAAATAATGGTGCCTCTCAACAAGTTTTGCTTCAAATGGCCATTAAGCAAGTTTTTGAAGAAAAGTATGGCAAAAAAGTGACGGATAAAGAGGTTGAAGAAGCCTTTGAAAAAATGAAATCCGCTTATGGTTCTGCTTTCCAAAATGTTCTTGCTCAAAGCGGAATGACAGAAGATGCCTACAGAGACCAGATCCGTGCAAATAAATTGGTCGAATACGCTGTTAAGAAAGCAGCTGAAAAAGAGCTGACAGATGACAACTACAAGGCTTTCTTTGAAACGTATACCCCAGAAGTAACGGCTCAAATTATCAAGGTAGATAGTGAAGAAAAGGCTAAGGAAGTGCTTGAAAAAGCTAAGGCTGAGGGAGCAGACTTTGGTCAGTTGGCCAAGGAAAACTCAACCGATAAGGACACCAAAGATAAGGGCGGCGAGGTGAAATTTGATTCAACCTCAACAACAGTTGCGGATGCCGTTAAAAAAGCTACTTTTGCTTTGGAAGAAAATGGCGTTTCTGATGTAATCACTGTACGAGGTAACCAGAACTATTCAGCAAGCTACTACATTGTTAAATTGGTGAAGAAAACTCAAAAATCTGCAAAATGGACAGATTACAAGAAGCAACTAAAAGAAGGAATCCTGACTCAAAAACAAAACGATGCAAGCTTTATTCGTTCTGTTATTTCTAAAGAATTGAAGGAAGCGAATCTGAAAGTGAAGGATCCAGCTTTCCAAAATGTCTTTGCCCAATATGTAGAAGGAGATACTTCTAGCTCATCGTCTAAAGAAGAAAGCAAGTCTCAGTCTTCTAGTTCAGAAGAAAAGAAATCACAATCTTCTAGCTCGGAAGAAGCAAAATCTGGGGCTTCAAGCTCAGAAGAAAGCAAGTCAGAAGCTGCTCATACTGAAGAAAACCCAGCTCCTGCAGCAGAATAAGCTTGACGAAAAGCCAAGAAGTCAGTATAATAAAATTATTGAGAATTGATTTTCTAAATCTCAGCTCAGAGAATTGGCGGTGCTGCGAGCCATGTGAGAGGAAAATTCATGCTACTCATGTTTCAAACTAAATAGCTAATGAGAATGACAAGTTCATTGAATGAAGGTGGTACCGCGGTTTTTCGCCCTTCAGACAAAGAGCTTGTCTTTTATCTTGACTCTGGAGGTAAAGCGATGAAGACCTATCTTGTCAAACAAAAATTTCGCCTAGGTGGCGAACGCTTTGATATCAAGGACGATCGAGGTAACATAGATTACCAAGTAGAAGGCTCATTTTTCCAGATTCCTAAGAGTTTCACCATCTATGATGCCTATGGTGAACAAGTTAGTGAGATCAGTAAAGAATTTTTCACCTTGCTTCCTCGCTTTACTATTCAGCTACGAAACGGTTCAAATTTCGTCATTCGTAAGAAGTTGACCTTCTTCCGTGATAAATATGAGTTTGACAATTTAGGCCTAAGGATTGAGGGCAATATCTGGGATTTAAATTTCAAATTGCTGGATGATCGTGATCAGCTTGTCGCCGAGATTCGAAAAGAGATTTTCCATTTAACCTCGACTTACACCGTAACCGTCTATGAAGACTCTTATGCAGACCTGGTCATTTCCCTCTGCGTCGCCATTGACTACGTGGAGATGCTGGAAAGTTCATCATAAAAAACATTAAAAAGATTTAAGGAGAAAAATAAAATGAAACAAATGTCAAGTGCTCAAATTCGCCAAATGTGGCTAGATTTCTGGGCAAGCAAAGGCCACTCTGTAGAACCATCAGTCAGCTTGGTTCCAGTAAACGACCCAAC
>NZ_CALIIB010000007.1 GCF_938020365.1 uncultured Streptococcus sp. | reverse complement strand
CAACAGAATAGTGCTCACTATTTGGATACTTCTTATAAATATTTTTCAGATTTAACTCAACCATAAGTTCCCCTTTACTTTATGTGAAAATAGTTGCCTTTGAAACCCCTAAAAATTTCAAAGCGCTTTCATAAAAATATTATATCCTTTTTTAATTATTATTTCAAGCATTTATTCAAACGTTTGCACAATTTTTTATCATATTTCAACTAACTACTCTTTTAAAACAAAAATAGGATAGAAAATTTCTATCCTACACGACTAGTTAGTAACACGATAATAAAATTGACCTTGTTCATCAAAGCTATTCATCCCAACTCCCGTCCATAGACGATCTTGGCTGGCATCTGAGCTATCTTGGAAATTTTCTTTATTCGCAAGCTTGATACCTTTTGGAATGAACTCTAGCAAGAAACCACCAGTTTCACCGCCGTATACACCGCCAGAAGCTGTTCCATAATCCGTTAACGATGCTCCATACAGCTCATAGCTATCAGAAACTAACCCTTTATCATTGAACACCAGCTGGTGACCAGCAGCATTCTGCCAGGTTCCTTTTACACTAGAGTAGTCTCCATTGGCCAAGGCCGAAATATCCATTGCTTTTTTCTCCTCTTGCGTCTTTTCTGGACTAACTTCTGCTGAGCTTTGACTGCTTGTAGCAGAAGAAGACGATTCTGCAACACTCTGGCTAGAAGCTACTTGAGAAGATCCCTGAGTAGTACTCGAACTTGTCTGAGTAGAATTAACTGACTTACTAGAGCAGGCTGCCAAAGTCGATAGAGCGAGACAACATAACAAAGGATAGACTATTTTCTGCTTCATGGCTTTCTCCTTATCCATTAAATGATTACTAGTATTATAGACTTTTTCGGTCTATTTTACAAGTTAGCTCAGTTATCCTGCACCGCTAAGACCTTATAGATGGTTTTGCTCAAAGCCGCCTGATAATCCTCTACAGTCAGGGGGCTCTCTGTAATAATTTCCGCAGTCTGCTTGTCCAAATCTACTGTCACATCTGACACTCCCTCCATAGACAGGAAATGCTGGGTGACGTGTTTGACACAATTTTGACAAGATAAGTTTTCTAATTGAACTGTTTGTTTCATAGATTCATTCCTCCGTATATTCCTTCATTTTAAAGTTTAAAGCGTCCTAGGCGCAGAGCATTGGCCACAACTGACACTGAGCTCAAGCTCATGGCCAGACCAGCCAGCATCGGATTGAGCAAGGGACCGCCGAAAAGATGCAGCAGACCCATAGCAATCGGGATACCTAGTGTATTGTAGGCAAAGGCCCAGAAGAGATTTTCCTTGATATTGCGAATAGTGGCCTGACTAAGCTTGATGGCCTTGACCACATCCTGCAAATCACTATGCATGAGCACTACATCTGCTGACTCAATAGCTACATCAGCGCCTGAGCCAATGGCAATCCCAACATCTGCCTGAACCAGAGCTGGTGCATCATTGATACCGTCCCCTACCATGGCTAGTTTTTTCCCAGCTTCCTGTAAGTTCTTGATAGCAGTGGCCTTACCATCTGGCAATACACCTGCGATAACTTTTTGGATTCCAGCTTTCTGGGCAATAGCTGTCGCGGTTTCTTCACGATCTCCTGTCAGCATGATAACTTCTAGCCCTATAGACTGGAGCTCCTGCACCGCCTTCAGACTGCTAGACTTCATCTCATCGGCTACCGCTAGAATACCCGCTAGCTGTCCATCTATTGCGACAAACATGGCTGTCTTCCCTTCCTGGGATAATTCTAATAACTGTCCTTGAAAGGCACTGCTGTCAATGTGCTTTTCTTTCATCAGAGACTCATTGCCGACCAGAAGCCGCTTGCCCTCAACCTGAGCTGACAAACCTCGTCCAACCATAGCCTCAAAATGACTGACAGGCAGTAAGTCAAGCCCCTCCTCTTCAGCAGCTGCCAAAATAGCCTGAGCCAAAGGGTGCTCAGAATGCTGCTCAGCACTGGCTATTAGCTGCAACAAGTCAGACCGCTTCAAATCACCCAAGGGCAACAGATCTGTCAGACTAGGCTTACCAACTGTAATCGTCCCCGTCTTATCAAGAACAATGGTATCCAGCTGATAAGCCGCTTCCAACGCTTGACCAGACTTAATCAGAATTCCATTTTCAGCCCCTTTACCAGTCCCAACCATGATGGCTGTCGGAGTGGCTAAACCTAGCGCACAAGGGCAGGCAATGACCAGAACTGCGATAAAGATTGACAGAGAAAAGCTAAGACTCTCACCAGCTAGAACATACCAGCCCAGCGCAGACAAAGCAGCCAAGCTCAGCACGATCGGAACAAAATAAAGCGAAATCTTATCGGCCAAAGCCGCTATCGGGGCCTTAGACCCCTGCGCTTCCTCCACCAATCTAACAATCTGAGCTAAGGTCGTATCCGAACCCACCCTAGTTGCTTGATAGTCAATACTACCATTTTGATTGATTGTTGCACTGGTAATGGTATCGCCGGCCTTCTTTTCAATCGGGACACTTTCACCGGTCATCATGGACTCATCCACAAAGGTCTGCCCCTCCGTCACAAGGCCATCCACAGGCATACGCTCTCCTGGCTTGATACGGATAATATCTCCAACTCGGATATCCTCTGTATCAATGGTCACAGCCTCTCCATAGCGAATCACTGTCGCCTGACTAGGCACTAGCTCAAGTAGAGACTGAATCGCCTGAGACGTTCTCCCCTTGGCTGAACTTTCCAGATATTTACCCAGAAGAACCAAGGCAATAATCACTGCAACAGACTCAAAATAAAGCTGATGCACAAAGGCATGATGACCTCGAAAAACCTGACTGACCGAGTAGAGACTGTAGAAAAATGCTGCGCTGGTCCCTACCGCAATCAAACTATCCATATTAGGATGTCGCTTGATCAGATTGCGAAATCCTCTCTGATAAAAGCCACGACCGATCCACACAGCAGGCAGTGTCAAAAGCAGTTGTGACAGAACGAAGACCAAGGGATGTGCCATATGATCCAAGAAGCTAGGCAAGGGAAGACCAATCATACTGCCCATAGAGATATAAAGCAAGGGCAGAGCTGTAAATAAAAGAATTAGTAGCTCTTGTTTCTTTCTTCGTAATATTTGCGCTCTAGCTACAGCCTCTTCGTTTACGTCAGACGGCTTATTTTTTCCTTTTTCTTCAGCCTGATAACCAGCCTCAGCTACCGCATCCAGCACTTGCTGGCTGTCAAATCCCGCCTTAGGGACTAAACTGAGACGTTCTGTCGCCAGATTGACACTGACATCCTCTACCGTTTCCAAGTCCTTGACCGCCATCTCCACCGTCATAGCACAGGCAGCACAGGTCATACCTGAGAGCTTGTATTCTTTCTTCTCGCTCATCAATGTGTCTCCTTTCCGTGCCCGCAACGACACTGACCTTGAGGGCAGTGGCATTTGATTTCTAGCGGAGCCGAAGCTCTTTTCTTATCAATGACTTGGCTGAGCCGCTCCAAGTCCCTTTGACTGAACTGACTTCTCTCAATCATCGAAATCAAAAGATCTCCATGTTTAGTATTACAGATATTGTCAAAAAGAGCCTGCCAAGTACTTTCCAGATGGTCCGCTTCTAAAATCCGAGCATCGTAGTAAAACTTGCCCTCGATTTTTTCCATAGCGATAAATTCTTTGGTCTTCAGACGATTCAAAAGAGTCTTGATTGTTGCCGGTTTCCAGGAAAAATCGGCTTCCAACCGCGCTATAATCTCTGTACTGCGACTGTGTGGATACGCCCATAGCACACGCATCACTTGCCATTCTGCTTGGCTCATATTTTGCTGTTCCATTGTTTAACACTTCCTTAACATTTACATTTGTAATTCGATTCTTTATTAGTTTACAATTGTAATCGTAATTTGTCAAGTATTTTTATCGTTATTTCCTGATATACAAAAAAGAAGGCGGGATAATCCCGTCTTCTTGCTTTATTCTATTAGTGTGCCAACATCTCTTGGGCGATTTCTTGACCGGTCAACTTACTTGGATAGTAGGTTGGCCAGTTTTCTAGCTCATCAAAGAGTGCTTCCTGGCTTTCGCCGCCATAGAAGATATGGAAGTGAGCTGCCTTGGTCGGTGCAATGTTGTGGTCGCTAAACTGAACATACTTGTACTGGCCAGCATCCGCATCTGTCGCTTCAAACATAAAGCGAACTCCACGATTTCCCTTAGAGTAAGTCAGAGTGTGCTTACCAACGTATTTATACGTATATTTCTTGGATTTTCCATCTACCACAAATTCCATGGTCTTGTCTGTGATATTGATATTGGAAACATCTGTCTTGTAGCCCTTGTCATAGTAGTCCTTGTATTCAGCTGCCGTCATCTTACCAGTCAGCTTAGCCTTGTAGTCAAAGACTTGGTCCAAGGTCCCGTCTTTCAGATAAGGGTAAACAGACTGCCACTCGCCAGCGTAGTCAGACAAGGTCCGATCCTTGATGGCACTGTCTTCAAAGTAGCCGTTTTGCACTGTCTTAGTATCCTCTTCTTTCTCAGCAGCAATCTCTGCTCCCTCTTGGTCAGTCGTTTTCTTGAGAGCCTTGAGATTGGCCTTCATGATTGAAATATAGTCTGCCCCGTCCTTGGTCTGCTTTTCTGTCAAGCTTTCCAGCGGATTCAAGACATCAAGCTCTACTCCTGTTTCCTTAGCCAGAGTAGAAGCCAAAGCCTGAGAGGCATTTTCTTCAAAGTAGATATACTTGATTTTATTTTTCTTGATATACTCGGTCAATTCAGCCAAGCGTGAAGCGGATGGCTCGCTATCTGGTGAAAGTCCAGAAATTGGCACCTGCTTCAAACCATAGTCCAGCGCCAGATAGTTAAAGGCTGCGTGCTGAGTAACAAAACTCTTTTGCTTGGCGTTGGCTAAACCATCTTCAAACTCTTTGTCCAAGGCTTCCAGCTTCTTGATATAAGCCGCTGCATTTTTCTCAAAGGCAGCTTTCTTGTCAGGATAGGCCTTGCTCAGACTATCTCGAATGTGCTCCACCATTTTAATAGCTCGCTTCGGAGACAGCCAAACATGGGGGTCGTATTCATGATGATGCCCCTCTTCACCATGGTCGTGATCTTCTTCCTCTTCACCACCAGGCAGCAAAAGCATATTTCCAGTCGCTTTGATAACCTTTTCTTCCTTATTTTTCAAGGTTTTTAGCAAATCAGGAACCCAAGTCTCCATGTTTTCATTTTCATAGACAAAGGCATCTGCATCCTGAATGGTAGCAACTGCCTTAGCTGAAGGCTCATAATCATGCGGCTCTGTACCAGCCCCGATTAGAAGTTCAACACTCGCCTCATCTCCAGCCACCTGCTTAGTAAACTCGTAAACCGGATAAAAAGTCGTGACAATATTGAGCTTGCCATCTGCATTTTTTTGATTGGAACAAGCTACTAAGAAAATACTCAGTAAACCTGCTAATAGTAAACTAATTTTTTTCATTTTATGCTCCTATTTCATAAATTTTTTGACCAGATTGACCAGCAAGAACAAGCTGACGAAGATAATCGTAATGCTGGCGCTTGCTGGCGTTTCTGCATAGTAAGAAATATAAAGTCCGGCAATCATACCAAAGAAGCCGATGACGTTTGCCAGTAGAATAACCGACTTGAAATTTTTCCCAATCCGCAGGGCAATACTGGCCGGCAAGACCATAATGGTCGAAACCAGCAAGGCTCCCGCAGCTGGAATCATGAGAGCAATCGCAACGCCCGTCACGATATTAAAGAGAATAGACATAGACCGCACCGGCAGCCCATCCACAAAGGCCGTATCCTCATCAAAGGTCAATATGTACATAGGCCGAATGAATAGGAAGGTCAAGACAAGCACCACAG
Organism: uncultured Streptococcus sp.; assembly: GCF_938020365.1. Lineage (GTDB taxonomy): Bacteria > Bacillota > Bacilli > Lactobacillales > Streptococcaceae > Streptococcus. The sequence continues at coordinate 2,353 of NZ_CALIIB010000007.1, read as the reverse complement.
CAGCAATAACAAAAAGAGAAATCACCTGCTCCCTACTGATAGTCACAATAGAGCCAAATAGATACTGGTCCAGACTCATGGCGCTGGAACTCTTGCCCTTACTCATAACAATCAAGGAAATGGCTAAGCCAGTTGACATAAGAATGGCTGTCCCGATTTCCATGAAATTTTTATAGATAGTCCGCAGATACTCTAAGAAGACTGCTGCGATTATAACCACCACTACCGTTGTGAAGGTCGGTGACAAACCTAGAACCAAGCCAAAGGCCACACCTGCCAATGAAACGTGACTAAGCGTGTCACTCATAAGACTCTGCCGCCGTAAAATCAAGAAAGTCCCCAGAATCGGTGAAAAGAGGCTCATGGCAATAACTGCTAAAAAGGCTCGCTGCATAAAATCATAGGAAAATAGATTAAGCATGACTCACCTCCTGTCTATTGTCGCTTTCATGCACATTGAAACAGCGCCAAGGTGAGTCCTGATTACGGACCAAATGAATATTACGATCGGCATATTTACGAACTTCTTCCGGATCGTGTGTAATCATCAAAACAGCTTTCCCATGCTGGTGAGCACTATGGTGCATGAGCTTGTAAAATTCATCCTTGCTGCCTGCATCCATCCCTGTTGTCGGCTCATCTAGGACAAAAATATCCGGATCCGAAGCAAACATCCGAGCAATCACAGCCCTCTGCTTTTGCCCGCCAGAAAGAGAACCAATTCGCTTATCCCGATGTTCCCACATTCCAACCGACTCCAGACTTGCCTTGATATGCTCCTCATCATGCTCATTCAAACGACGAAACCAACCCTTGCGCGGATAACGTCCAGACTTGACAAACTCATATACCGTACTAGGAAAACCTGCATTAAAACTAGCAATCTGCTGAGGCAAATAAGCAATTCTCAATTTCTTGCCTCTCTCATTGGTCTTGGAAATCTTGACCTCGCCATGCTTAGGCTGCAGAATCCCCAGACTAGCCTTGACAAGTGTCGTCTTAGCAGCCCCATTCTCCCCTGTCAAGGTTACAAACTCGCCACTATCCAAAAAATAATGAATATGCTCCAACACAGGTTCCTTGTCATAGTAAAAGGACAGATTTTCCACTGTGATATATCTCATTTCCCAATTTCTCCAATCAAACCATCCAAAAACCTCACAATCACTTCTTGCTCATCAGAAGAAAATTGCTCTGCCAATCTCTGGTAGGTATCTAAAGTATGCACATGATGGTGCTGATGCTCTTCCGCAATCGGTCGTGCCAAATCAGTCAATCGATAAAAAGTCACACGAGCATCCTTCTCATCCTTGAATGTTTCCAACATCTTTTGCTCCACCAACGCCTTAACAGCTTTAGTTACAGCAGCCTGACTAACATTCAGTCTTTTTGCCAAGTCAGAATTTGTCAAAGACTCCTGAGACAAGAGCATTAAAATATGTTCCTGCGTGTTCGTTAGCCGCACATCGCTCGTACAAGAGCCGACCAAGATTTCATGTTGATTCTCAGCTGTCAATATAACCTCATTCAAAAAATGATTAATTTTTTCTGCTAAATGCCCCATTGTTCGCTCCCTTTCTTAACCAGTTGAAACTTTACCGGTTAATTATACCACAAAAAAGAAAAGAGTCAAGCTCCAACTATAGTAACACTCTGATTCTAAAACAATGCAAAAGCATTGATAGAGACAAAGAAAAAAGAGCTAACTGCTCTTTTCTCATATGCTAATTTACTCCGCCAGTAGGACTCGAACCTACGACATCATGATTAACAGTCATGCGCTACTACCAACTGAGCTATGGCGGATAATAGCTAAGCGACTACCATATCTCACAGGGGGCAACCCCCAACTACTTCCGGCGTTCTAGGGCTTAACTTCTGTGTTCGGCATGGGTACAGGTGTATCTCCTAGGCTATCGTCACTTAACTTACTGAATTAACTTGCAATATCTTATTGCCTTGTCAACTCAAAATTGAATAACTACTCAAACCTCACAATACTTGCCAAAAGCTGCGCTCAATGAAAATTGGATAAGTCCTCGAGCTATTAGTATTAGTCCGCTACATGTGTCGCCACACTTCCACTCCTAACCTATCTACCTGATCTTCTCTCAGGGCTCTTACTAACTTGCGTTATGGGAAATCTCATCTTGAGGTGGGTTTCACACTTAGATGCTTTCAGCGTTTATCCCTTCCCTACATAGCTACCCAGCGATGCCTCTGGCGAGACAACTGGTACACCAGCGGTAAGTCCACTCTGGTCCTCTCGTACTAGGAGCAGAGCCTCTCAAATTTCCTACGCCCGCGACGGATAGGGACCGAACTGTCTCACGACGTTCTGAACCCAGCTCGC
>NZ_CALIIB010000006.1 GCF_938020365.1 uncultured Streptococcus sp. | reverse complement strand
CTTTTTACGCTCATCTGCGCCAAGCCAAGGTTAAAATCATTGATTCCCTGCCTCAACTGGGCGGACAGCCAGCCATTCTCTATCCAGAGAAGAAGATTCTGGATGTACCGGGCTTTACCAATCTAACTGGCGAAGAGTTGACTCAGCGTCTGATTGAGCAGCTGGAGACTTTCCAGACCGACATTTGCCTCAATGAAACAGTGCTGGATATCGTTAAAGCGGATGATGGCTTCACCATCACGACTTCTAAGGCTCAACATCAGACCAAAACCATTATCATCGCCATGGGAGGTGGCGCCTTCAAACCGAGGGCTTTGGAGGTAGACGATGCTGAAAGCTACAGCAACCTCCACTATCATGTGTCAAATATCAGTCAGTACGGTGGCAAAAAGGTTGTTGTTCTGGGCGGCGGCGACTCGGCTGTTGACTGGGCGCTAGCTTTTGAAAAGATTGCGGAAACCAGTCTGGTTCATCGTCGGGATAACTTCCGGGCTTTGGAGCATAGCGTGGAAGAACTCAAGGCTTCCAGTGTTGAGATTAAGACACCATTCATACCGAGCCGATTGATCGGCGAAAACGGCAAGATAACCCACTTGGAAATCAGCCAAGTCAAGGGAGAGGAAAGTCAGCTTCTGCCGCTGGATCATCTCTTTGTCAACTACGGCTTTAAATCCTCTGTTGGCAATCTCAAAGATTGGGGCTTGGAGCTCAACCGTCACAAGATTCTGGTCAATAGCAAGCAAGAAACTTCCGTGCCAGGTATCTATGCAGCTGGAGACTGCTGTAGCTATGAGGGGAAGATTGATCTGATTGCCACTGGGCTGGGTGAGGCACCTACTGCTGTCAACAATGCCATTAACCATATCTATCCTGAGCAAAAAGTCCAACCCAAACATTCTACAAGCCTATAAAAAACAGCTGCCGAGCTTAAGCTCAGCAGCTTTTATAATTCATCTGCGATTTTATTGATTTTTCTCAAGCGATGATTGACACCGCTCTTAGTCAGTGGTCGGCTCAGACTATCAGCTAGCTGCTGGATCGAATAGTCCGGATGCTGGATACGAAGTTGAGCAACCTCCTGCAGGTCTACAGGTAAACTCTCAATGCCGATATTATCGCTGATTTTGGCAATATTGTTGATGGTTTTCATACTGGCAGTGACCGTGCGAGCGATGTTCGCTGTCTCCGCATTATTCGCGCGATTAAGGTCATTGCGCGCTTCCCGCATGAGCTTAAGAGACTCAAACTCAGCCATGGCTTCCATAGCCCCGATGACAATGAGAAAATCCATGATGTCTTCAGCTCTCTGCAGATAAGTAACAGCCCCCTTCTTACGCTCAATGGTCTTAGCATCCAGCAGAAAACGGCGCATCAAGGCAGCTAAATCCTCAGCATGATCCAGATAAACGGACAGGATTTCCAGCTGGTACTTGCCTGAGTCTGGCTCCCGCATGCTACCATTTGAGAGAAAGGCCCCTCGCAGATAAGCTCGGCTGGCTTCGTCATCTGACAAAATGGCCTGGTCAATCCCTGCCTCAATACCAAAAAAGGAGTCAGCCAAGTGCAGGTCAGATAGGATTTCTTCCACTTTCTGATCCAGAAATACTGTATAAACACGATTCTTGCGCAGATTAGTCTTCTGATGGTGGCGAATTTCTGACTTGACCTGATAAAGATCCAACAGCAATTCATAGAGATGGCGAGCAATCTTGGCATTTTCTGTTGAAATGGATAAAGTGAGGCCGGTCGAAGAAATTCCTAAACTACCAGCCATCTTGATCATGGCAGCCAACTCATTTTTGTCTTTTACAGATAAGCTTAAAAGCTCTTCTTTTACTTTTACTGTAAAGCTCATTTGCGCACCTGTATAATCTGCATCAATTCATCCACAAGTAACTCTCCGTCATGGAAAGCTCCGCCATTTTCCAATCGAAGGAAATTCGATGAAATAACACGCGGAACTTGCTCTTGCAGCCCTCGAAAATTATGCTCAACTTGAACCAGATATTCATCAAATTTATTGCTGTTCATATACTCACGCGGAACTGGCTCGATATTGACCAAGACAGTATCAATGAACTTTTTGCCCAGATGACGATGCAATACTTGAACATGGTCGCTATCTGAAAAGTGCTCGGTTTCGCCACGTTGAGTCATAATATTGCAAACATAGGCTACTTCTGCCTTAGTATCTAAAATAGCTTGTCCGATTTCTTCGATTACGAGGTTTGGCAAGATGGAGGTAAAGAGAGAACCCGGTCCCAGCACCACCATATCGCTATCCAAAATGCTCTGGACCACCTTTCTACTGGCAACAGGCTTTTCATCATCATAGGTATTGGTCACATAGACCCGCTCAATCATACCAGCCTTACTGGCTAAATTACTCTCACCGACAACTTCCGTTCCATCTGTAAACACAGCATGCAGAGTCAGCGGAGTGTCGCTTGAAGGGTAGATTTTACCTGTTGTATGGAAAAACTTGGTCAGAAGCTGCATGGCATTATAGGTCGAACCCTGCATTTCGGAAATGCCTGCAATAATCAGATTCCCCAGGGGATGACCTGCTAGAACGCCGTCTCCTTTGGCAAAGCGATACTGAAAGACCTTCTCATAAAACTTTGGCATATCAGACATAGCCACCAAAACATTTCGCAAGTCACCCGGCGGCGTCAGCTGCTGGATGTTTTTACGCAGCTCACCAGAACTACCGCCATCATCTGCAACTGTGACAATAGCTGTGATCTCCACATCCTTTTTCCGCAGGCTGTTTAAAATAACTGAAATTCCTGTGCCCCCGCCGATGACTGTGATTCTTGGTTTTCTCATGAGCGGTTCACCGTTTCCTTCCGACGATTTTTGTCACGATGGCTGGCATTGACAGGCCAATTTTTCGCTAAATCATCTGCCAAACGCTGTGCAAAAGCCACACTGCGGTGCTGTCCGCCCGTGCAGCCAACTGCGATAGTCAGCACAGACTTTCCTTCCTTTTGATAGCCAGGCAAAATCGGCTCAATCAAGCCCAGCAAATGCTGGTAAAACTCTTCTGACTCCGCATGGTTCATGACATAGTCAAAGACATCCTTATCCAAGCCTGTCTGATTGCGCAGCTCAGGTTTATAGTAGGGATTAGGCAGGAAACGTACATCAAAAACCAAGTCCGCATCCAGAGGCAAACCGTATTTGAAACCAAAACTCATAACTTCAATGCGGAAACTGTGCAGATCAGCCTGATTTGAAAATTGTTCAGAGATGGTCTTTCTTAGCTCCCGTGGTGTCAGTTCCGTCGTATCTACAACATTTTGACTGAGATTTTTCAGAGGGGCTAAGAGTTCGCGCTCCAGTTTGATTCCATCTAAAATTCGCCCGTCAGCTGCCAAAGGATGACTGCGTCTTGTTTCCTTATAGCGAGCTACCAACTCCTTGTCGGCCGCATCCAAAAATAGAATTTTAAAATCAATTTCCGTGCTTCTTTCCAGCTCATCCAAAATATCCTGAATCTCCAAAAAGAAGGAGCGACTCCGCATATCAACAACCAGAGCCAACTTATCATTGTCCTTTGTTCCTTCGACCAACTGCAAAAACTTTGGTACTAAGGTCGGCGGCATATTATCAATGGTAAAATAACCCAAATCCTCAAAAGACTGGATGGCGACAGTCTTTCCGGCACCGCTCATTCCTGTCACAATCACTAATTGAATCTTGTGTTCAGCCATTCTTTCTCCCTTCGTCTAACATTTTATTTCTAAAAAAGGACGGGAAACTTCTCCCGGTCCCAATCATTTATTCTACAATCTCAGCAATGACTTCGATTTCGATTTTTACATCACGAGGCAAGCGAGCCACTTCTACTGCCGAACGAGCTGGAAACTCACTCTTAAAAGCCGTTTTGTAGACCTCATTAAATGGCACAAAATCATTGATGTCACTTAGGAAGCAGGTCGCCTTGACCACATGGTCAAAATCTGTTCCAGCCGCTTCCAAAATAGCTCCTACATTTTTCAAAACTTGCTGGGTCTGCTCTTCAATCGTTGCACCTACAATTTCTCCTGTCTCTGGTGATAAAGGAATCTGACCACTTGCAAATAAAAGGTTACCAACGATTTTTCCTTGAACATATGGGCCGATTGCTGCTGGTGCTTTATCTGTTTGTACTATTTTTGCCATTATATTCTCCTCATTTCTTTCATCTTATTATATCATAAAGTCAAAAGACTGACTATTCTTATCCTCCTTCCCATTGACTTTTAGAGATTTTTTCTTTATGATAGTAAATGCATAATTCAAAACACTTGTTTTGGACTGGTTCGCAAACTTCCCAGTATAAAAAACTAAGTACCCTTATATTCTAAAGTAATGTAATTGCGCATAGTTTTTTCTGGTATCCTGCCACTTTGGCAGAACTAACTGAGAGGTTGAGACGGAAGTTTCAGCCTTATTTTATTTCTCAAAAGGAGGACCTATGAAAAGAAAAGTTATTATTGACTGCGACCCCGGCATAGACGACAGCCTAGCCCTGCTCTATGCCCTGCAACACCCTGACTTAGAGGTCGTTGCTTTGACCATAGTCGCTGGAAATGTCCCAGTAGAACTTGGTCTTGAAAATGCATTTAAAATCCTGGAAAGGCTGAATCGGCTTGATATCCCAGTCTATGTAGGAGCCGACAAGCCCTTGGTTCGTGACTTCGTCTCTGCTCAGGATACCCACGGCATGGATGGATTGGGAGAAAGCGGAATAACAAGAAGCAGTTCCACCCAAGCCCAACCACAAGCAGCTTATGACTTTCTGGCTGACTATTTCCAGAAAAATAGTGATACTTCCATCGTTGCACTGGGGCCTTTGACCAATATTGCTTTGGCTCTTAGGAAAAATCCTAACCTTGGGCAGCATCTAAATCGATTTGTCAGCATGGGCGGCAGCTACAAATCGCACGGCAACTGTTCACCCGTAGCGGAGTACAACTACTGGTGCGATCCGCATGCAGCCCGAGAAACCTACGAAAAACTTGGAAAAAAGATTGAAATGGTCGGTCTAGATGTTACTCGAAAGATTGTCTTGACACCCAATCTTTTGGAATATATGCGTTTTATCAATCCTGAAGTCGCTGACTTTATCGGAAAAATCACTCGTTTTTACTGGGATTTTCATTGGGAGTATGAACATATTATCGGCTGTGTCATCAACGATCCATTGGCCGTTGCCCATTTTCTGTATAAGGACCTTTGTCAAGGATTTGACTCCTTCGTCGATCTCGCAACGGAAGGCATTGCCATGGGACAAACGCTGGTTGATGCCTATCATTTTTATGGTAAGCAATCCAATGCTAAGGTGCTGACTCAAGTAAACACCTACCTCTTCTTTCAGGATTTTCTCTCCGTGATACTCAACACTTCAAAGGAAATCATCTGCCAAGATCTAGAAACTTTAAATTTAGGATAAAATTATGAAAAAAACAACACCATTTACCATTACATTTACAGCTATCTGCATCGCTCTAAACTATATCGGTGCTAACATCGCACTTTTTCTAAAACTTCCTGTTTATTTGGATACTTTTGGAACGATATTAGCCAGCCTCATTTTAGGACCTATTTTCGGAGTAGGAACTGCGATTGCTAGTGCTCTTATTAGCGCTTTTACAACAGACATTTCTGCTATTTATTTCTCTCCAGTAGCCATTCTTTTGGCTCTGCTCGTCTCAGTCTTTTTTACTTCTGATTCAAAACCAAGACTAAACCTTCTCTGGAAAACGATTCTAGTCTCTCTGCCAGCTACTGCTTTGGCCTCTCTGATCACTGTGATAGTCTTCAAAGGGATCACTCCAAGCGGCTCTAGTATTATCGTTCAGGGCTTACATGGATTCGGCCTAGATTTGGTCACCAGCACTATCATCGTCCAAGCGCTGACCGACTATGCAGACCGCCTCATCGTTATTGGGGTTAGTCTTGCCTTCATCCCACAACTCAAAAAAGTCATCCCAAGAATCTTTGCAAAATCCAGCAATGCATAAATCAAAAGAACTACTCAGAAAACATGATTTCGAGTAGTTCTTTTGATTTTAACATTTGTTTTTTTATAAGTTTTTAAGGTTAAGTTTAAAAAAGGAGTAGGCAAACTCTTCTTGAGTCCAAGCCTACTCACAAGCTACATTCTGAGATTAGTTGCGTCCCTTGAGAACAGCTTCAATGATAGCCATTCTGACAAAGACGCCATTTGTCATTTGTTCTACAATTCGAGATTTTGGAGCTTCAACCAAATGGTCTGCAATTTCTACATCGCGATTGACAGGCGCTGGGTGCATCAGGATTGCAGTATCCTTCATACGATCGTAGCGCTCTTGCGTCAAACCATGGAGTTTATGATAATTTTCCTTAGAGAAAATGGAGTTGTAGTCATGACGTTCGTGCTGTACGCGGAGGAACATCATGACATCCACTTGGTCAATCACTTCGTCAATCGTTACGAATTTACCATAGTCAGCAAATTCCGCACTTCTCCACTCATCTGGACCAGCAAAGAAGAGCTCCGCACCAAGACGTTTTAAGATTTGCATATTAGATTTGGCTACACGAGAGTGATCAAGGTCACCAGCGATAGCTACTTTCAAACCATCGAAATGACCGAACTCTTGGTAAATTGTCATCAAGTCAAGTAAACTTTGGCTTGGGTGCTGACCAGAACCATCACCACCATTTACGATAGAAGTTGTAATTGTTGGACTTTCGATCAATTCTTTATAGTAATCAACCTCAGGGTGACGGATGACACAGACATCTACACCGAGAGCTGACATAGTCAAAATCGTGTCATACAAGGTTTCTCCCTTGTTGACTGAGCTTGTCTTGACATCAAAGTCAAGCAGGTCGCATCCAAGTTTTAATTCTGCTACTTCAAAAGCCTTGTGAGTACGTGTTGAAGATTCAAAGAAGAGATTTGCAACGATATGCTGCTCATCATAATGAACCTTTGCGCCGTTTTTAAATTCAATCCCGCGCTTGATCAAAGCCATTACTTCTTCGTTCGTAAGGTGTTCCATAGATACAAGATTTTTAAGTGCGATTTGATTTGATGACATGATGTTATACTCCTTTTTTATTAAAAACTTTGGACAAATGTAGCAATCTCGTCAGCCTAATTTTTAGGTTCTGGCAGGATGAGGTAGAGGGTAATTCCGAGAACAGTTGACAAGGCAACTCCTGAAACTTGCAGACCTGATAGTTGCAGGGTCAGACCACCGATACCAGATACCAGAACGACACTGGCAATCAGCAGGTTCTTTTTGTTGTCAAAATTGGTTTGGGCTTCAATCAGAATTTTCAAACCGCTAGAAGCAATTACCCCGAAGAGGGCGATGGAAATACCTCCCAAAACTGGACTTGGAATTGATTGGAGCAGGGCAGATACTTTCCCGACAAAGCTCATGATAATCGCCAGTACAGCAGCTCCAGCAATTACATAAACACTGTAGATTTTATTGAGCGCCATAACCCCGATATTTTCACCGTAGCTGGTCACTGGCGGAGCACCAAAGATACCCGCGATAACCTGAGCCAGACCATCTCCAGCTAAAGTCTTATCCAAACCAGGCTCTTTAAAGAAATCTTTGCCTGTCAAGCTATTCAGAACCATTACATGCCCAAAGTGCTCTGTCATCGTTACAAAGGCGATCGGTGCCATTGTTAAGATTGCACTTGGATACAATTTAAAATCATAATCTATAAACGGAAGATTCATTGGCGGAACGTGGAACCAAGAAGCTTTTGTCACGTTAGCAAAAGAGATAATCTCCTGACCTGTCACCGCTCCAACAATCAGAGCAAAGATATAGCCAACAATCAAGCCCAGCAGAACTGGAATAATACCAACGATTTTCTTACCGTATATGTTAAAGAGAATGACACAGAGGAGGGTTACCATCCCGATAGCAAAGTAGGTGATGTCGTAGACCTTTTGGTCTCCAACAGTCCTATACATCACATCGCCAACAGCTGTACCCGCTAGACTTAGACCAATCACCATGATGATCGGCCCCACCACTACTGGCGGCAAAATCTTATCAATCCAAGCGTTCCCTGCGAATTTCACGATGAGGGCTACGATGAAGTAGACCAAACCTCCCGTGATAGCACCTTGCGCAACCGCAGCAATCCCATCTGTCTTCATTAGGATTTGCATCGCAGCGATATAAGCAAAACTGGAACCCATATAAGCGGGGATTTTGTACTTGGTCACTGTCAAGTGAGCCAGCGTTCCCAAACCACTTGAAAACAGGGCTACCGCTGGGTCAATTCCCACCAGAATCGGAACCAACACTGTCGCCCCAAACATGGCGAATAAATGCTGGAATGAAAGTCCTAAGAGTAAGCCAGGTTTTGGCATATCATGGACATCGTATTTAACTTCTTGACTCATCTTGTCTCCTCCTCTACGATCAGAACTCGGTCCTGACCATCTTTTTCAGTCATTTCAACAATAATCTCTTCAAGGTGGCTCGTTGGAATATTTTTACCAACATAGTCTGCCCGAATCGGCAACTCACGGTGCCCGCGGTCCACTAGAACAGCGAGGCTGACGCGTGATGGCCGCCCATTGCTGACAAGATTATCAATGGCTGCGCGGATAGTCCGGCCTGTATAGAGCACATCGTCAACGATAATCACTTCGCGATCAGTAATGTCAACTGGAATCACTGTCGTGTCTTCCTTGACCTTGATATCGTCTCGGAAGGGCTTTGTATCCACTTCGCAAACTGGAATCTCAATTTTCTCAAGCTGAGCCAGTCGTTGCTGGATGCGTTTGGCAATGAAGACCCCTCTGGTCTTAATGCCTGCCAAAACGATTTGGCTGAAATCCTTGTTGCGTTCGATGATTTCATAAGTGATCCGCGTGATGGCACGATTCATAGTGATCTCATCGACAACTTCCTTTGTCTTCATCTAAACCTCCTAAAAACATTAAAAAAGCCTCCTTTTGCAAGGAGACCTCAGAAAATAGAGACAGGCTGAAACAAGACGCACTTGTCACACTCCACCCATCATTTTTACTTTGCTCCTTGCCTATCTCTCTGGATAGAATTAAAGGACTATTTAATTGTTTATAACTATACCACAATTTCAATTCCGTTTCAAGAAAAAAATGAACTTTTTTCACGATAAATTGCTAATCCATTTCAACAAAATAAAAAACAGAGAACATCTGTTTTCTATTCCTATTATAAGAATCTAAGCTTTCTTCTTTGAAAATGAGATAGATTTGATTCCGTAAAAAATATAACCAAAGACCAGATAGGCCACAAAGATAATCAAGCACATCTTGATAACATAAGGCCAACCGTGCTTATAGACATTAAGGAAAAAGTAGGGAAAGGGTTTATCCTTGGCATTGGGAATATCAATTTTCAAGAAAAAACCGTTAATAAGGGCAAAAATCATGTAAATCAGCGGAACACTTGTCCAAGAAATGGGATCAAACCAACGATACTGCCGAGTTTTATCAAATACAAGAGTATCAAAGAAAAACATGAGAGGCACAATATAATGGCAAAGGAAATTTTCCAAGCGATAAAAATCGGTCGCAATTGGAGCTAGGAGCAAGTGATAGACCACGCAGGTAATCATGATACACATGGTCACGCCGCCCTTCACGCGCAACAGCTTGGAACTCTCCCAGTTATTATCCGTCCACATTCTAAAAATGAGATAGGCGGTAAATAACAGAACCAGAAGATTAGACAAGACCGTGTAGTACATCAGCATTCCCACGCCAAGTTTAGCAATTTCTAGATAGACCCCTACAAAAGCCAAAACTAAAAGAAGAAGGCGATAAGAAAGAATTACTTTTTTATTCATAGCGCTTCTCAGATTTTCTTGACAAATTCTGACTTGAGCTTCATAGCGCCAAATCCGTCAATCTTACAGTCAATATTGTGGTCGCCTTCGACGATGCTGATATTTTTCACGCGCGTTCCTTGTTTGAGATCCTTAGGAGCCCCTTTGACTTTCAAGTCCTTGATTAAGGTAACTGTATCCCCATCGGCCAACTGGTTTCCATTCGCATCAATAGCCACTGGACCAGCTTCTCCTGCTGCAACTTCTGCAGGATCCCATTCATAGGCACATTCTGGACAAACCAAGAGAACACCATCTTCATAAACGTATTCTGAGTTACATTTTGGGCAATTTGGCAAATTATTCATTAATTCATTTCTCCTTATAAGTGGGCAGGCATTCAGAAAAGAATAAGAACTGAGTGACAGCCATATTTTACCGTCTTATTATACGATATTTTATCTTATTTGACAAATGGGCAAAGAAAATCACTTGTTTTCAAAAAACTTTCTTGACTTTTGTGACAAAACAATGTACTATTCTAGTGTATATACAGTAGATAAAAGGAGTTTATTATGAAACCAACATCCAAAAATCAGTTTATGACACTGACCGCTTTTTTGACTGCCCTAGCCATCGTTATTCCGCTGGTTATGCCGATTAAGATTGTCATTCCGCCTGCTTCCTTCACTTTAGCCAGCCACGTTGCTATCTTTCTGGCCATGTTCATCTCACCACTCATGACAGTAATTGTCGTCCTCGGCTCTACCATCGGATTTTTCATGTCCGGTCTTCCTTTCATCATCACCCTGAGAGCCCTGTCTCACCTACTCTTCGGTACTATCGGAGCTCTTTATCTGCAAAAGCATCCTGAAACACTGGACAGTCAGAAAAAGACTTGGATCTTTAATTTTGTGCTGGCCCTGATTCATGCCTTTGGTGAGGTAGTGGTCTGTATTCTCTTTTATACGACAACAGCCTATCCGGCGAATGCCTTCTATATCCTCTTCGGTTTAGTTGGATTTGGTACAATTGTACACAGCATGGTCGACTTTGTCATTGCAAAATTTGTCTATCAGGCTCTGAAAAAGATTCGCTAAACCTTGAATCTTCTAATGTTTTGATTTACAATGAAGATATGACAAAAAAACGAAGAAATGATGTATTAGAGCTTTTAAAAGAAGCTCGGCAACCTTTAAACGGACAATTTTTGGCGGAACAATTTCATGTCACTCGCCAGATTATCGTTCAGGATATTGCCCTGCTGCGGGCCGATGGTGCTCCGATTATCAGTACCAATAGGGGCTATCTCTATAAAGAAAGCAATCAGCCTGCTCATTTTCACCGCCTTTTTAAACTCAAACACAAGGCGGACGATATCGAAGCCGAACTTTTGGCTATCGTTGATAATGGCGGACGGGTGCAAAATATCATGATTGAGCATCCTGTCTATGGGGAAATCCAGACCTATTTGAAATTGACCTGCCGTCGCGATGTGCAGCAATTTTTAGAGCAAGTCTCAGAGAGCGATTTTCGTGCCTTATCCGAGCTAACAAATGGAGTTCACTACCATCTAATCGAGGCAGATTCTCAGCAGGACCTAGACTATATCGAGGAAGCCTTAGCTACACTGGGCTTTCTGCAAGAATAAGCATGAGGCAAATATTCTAGATTGAACCAGTTTTGAAGGAAATTCAAGGCTGGTTTTTATATTTTGAATGAACAAGAAACTTTGTCAACTTCCTAGAAATAAGGTAAAATAAGAGAAAGAAATCTGTAGGGGGACAGAATGGCAACAAAAACAAAATACCAAGTCATCATGGATAAAATTATTAGGGACATTGAAAAGGGTAGGCTTAGTACGGGGCAAAAGATTCCCTCCGTCCGCAAGCTGGCAGACCGCTACCGTTGCAGCAAGGACACTGCCCAGAAGGCTCTGATTGAGCTTCGTTATCAAAAGTACATCTATGCTGTGCCTAAGAGCGGCTACTATGTCTTGGAAAATGACCAAAATAAAAAGGAAGATATCGAGCTGGCTGTGACAGACGACCGCCATCAAGCCTACGAGGACTTTCGCCTATGTGTCAATGAAACACTGATTGGTCGAGAAAACTATCTTTTTAACTACTACTCCCAGCAAGAAGGGCTGGAGGATCTGCGACAGTCAGTCCAGCGCTTACTCTTGGACTCCGCAGTCTACACTTCTGCAGATAATCTGATTCTGACTTCCGGTACCCAACAAGCACTCTACATTCTCTCTCAGATTGACTTCCCCAATAACAAAGAGACCATTCTGGTTGAGCAGCCTACCTATCATCGGATCAACGACTTACTGCTAAATCAGAAACTGCCTTATGAGACTATTGAGCGTAAACCGACTGGGATTGACCTGAAAGAATTAGAGCGGATTTTTCAAACAGGACAAATCAAGTTTTTCTATACGATTCCCCGTTTCCACTATCCACTAGGACATTCCTACAGCCGTCAGGAAAAGGAAGAAATCCTTGTCCTCGCTGAACGTTATGATGTCTATATCGTTGAAGACGACTATCTGGCCGACTTTGATAGCAAGCGAGAACTGCCTTTTTACTATCTAGATGACAGCCAGCATGTTCTCTATATCAAGTCTTTTTCCACCAGCCTTTTTCCCGCCCTGCGCATCACTGCTTTGGCTCTGCCACCTCAGATTCGAGAGACCTTTCTGTCCTATAAAAAAGCGGTTGACTACGACAGTAACCTCATCATGCAAAAAGCTCTCTCCCTCTATATTGACAATCTAATGTTTGAAAAGAATCGTATGGCATTATTGAACCAACTGGAAGTTGAAAAGAATAAGGCGCAATTCCTCTTGGACGACCTTCATTTCCCTCTGCCCCACCAGTTGACAACAGATGGCGTGATTTTCGACCTCCAGTCCCTCTCCTCAGTCAGCTCCCTCAAACATAGCAGGCTTCCGCTGGACTTTTTTGAAAGTAGCTACATTGAGACCTGCCCCTACCACTATGCTAAGCTACGGTTTGATGATTTAAAGGAAAATCTGGAAAAATTGAAAGACTATCTAAAAAAGTTGTAGGCTTATTGTCCTACAACTTTTGTTTGAATTTCTCCTTGTTTATCAGGCATCCATCATCCCAGCCTGCAGCTGATACATTTTCTTGTAGGTCCCATTTTGTGCCAGAAGCTCTTCATGGCTACCAGACTCAATGATGCGCCCTTTATCTAAAACGTAGATGCAATTGGCATCCTGAATCGTGGACAGGCGATGGGCGATGGCAATAGTGGTTCGACCCTGCCGCATTTTCCGGAGGGAATACTGGATCAGCTCTTCGGTTTCCGAATCGATATTGGCAGTGGCCTCGTCTAAAATCAAGATTTTAGGCTTGGTTGCAATGGTTCTAGCAAAAGCCAAAAGCTGTCGTTGGCCACTAGAGAAGGTGGAGCCTCGCTCAGTAACCGGACTATCATATCCCTGAGCTAATTGGCTGATAAAGTCATGGGCATCGACAAAGCGAGCTGCTTCTTCGACCTCTGCTTGTGACAGACTCTCCTGATACATGCGGATATTGGAGGCAATGGTACCGTGGTAGAGAAAGGGATCCTGCAATACAAGACCGATATTGCGGCGTAACTCTGCTTGACTATAGTCTCTGATGTCTCTGCCATCGATAAGAATCCTACCTTTCTCAAATTCATAAAAGCGCAGGAAAAGGTTGATAATAGAAGATTTTCCCGAACCCGTTGCTCCGACAAAGGCAATTGTCTCGCCTTGCTTGACACTAAAGGAAATATCCTTTAGAATCTCCCGCTTTCCGTCATAGGAGAAGGTTACGTGCTGAAAGTCAATATTTCCTGCCTGAATCTCAGGTCCCTCTTCTGCTTGCTCAGGCTCAAAGTCTCGACGATCCATGAGTTCAAAAACGCGCTCCGCAGCCACCATAGACGTCTGAAGAACAGAGTAATTTTGCATGACATCAATCAAGGGATTGAAAAGCTGATTGACATACTGGATAAAAGCATACATGACACCAACAGTCACTCCAGCTACCTGCCAAGTCAAGCCAAAATAAGTCAGAATAAGAGCATAAGCCAAGATTTTCAACAAGGACATGGCTGGACGCAGAAAGAGGCTGTTCACATTCAGATAGCGATTGCTAAAGTCCAAATGCTCTCCATTGATTGTTTCAAATTCTTCGATTTGCCGCTTTTCCTGACTAAAAGCTTGAATGATCCTCATCCCTTCAATGCTCTCAGAAAGTTTGACATTGAGGTCGCTTAGTTTCGCTCGAACTTGCTTAAGCAAGCGATTGGACAGCCGCTGATACAGGACAATCGAACCAAGCATGACAGGCAAAAAGAGGACAATCAGCAGAGTCAGCCGCCAATTCAGAGCCAGCATAGTTGCAATTGTCACTACCAAGATAAGTATAGAGCTGAGGAAGTTCGAAAAAATACTGCTAAACATATCAGCCACTGACTGGGTATCGTTGGTCAAGCGAGAAACGATAGCCCCTGCTGCAGTCTGATCAAAATACGCCATCCCTAATTGCTGCATATTCGCAAAAGTTTCCTGCCGAAGATCACGGACAATGCTATAAGCCACTCGTGCAAAAGCATACTGCCCCAGAAAAGTAAGGAGCACCCGCAAAAGAAAGAGACCGTAGTAAATCCCCAGCAGATACAGCCCATTTGTGGCTGCCTCTCGGCTGACAAACTGGTCAATATAAGACCGAGCCAAAAGCGGTAAGGCCGTTGTCACCAGAGTCGTTGCGAAAATAAAGGCTAGAGCCTGCAGACTAATCCATTTGTAGCGCCACATATAGCCTAGGAGGCGTCTAAAAGTTGATGGTTTCTTCATTTTGCAGACTCCTCCTTAAAACGTTCATATAGTTGTTGATTTTGATAGGTTTGGGCATACCAGCCCTGTGCTGCCAGCAGCTCTTGGTGGCTACCTTGCTCCTTAATACGGCCATTCTCCAAAACTAGAATCAAATCCGCATGGACAATGGCTGACAGACGATGGGCAGTGATAATGGTCGTCTTGTCAGCTCGTTCCTGCTTCAGATTTTCTAAAATCACATGCTCGGTCTTGGCATCCACTGCTGACAAGGAATCATCCAAAATCAAAATTTCTGGATTGGTAATGAGGGCTCTGCTCATAGCCAAACGCTGCTTTTGACCACCAGAAAGCGAGACGCCCCGCTCGCCAAGTAGCGTATCCAAACCATCCGGCATAGCCTTAATATCTTCATAAACACCACACAGCTGGGCTGCTCGGATGACCTGCTCTTCTGACAGTTCTGGATTAGCAAAGCGGATATTGTCCCGAATGGACAGGGCAAAGAGTATCTGATCCTGAGGCACATAACCAATCAGACCGCGCAGATCCTTAAGAGCATACTCTCGGATATCGTGGCCATTCAGATAAATTGCTCCTTCCTGAATATCCTGCTCCCGAAGCAAGAGGCGCAGCAAGGTGGTCTTCCCAGATCCAGTCGGTCCGACAATCCCCAAGGTCTGCCCTTTTTCTAATGTAAAGTGAATATCCTTCAAAGTGGCTTCATTCTCATAAGCAAAGTAATCTATCTCATAGTCCAGTCGGCCATTTTGAATACTGGCAAGTGGCTGCTGGGCTTCCTCGACATCCGACTCCTCAGCCAGCAAGTTCTCAATCCGTTCATAGGAAACAGCTCCCCGCTGGCTGATATTCACTAGGTAACCCATCGCCTGCAGTGGCCACACGAGCATATCCAGATAAGTCATAAAGGTAACCAGCTCACCGACTGTAAATTGACCTTTAGAGATAAATATTCCTCCAAAAATCAAAGTCAGAACATAGGACAAGCCGACAAAAATCAGCACTATCGGGTCAAACAGGGAATTGTACTTGGCAGCCAAGATGTTCTTTTGGTAGACTTCTTGGTTGATAGCTGCAAAGGCCTCCGTCTCTGCATTCTGATAACCAAAAGACTTGGTCACTTTTATCCCCGCTACGCTTTCCTGAACTTTGTTGTTGAGGTCGGAAAAAGCCTCCTGAGCCGCTTTAAAGCTCTCGTGATTCTTCCGACCAATCAAGCTGGTCCCCCAAGACAGAAAGGGCAGAGGGAGAATCGCAATCAAGGTCAGCCGCCAGTCCAAGACCAAGAACATGGTGATGAGGGTCACCAAGGCTGTAATAGAAGCATCTACCGCTGACATAACACCACCGCCAGCCACGCTAACCACCGCATTGATATCATTGGTCGCATGGGCCATGAGGTCACCCGTTCGGTATTTTTGATAAAAACTTGGCGACATCCGCGTAAAATGCTCAAAAAGCCGAAAGCGTAAGATGCGTCCCAGATTATTGGCCGTACCAAAGATATAGAGCCGCCAGACATACCGCAAACCATACATAATAAAAGCGGACAAAATCAAAAGAAGAAGATTATAAATAAGTTCTTCAGTGGTCAGACTCTGCCTAGCAATCCTGTCTATGACCTGCCCAATGACTCGTGGCGGAATCAGATTAAACACACTGACCAGAGACAAGGCCAAGATGCCGATCATATAGCGCCGCTTCTCCAGTTTAAAAAACCAGTCCAGTTTTCTGATAAGATTCATTCCGTTTCCTCATTCCAAACAAAGGACGGACAGCCCTTAATCCGACTGTCCGTTTCTCACTATCTCTATTATACGCTATTTCATCTAAAAATGAAACTCAGGCAAACTATGCTTATCTTTTCTTAGTCAGAACAAAGCTGGTATCCAACAAATCAAAAAGTTGCTGGTCGGGCAAAGTTCCATCCAAGGGCAGACTGAGCCAGTATTTTTTATTCATATGAAAGGCGGGATAAATTCCCTTTTGCTGAATAAGTTCCGTAACTCGGTCACTCTTGACATTGAGAACCTCGATCGCACCACTGCGCTCCTTTTCAAACTTAGACCAATCGGTCGTCAAAAAAGCTCCGTACCATTTCTTGCTATCCTGATGGCGAAAAACAGCGGCTCTATTAGCGCTTTTACGAGAAGAATTCTCCCAGAGATACTCCAACTGCCCCTGATAAGTAGTCGCCACATAGCTACTCAGTCGCTGACTTTGCTCATAAAGAAAGCCTACTTCCTCAAAGCAATGCTGCCGAATATCCAGCAAAACCTCCTGACAGGCCGCCCTGACTTGTCCGACAAATTCTCCAGCCATACTTTCCATCTTGACTTGTCGATATTCATCACCTGTATCCAAGTCAAACACCTGAAAATCCAGCTTTCCATCAGAAATCAGCACATTCATCTGGAAGTCGCCAGCCATAATCTTGGTCGAATAGCCATATTCTGCACCAGACCTGACAAAACCATAAT
Source organism: uncultured Streptococcus sp. (assembly GCF_938020365.1). GTDB lineage: Bacteria > Bacillota > Bacilli > Lactobacillales > Streptococcaceae > Streptococcus. The sequence goes on along the minus strand of NZ_CALIIB010000006.1, from coordinate 1,212 downwards.
CCAGTAAACTCTCTTCCTTCAGCCTGTATTTTTCAAACAAATCCAGCATGAGCTTTCCTGCTAAAATACTACTTTGGTGCCATGCAATTGATCAACACCTAGAGCGTCAACAATCTCGTCACGATTTTCTAGATTAATTCCACCACCAGGTAAAATCTCTATCCGTCCTGCCGCATGCTCAATCAACTCATCCAGCCAAGCCAAATGCTCTAGAATGGACTCTGACGCTGGCCCACCATGAGTCAAAATCCGCTTAACACCGTGTTCAACCAGCCAGTCTAGCTCTCCGAACTGATATTCAGCAGGAATAGCGTCAAAAGCCATATGGAAGACCACATCCAGCCCCTGAGCTGCCTCAAGCAGCCGCTCCATCTTAGGATAATCGATCTCGTTATTTTCCGTTAAAACACCAAAAACGAGGCCATGGCTCCCTGCCTCACGTGCCTTCTGAATGTCCGAAAGCATTATCTCGATTTCCAAATCTGAATAGACAAAATTCCCACCACGAGGACGAATCATGGTCATCACAGTCGCATCATAAGGCTTAATCATTCGTACTGCAGCCTCGATGACACCGTAGCTAGGCGTTGTTCCACCAACTGTTAGGTTATCACACAGTTCAACCCGCTTCGCTCCAGCCTCTAAAGCCTTGTCTAGCAAGGTGATATTCTCTGCACAAAATTCATAAATCATGGCACTACCTCTTATTTACTATATTGATTTTCTACTTTTTATTATATCACAAAATTTCCTTTAACATGAACCTCTAGCATATTTACCACTGCTTTTCTCAATCATTTTATATTCATAGTTTTGCACAAAATCCTATTCTTCAATCTTACAAGCCTGATTTTCACCTATTTCCATTGTGCTCATCTTCCAAGACCTTTCAACTAGAGAAATGGTTACTTACGGATGTCTTTTGTTCAAGATTGTGCTAAAATAGACTTAATCTATGAAAACAAGGAGCTTTTATGAAATACCCTAATCTTTTAGATCGTTTCCTGACCTATGTCAAAGTTAACACACGCTCAGACGAGACATCTACTACTACACCTAGCACCCAGAGTCAGGTAGACTTTGCTAACAATGTCCTCATTCCTGAGATGAAGCGAGTTGGCTTGGAAAATGTCTACTACCTGCCAAATGGCTTTGCGATTGGAACTCTGCCAGCCAACGATCCTAGCTTTACCCGCAAGATTGGCTTTATTT
>NZ_CALIIB010000005.1 GCF_938020365.1 uncultured Streptococcus sp. | reverse complement strand
GCAAATATGGTAAAATGATAGAAGCACAATTTGAGGAATAAAAGATGATTAACAGAATTACAGATAATAAATTTGAATTGGTTTCCAAGTATGAGCCTTCAGGAGATCAGCCCCAGGCTATCGAGCAGCTGGTGGATAATATAGAGGGGGGCGAGAAAGCCCAGATTCTCATGGGAGCGACTGGTACTGGTAAGACCTATACCATGAGTCAGGTTATCGCTCAGGTCAACAAGCCAACTCTGGTTATTGCCCATAATAAAACACTGGCTGGCCAGCTTTATGGTGAGTTCAAGGAGTTCTTCCCCAATAACGCAGTAGAATACTTCGTTTCCTACTATGATTACTACCAACCAGAGGCTTATGTGCCTTCCAGCGATACTTATATCGAAAAAGATAGCTCGGTCAATGACGAGATTGATAAGCTTCGTCACTCAGCGACATCGGCTCTCTTGGAGCGCAATGACGTAATTGTCGTGGCTTCGGTCTCGTGTATCTATGGTCTGGGATCGCCTAAGGAATACTCCGATAGTGTGGTTAGCCTGCGTCCTGGACTAGAGATTTCCCGCGATAAGTTGCTCAATGATCTGGTAGATATCCAGTTTGAGCGCAATGATATTGATTTTCAGCGTGGGAAATTCCGCGTTCGTGGTGATGTGGTGGAGATTTTCCCAGCTTCTCGTGATGAGCATGCCTTTCGGGTGGAGTTTTTCGGAGATGAGATTGACCGGATTCGTGAGGTTGAAGCCTTGACAGGTCGAGTCTTGGGCGAGGTGGACCATTTGGCCGTCTTCCCAGCCACTCACTTCGTGACCAATGAAGACCACATGGAAGTAGCCATTGCCAAAATTCAGGCTGAGCTGGAGGAGCAGCTTGCTACCTTTGAGAAGGAAGGCAAACTGCTGGAAGCTCAGCGCTTGAAGCAACGTACGGAGTATGATATCGAAATGCTGCGCGAGATGGGCTATACAAATGGCGTTGAGAACTATTCCCGCCATATGGATGGTCGGAGCGAAGGAGAGCCGCCTTATACCCTTCTGGACTTTTTCCCTGATGATTTCTTGATTATGATTGATGAGAGTCACATGACCATGGGACAGATTCGAGGCATGTATAATGGTGACCGCTCTCGTAAGGAGATGCTGGTTAATTATGGCTTCCGCCTGCCATCTGCCTTGGACAACCGCCCGTTGCGTCGGGAGGAGTTTGAAAGCCATGTTCACCAGATTGTCTATGTATCGGCTACGCCGGGCGACTATGAGAAAGAGCAGACGGATACGGTTATTGAGCAGATTATCCGGCCGACAGGGCTTCTGGATCCAGAAGTGGAAGTCCGTCCAACCATGGGGCAGATTGATGATCTTTTGGGTGAAATCAATGCCCGTGTTGAAAAGAATGAGCGGACCTTTATCACAACCCTGACCAAGAAGATGGCGGAAGACTTGACGGACTACTTCAAGGAAATGGGTGTCAAGGTCAAATACATGCACTCAGATATCAAGACCTTGGAACGGACCGAGATTATCCGAGATTTGCGCTTGGGTGTCTTTGACGTTTTGGTCGGGATTAATCTATTACGCGAGGGAATTGACGTACCTGAGGTTAGTCTGGTAGCAATTCTTGATGCAGACAAGGAAGGTTTCCTCCGCAACGAACGTGGCCTTATCCAGACTATTGGACGGGCAGCCCGAAACAGTGAGGGGCATGTGATTATGTATGCCGACACTATGACCCAGTCCATGCAGCGAGCTATCGATGAAACTGCCCGCCGTCGGGCAATCCAGATGGCTTATAATGAAAAACACGGCATTGTACCTCAGACTATCAAGAAAGAAATCCGCGATCTAATCAGTGTGACCAAGGCTGCCCTGCCAGACAAGGAAGAAACAGTCGAAATCGAAAGCCTCAATAAGCAAGAGCGCAAGGAGATGATTAAGAAACTAGAAGGACAGATGCAAGAAGCTGCCGGACTCCTCGACTTCGAACTAGCCGCGCAGATTCGCGATATGATTCTGGAAATAAAGGCGATGGATTGAGGGATATCAAGGAGAAAAACAAATGGTCATCACTATCAAAACAATGGAAACAGCTGAGGAGATAGAAGGGAAATCCAGAGTTCATTGGCAGACATGGCGAGAAGCTTATGATGAGATTTTGCCTGCGGAATTTCAAGAGCAAATGACCTTGGATAAGTGCCGATTTTATAGTCAAAAGTATCCTGAAAATACCTTGATCGCCTTGGATGATGCTAAAGTGGTCGGTTTTGTTAGCTACGGTGATTTTCGAGATCCAGCTACGATAGCGGGTGAAATTATCGCTTTGTATGTCTTAAAAGATTATTATGGCAAGGGTGTAGGACATCAGCTCATGCAGGCTGCATTTGCCGCCTTGGATAGTTATCCAGAGATTTTACTATGGGTGTTAGAAGATAACAAACGTGCCATCGCTTTCTATGGAAAAATGGGTTTTGTTTTTGACGGCGAGGAAAAGATCATTGACCTGGGAAAAGCCGTGAGAGAAAAAAGGATGATTTATATCAGAAACTCGAACAGTTAGCTTGAAAACAATAGATATATTTGTAAGGAGCACATATGCGTTATGCACTTTTACTCCGCGGCATCAATGTCGGCGGGAAAAACAAGGTCGTTATGGCTGATTTGAAGAAAGATTTGGCTGGGTTGGATTTTGAAAATCCAGTTTCCTACATCAACAGCGGAAATCTTTTCTTTGATAGCGAGGAGCAGGAGGAGAGGATTCGGGAGATCTTGTCGGCTTATTTCAGTCAGTCTTACAATTTTCCTTTGCCTTTTGTCCTTGTCAGCTCTGCCATGCTTCAAAAAGAAATAGCCAATCTTCCTACTTGGTGGCAGGATGAAACTGCCTTTCGGCGCGATGTTCTCTTTTATCTGCCAGAGGTAGACAGGGAGAGTGTTCAAGAGCTGGCAGGCAGTTGGGCGAATGACAAGGAGCAGCTGCATTTTGGGCAGACGGCTTTCTTTTATAGCAATGCTGACCAAGCGGACTATCTCAAGTCCAACTACCATAAAAAACTGCTCAAATCTAGTTTTTACAAGCAACTGACCATTCGAAATGGCAAGACTTTCCAGAAGATTGTGGAGTTGGTTGGAAATGGGTGAGCTACATTTGGAAGATACAAGGGAAGAAAAAGCGAAGCGCTGGAAGTTTTCTAAAGTTATTTGGCTAGTGCTCTATATCTTGTTGTTTATCTTTGTCTTGCTGCATTCTAGCTTGAGTCCGTTTGGCTTGGCCTTTACGCCCCTGCTGTGGAACAATTGGCTTTTTCTTCTATCAGTGGTCGTATTTTGTCACTTATGGTTTCTCTTCTTGAAAAAGAGAGAGTTTCGCTGGTTCCATCTCATCTGGGGGATCCTGAGTGTACCTCTTGCATTGTTTATATGGTTTGCAATTTTCTTTCATTTCTCTATAGCCAAATCAGAAAATTCTGTCCCGATCAATATGGATTACGGGATAGAGGGGAATGAAGTTATTTTACGAAAAGGCTTTTTATTTGGGGAATATGATGAATACCATGATTTAGTCAATACCTATATCATGAAAACCAAGGTCAATCGTGTTCGCTATATTGATTGATGCAGGTCTTGTCAATGAATCTAGCTCAAAAGCCCGTTCAAACAAGCTAGTAGAGGGAGGTATATGGATGTGAATAAAAATAGGAATGAGTGGATGTGGCTGGATAAAGTGAATATATGGCTCAAGCGCCATGGTTTTCTAGCTTGGTTATTGGATTTCTCCGTCCTTATTCTTTTTGCAATGATTACGGGCATCCTAGTTTTTCAAATCCCCTTCCTCCCTACATATTTAAAGGGTAATTATGTTTTTCCTTTGTTTATAAATATTCTTGTTTTACTGTACTATGCCTATAGTTCTATCCTACGTGAAAATAGTGCAAGGAGGGTCACTTCTTTGAAAGACTTAGTCAAACCTCTCCTTTATATAAATCCTATGGCTCTTTTGTTTCATTACTTTGGAGTGAAGAGCCGCCGTCATAGAACTATTTTATTACCATTGCCTACTTTGGATCATCGCTATGTCTGGTTTCCAATTGCTACTTATCTTACTTTCTTTCTGATAGCAGTGATCATCATGATTGCAAGCAAAGGAAGTAAGAAAAAATAGAAAAGCCGCTTTATGTATTAAAGTGGCTTTTGTGCTTGTTCTGATAAATCTAAGGGCATAAAGGCAGCCATGACACGGCCGATGACCTTGGGTTCTTCTTGATGCGGGATAAATTTATCGCTGTATTTTTTATTGAGAGAGATGAGGCGGATGCCAGTTGGATCGTTGAAAACTCTTTTCAAAATGGTTTGACCGTCGTAATCAATGGCATAGATAGCACCTGCAAATTCAAAGTGTGTATTCTTGATGAGTGCCACAGAACCTTGCGGATACTTGGGTTCCAGCGAATCTGTCCGAATCCAGAGGGCAATATCATAGTCAAGCTCTTTGTCTAACCAGACGATGTCAGCTTGTTCGGGCTTGTTTAAGAAAGTCTGGAAGCTTTCATAGACCTTGTAAGGAAAATAATCATCTTTTAATCTTTCCTCAGTCGTTTGATTTTCCAGCTCTTTTTTAGCAAAGTCTGTCACAGCTTGCTTTCGGCTCTGGTCTAGAGATTGGAAAATATCCGTGAACTCTAGCGAAAATGGTGTAGGGCTATGAACAGATAAATAGCGAGGATCTAGCTCTTGAACATCCATATCAAAGAAGTCTGCAATTTTTTGCATATTTTCTAGGACAGGCAGGGAATTTCCTTTGATATAGCCAGTAAGAGTGCTGGCTGGGATTCCTGTTCCTCGGGAAAGTTCAATTTGTTTGATTTGCTTTTGCTTCAATAAAGTTTTGATTTTTTTAGAAATGAGCCGCATTGCCTCCTTATCCTGGGGGCTAGCGACACCGCGTCCTCTGGCCATGATATTCACTCCTTTTCTTTCTTCTATTTTAACGAATTAAATCGAAAAAGTAAAGAGCTGAATACGGATATTCAGCTCAAAAGGAGAGGATTAAATTTCGTAGCCCATTAAGAGGCCGCCTTCTTCTGCGTAAAAGCTGCAAAGTCCAGAAGTTGGTAGGAATGAAATGTCGGCAGCTGGGAATTTTTCCTTGATGACTTCTGTAAATTGCTGGCAAAATTTCTCGTTATTGCGGTGAGCAATGATAATGCGGCCGCCTTTATAACCAGCTTTCAGAACTTCATCGACAGCAGCGGTCAGAGCTTTTTTAGCTCCTCTAGCTTTTTGGAGAAGCTCCAGAGTACCAGTATCGCTGGCTTCGCCCACCATACGAATATTGAGGAGACCGACAACCGCACCGATTAGCTTACTGAGACGCCCATTTTTGACCAGATTATCTACCTTAGCCAGTACAAAGAGAAGCTTCGTATTTGCTTGGTAGTGGGAGATGGCTTCCACTACTTGCTCGAAAGAAAGTCCTTCTTTGATGAGGTCATTCAATTTTCTGACAATCAAATCAACTTCGCCACCAGCCGAAAGACTGTCAATAACATGGATATTTGCTGTTGGGTTTTCTTCTAAGAAAAGTTTTTTAGCTAGCTGGGCGCTATTGTGGCTACCAGAAAGAGAGCCCGTAATTGTCACGACAAAAATATTTTCAGCCCCTTCAAAGCTTCTAAGGTAGTCTTCAGGGCTTGGGCAGGCTGATTTTGAAGCACTTGAAGTAGCGTACATTTTTTCCATCATGCCATCAATATCAAGTTGCGCATTATCCACAAAAATTTCATGATCAATCTGAATGGTCAGCGGCACACTCTCAAACTTTGTCTGGTCAGCCAAATCAGTAATCTCACGGTAGTCACAGCCAGAATCGGCAACAATTTTCCAAGTCATTTAGTTTCTCCTGCTCTATCAGTTCCCTACATTGACAAAAAACATGTCTTTTCTTACAATTATAACATGAAGATGCTTTGATATAAAGCCTTAATTCTCAGCTGATACAGGAAGAAAGAAATTGTTATGGCGGAAAAGAAAATATCAGAAAAATCCCTTGCAAATTTAAAAACTTATAATCAAGAATCTAATCGAATTACAAAGGAATCCTTGGAAATTTCTCTGATGCAACTGCTAGAGAAAAAAGATTTGAAAAAGATTACCATCTCTGAATTAGTCGAGCGAGCTGGGGTTTCGCGCGCAGCCTTTTATCGTAATTATAGCTCCAAAGAAGAAATTCTAGAGGGGATTTTCAAAAATACGGTTCAGGGAATTGTCGATAAGCTGGAGCAGTTTAATTTCAAGACAGAAATGTACCAGATTTGGCTTTTTCTTTTTAAGGAAGCTAAGAAGGAAGCGCGTGTCATTAGTTTGGCTATTGATTATAATTTTGAAAAGTTGCTGACGCAGGCGGTCTTTGATTTCCTTGAAAAGCGTAGCAAAGGTGGGAAGAAGACCGCTAATTCCTATATGAATTCATTCTGGAGTTCTGCGGTTGTTTCGGTGCTTTCCAAATGGATCAAAGAAGGCATGAAGGTTCCAGCTGAAAAGATTGCAGCTTTGGGTATGCCTCTTTTCCCGCAGAAAAAGAAAAAATAAGAGTTTGTACAAATGTTTGGCACCAATATATCAGACTGAAATAATAGATCGTAAAAACTTACCTAACAAGTAAGTTTTTACTTAGTGCTTTTGAGACCATTTAAGACTTCTCAGCTACCATTTAGGATTTGGGGGTTATTTGCGATGCAACCTGTGCTATGCTAGAGCAAAGGAGGTAGACAAATGGCTACTATCGTAATCAAAGACGGCAGCACTCTTCGAAAGCTGGATCTTTCGACAATTTACTATATCCAGTCCCATTCTCAAAAGCCGCACATCGTTCTCATCGTGACAGAACAAGGCAACTACAGCCTTAGGGCTTCTCTGACTGAGCTGGCTAAGCTCTATCCTGATGCGCTGGTTCACTGTAATCGTCAAACACTGGTCAATTTAGCCAAGGTCCAAGGATTTGACAGGGGGCGTAAAAGCTTGTTCTTTGAGCAGTCTGACTTAGGAGCTATTGTCTGCTCAAGGCGTCATTTATCCAGTCTCATCAAGCGCTGGTCTCGGGAAGGAAGAAAATAAGATGAAAATTTTTGTATTAGAAGACGATCTTAAGCAACAAGCCTATATGGAGTCAACCATTCAGGGAATTTTGGAAAAGAACGGCTGGGAATGCCAGTTTTTAGAAATCTACGGCAAGCCGGACCTGCTGATTGATGCAGTGAGGGAACGGGGGAGCCATCAGATTTTCTTTTTGGATATTGAGATTAAGCAAGAGACGCAGAAGGGACTCGAGGTGGCAGGAAAGATTCGCAAGTTGGACCCCTATGCTCTGATTGTATTTGTGACGACTCACTCAGAATTTATGCCCTTGACTTTTCGCTATCAGGTATCAGCTTTTGACTTTATTGACAAAGGTTTGCCTGAGGAAGATTTTATCAAGCAGATGGAGCAGGACCTAGCCTATCTTTATGAGAGAAAGGACAGTTTTCAAGCTGAGGAAACTTTTCTCTTTGAAAATTCTAAGTCGGATTTTCAGGTGCCTTTTAATGAAATCTATTATTTTGAGACATCAGAAGTGCCTCATAGACTAGTTCTCTATACCAAGAAAGAGCGGATCGAATTTTACGGACAGCTTTCTGAGATTACAAAGCAGGACAAGCGTCTCTATCGGTGCCATCGCTCTTATGTGGTCAATCCAGCGAACATCTCTCAGCTGGATAAGATAGAAAACATAGCCTATTTTCCTAATGGCGCTAGTTGCTATGTATCACGTCTCAAGATGAAAGGATTACGGGCAGCTTTAAGGCAGTAGGGAATTCATATGATAGAAGTAGGAGAGGAATTGTGGTTATAGGATTGAAAATTGTAGCATTAATATTTCAGGTTTTAGCTTTATTTATTCTTTTTTCAAATATCAGTGGCAAAAAAATGAATTGGAAAAAGTATCTATTAGCAACTCTTGGATTGAATTTTATAGGGATTTTGCTTGCGATCATAGACTTAGTGATTGAGAATAAATTTTTTTCATATGTTAATTTCTTAACGCTTCCTATCTATTTTTTAATTTTTTCCTTATTGATAAACAAAAATATACCAAAGGTTCTTTCTATATTCTATGGTCTTTTTCCAGTTATCTTTTGGAATGTTCTACATCGTCTATTCTCTTTCTTTTTAAGAAATATAATACAATCCCATGTTCAAGTTCAGATAGATCCTAACAAATATACTATATATATTTCAGCAATTCTAGCTAGTTTATTATCATTATTCTTACCTAGACTATTGTATTATGATTTTAAACGATTAAGAGAGTATAAGTTAAGAAAAAAAGATATAAAATTAATTACTTTTCTAAATATTTCCATGATTTTTTATTATATATTTGTTCAATATTTTACTTATATCGAAATGTATCAGCACTCACTTAACTTATATTATCGTGAAATAATCGTAGTTGTTTATATTATTCTCTTTCTCAGTTCGATAAATATCCTAGACCGTAATTTGCGAGAGCGAATTCAACAGCAGTTAAGTGAACAAAGAGAGTTGCAGTTGAGAAATATGTCCGATTACAGTCAGCATATCGAAGAACTTTATAATGAGTTGCGAAGTTTCCGGCATGATTACATCAATATTTTAAGGAGTCTGAAGTTGGGAATTGATACGCATGATTTACCAGCCATCGAGCAGATTTATAACCAAGTCCTTAAAGACTCAGGTCAAGCGCTCAACCAATCTAAATATGATTTGGGTCGTCTGTCCAATATCCACAATGATGCTCTCAAGAGCGTCTTGTCAGCAAAATTTCTAGAAGCTCAGAGCAAGGGAATAGAAATTGGCTTGGAAGTTCCGCAGGAAATCAAACCTCAAGGAATGGAGTTGCTTGATTTTATCACGATTGTTTCCATATTGGCTGATAATGCTATGGAAGCAGCAGTGGAGACTAGTCCTCCAGTGGTTTCTTTTGCCTTTTTGGAGCAGGAAGGTAGGCAGATTTTTATTGTTGAGAATACAATAAAAGAGTTTTCTATCCATTCCGATACTATTTTTAAAAAGGGCTTTAGCACTAAAGGAGAAAATAGAGGGCTTGGTCTCTCCAATGTTCAAAATATTATCAGCCACTATCCCAATGTTTCTCTGAGAACCACTAGTCATGATCACTCTTTTAGACAAGAGTTGGAGATAAAATGAATTTATTAGATTGCGAATGATTAGATTTGCCACTTGATTTAACTCAATGAGAGTAACAAGAACTGTTTATGAGTAAAAAAAGACAATTTAAGATTTTTTATGCCACACCTGTTTAAAAGTGCTATAATTAATATAGGGTTTAAGAATACGAAGGCACTAAGAGAAATGCCTTGTTTAGAGACAAATATAATTTAAATTCAAACTGTTGTCTGGTTTTTTGTTATTTAATTGTGAGGAGTGACAAGAAATGAAGAAATTATATAGCAATACATATCTAATGCGATTTTTAACTGCCCAGCTTCCTAGTCTGGCTCTATTCATTATGATTTTAAGCAACCAGGTCTTAAGAAAGCTCGTAAAGCATCACAATTATCAAAACGTTAATCAACACGCTTATATCAACGTTTACAGACATTTAAGAAATTTCTCTTGGATGTCTTTTTTTGTCTAGCTAAATTTTACAAATTGGGCAATTTAGGTTACTCAATAATATAAAAAAGATAAAAATTTAAAGTTCGAATTTTAATTTTAAAAAAAGTAATTATTATTGAATATCTGTTCAAACATTTTTTCTTTTCTAAGGTTAATATAAGTATATATACTTTAAAAAAGGAAGTCAAACATCTTGCTCATAGATTTTTGCATTTTTAAAAAATACATTTTGTCATATAATAATGTGGAAAATTGACGGATTCCTTAAATAATCATATAATATGAATATGTAAACCCTTACATACTATTCTACTTATACTTGATAAAATGCAAGTTCTTGAGGATCTATAAATATATAGACACTCTTCTATTTATAAAGTGAAATAAAGAATCACGGAGAAAGTTTATGGATATTAAAGAGACATTCAACCAGCTAGACAATACAAAATTTAATGATTTCAATAATCGCCTTGAAGGTTTTGAGAAACTTTTTAAAGACAAATATTATTTTACCCATCCCGAAGATTTTAGCTCAATCTTTAGCATTTTGGTAAAGTATGGAAAAAGTACAAGTAAATATATTTTATCGAAAGGAGAGATATATGAGTGAAATAGTTATTAATGCTCAGAATTTATCTAAAAATTTTTATAATTTTGATTCAAGACTCCCATTTATCAAGAGATTTTTGAAACGTAATCAAATAACGATTCGAGCTGTTCAAGATATTAGTTTTACGATTAAGAGAGGGAGTATAGTTGGCTTTATTGGGAGTAATGGAGCTGGTAAATCCACAACGATTAAAATGTTGACTGGGACTCTTTATCCTAGTTCCGGAAAATTAGAAGTGAATGGAGAAATTCCATTTAAAAGAAGTATAAATTTTAGAAAAAAAATTTCAATAGTAGTAGGAAATAAATTACAGTTATTTCAAGATGTTTCGGCTATGGATTATTTTCAATTGATTGGTACTTTATATGAGGTAGAACCGGCGATTTTACAAGAACGAATTCAGGAATTAAGCAATTTGTTGAATGTAAAAGATCAGCTTTACCAGCAGGTCCGGACCCTCTCTCTTGGACAAAAAATGAAAATGGAGTTTATCGCGGCATCTTTAACAAGTCCGGAAATATTATTTTTAGACGAGCCTACTATAGGGTTAGATATACAGTCTAAAAAAGATATCAGAACATTTTTAAAGAAAATGAATGAAGAATGTCATACTACTATTATTTTAACGAGTCATGATATGGATGATATTTCGTCTGTTTGTGACGAATTAATCGTCATTGACAAAGGAAAAATTATTTTGCAGGAGTCAATGGATGTTATTTTATCTAAATTTTCTGATTTTAAATATTTAAAGATAAAAATGACATTAGATTTGGTACCAGAGTTATGCTCTGTTAAAGGAGTAGTAGTCATTTCTCAAACAAAATCGGAATGTATACTAAAAATACCTAGAGATTTTGTTTTTGAGACATTAGAATCAATCAATAAGCTTGTAGATATAGAAGATTTTGAAATATCAAATCTTTCTTTAGAAGAAATTATTTTACAAAACTATTTTACAAAAAAGGAGCACAATTGAAAAAAGAAATGTCTATTATTCTGATATCATTTCGATCTATTTTGAACTATAAATCAAGTGTACTATTGTTAATGTTACAGGCAAGTATACAAATTATGATATCAGTATTTTTATGGACGTATATATATCAGAGTAACCAGATAAATATAGCAGGATATGATTTTACCTCAATGGTTCAATACTATTTGGGGACTATAATTTTTTCATATTTTGTTTTTTATCCAGTTGATTGGGAAATCAATGACGATGTTCATTCAGGAAATTTTTTTAGCATATTAATAAAACCTGTTACTTTTTATAAGTATTATTTTTGTAAAATGCTTGGAGATAGGCTTGCTCATTTATTATTTATCATCATTCCTGTCATTTTATTCTCCAGTGTTTATTACAAGAATGAGTTATTAACCATTGAAATTCTTATTTTAGGAAGTATTGCAATTATTCTATCTATGGTTCTATGGTTTTTAATATCATGTTGTGTAGGTATGCTTTCTTTTTGGTTAGAAAATATATTTTTTGTCCTTACTGTTAAAGAAATAGTAATTCAGTTTTTATCAGGAATATTATTGCCTTTAAGTTTTTTTTCAAATAATTTTCGTCTGTTTTTAGATGTATTACCTTTTAAATACTTAGTATATGAACCGCTTCAGATGTTTAGTAATGATACATATAAATTAATAGACTATTTGAGAATTATTTGTATTCAATTGATTTGGTGCATCATTTTTTATATTATATCAAGATTCATATTGAGAAAAGGAGTGGAGCACTTCTCAAATGTGGGAGGATAAAATGTTTAGAATAAAAGTAATTTTTAGGCTACTTCATTTTGGTTTTAAATCTGATATGAATTTTCATTTTGACTTCTTTTGTGGTCTATTTTCGTCGATACTGTGGATTGGTTTACCTATTGTATTTTTTAGATTGATTTTCTTAAACATAGACTCTTTTAATGGTTGGGACTATTATCAAATTTTATTTTTGGTAGGTTCCTACACTATTGTAGATGGAGTTATGATGGGATTGTTAATTAGAAGTATGGGAATTTTAGAATCAGATATTTTGAGTGGTAACTTGGATCAAATTTTATTGAGGCCGTTTGATACTCAGTTGTTCTATATTTTTAGATCATTTAATTTAGTTCAATTCGTGAATACTTTTTTTGGTCTTGCGATCATTTTTATAAGTTATGGAAATTTAAATGTACATTTAAATTCATTAAAAATATTATTTTATATCCTTTCTTTAATGTGTGGTTGTATTATATATTATTCAATTTGGTTTCTAATAACGATTAGTTCATTTTGGTTCCCAACTAAATTTTCAAAAGTAGATGTATTTTTGAATTATATTGGAATTTCTAAGTATCCATATAATATATTTACAGGTATTAACAGATTGATCACTATGTTATTTGTTCCCAATTTATTAATTGCCAATCCTGCAGTATTAATATTTTTAGGGAAAGATACATTGAACCTATTTTTCTATCAAATAGTTTTTACAGTTTTTTTGATTATTATCAGTCGTACAATTTTTAGAAAAGGATTGAAAAAATATGAAAGTGCAGGAAGATAAACAATGTTGTTCAGTTATATGTTTGACTAAAGGAAGTGATTCGCTGTACTTTGTTTTGTGGTCATTGAAACATCAGATAATTATAAACTATAATTTAAAGAATAGTATTATTAACTTATAGGTGCTAAGAAAAAATTTAAAGAAATTCCCTCATTCAATCAAACTTATTCATATTTTTTAAAATAAGAAAATAGTTGGATTTTGATGATGGTTGATATAAAGCTAAACTGAAAGTACCTGAAATCCAACTGTGTCAAACCAGGTTTTTAAAGCATCGCTTCTAGTCCAGATTTGTTTTTATTTTATACTTGTGAGCAATCTTGTATTAAATCTTTATTTTATGAACCAAATAAAAAAAGAAAGTAGTTCCGACATCTTATCAAACCAAATTTTCTTTACTATTTTGACTTTGGCTCTGTTTATATTTAGTTCTTACAGACTGATAACGATTAGTGATGACTTTCAAAAATTAATTGCTCTGATATCCACTATTTTATTATTTATCTTACTTATTCTACTTATTTGGGGAATAAAATATGCCAAGGTAGCTAGTAGAAAACATAAAACAAATTAAATTTGCTAAAATTGAGCGGTATATCGCTATACTCTCTCTGTCTTACTTTTTCGTGATGTTTTCTAAGAATATTTCTTATAGCATTTTTTCAAGAAGACGATACGGAATATCCTGCTAGTCAATTCTTTATTATGCTCTTTATAATTTTACAGTTTTGATTTTATTTTTTCAGTAAAACCAGCATTTGCTTCCAGCAAGTGCTGTGTTTTTTCTTCAAATGACCATTTAGGATGAAATACAGACTGTTTATGATTTTCGGCTTGTTATTTGAAGAAAGTGCGCTATAATCTAAGCAGGTTAATATTGACTTTACAAATGGTTGAAGTCTATTAAAAAAACTTTTAATCAAAAATTTATGTTATAATAACAGTATAATAATCGTTTATAATTTTGGGAAAAAGGTGATTTGCTATTTCTAATGGCACTTTTTGGAATGGAGGGCATCTATGAAGTTAGAAATGATAGGCATTAGTAAGAGCTATGGCTCTAAGTCTGTGCTCAAAGATATCTCCTGCGAATTTACTGAGGGAGTTTATGGTTTGCTTGGGGCAAATGGTACAGGTAAGACGACCTTGATGAATATCATTTGTGATCTCATAAAGCCGAGCCAAGGAAGGATAAAGTTTGATGGGGCATCACATACAGAAGAGTATATCCAGTATCTTGGATTCTTGCCTCAAGATTTTTCTTATTATCATAACTTTACGGGGCTCGATTTCCTTTTATATATGGCCGCTCTTAAGGGAATGACGAGGAAACAAGCAAGGGTAGAGAGCGATAAGTTTTTGCAACTTACTGGATTATACGATGTTCGGAAAAAGAAGATTGCTTCCTATTCAGGTGGTATGAAGCAAAGACTGGGCATTGCGCAGGCACTTCTCAATAATCCCAAAATATTGATTTTAGATGAGCCGACCGTGGGCCTGGATCCCAAGGAAAGGGTGAAATTCAGAAATATTATCAGTGAGCTATCGGCTGATAAAATCATCCTTTTATCTACCCACATCGTATCGGACGTAGAAGCGATAGCCAAGGAAATCCTAATCCTAAAAGATGGAAATTTTGTGGAAAGAGGTAGTGCTAAGGAACTTCTTTCACTTATTGAGGGGCAAGTTTGGGAATTTCGTGTTTCCGAGCGTGAGTGGCAGCGTTTTGCAAAGGATTATGTAATTGTGAATGAGCGGATAGAACCAGGCGGTATCGTCTTGCGGGTTATTAGCGATGACAGTCCTGTCGAAGGAGCGCAAGGGGTAATTCCGAGCCTGGAAGATTTGTATATTTATTACTTTAGAGAGGAGGCAAATGGATGATAGCATTAGTTCCTTTTGAATTGAAAAAATTATTAATAAAGAAGTCAGTTTTAGGTGCAGTCCTGGCTATTATGCTGGTTTTAGCTGGATTGTTTTATGCAAATTTTTTTAATGATGGACAGATTAGCGGATCTTCAGCTGATCGAATACATGGAAAACAAGCAGTTGTGATCAAACAAAAGATTGCTGAAGAGCATACTGGTTATTTATCTGATGAGTTAATGGATAAAATCGTTAATGACTATGCAGCCAATATGCCCTATTTCAAACAGAATGATTTGTATGATATGTTTTCCTGGTATGCCATTGATCGTCTCGTCCCCAATTCTCAAGAAATTTTAACAGATACCTATAAATCTGATGATGTCTTACATTATGATCAGATCAGTCTCAAGTCGCAAGAAGAACTGCAGTCTCATTTTCCTTTAAAAACGTTAAAGCTGGGAAATTTTGCACCTTGGCATAAGTTGTTTAATACCTTAAATGCTGCTTTTAGTTTAATGGTGGTATTTGTAATCTATATTTGCTGCTCTGTTTTCTCAGGTGATCGAGCAAGAAAGATGGATTCATTACTTTTGACAACTAAATATGGTCGCAACCAGTTAACGATTGCAAAAATCGTATCTGTTTTTGGAATTGCTACTTTAACATTTGTCCTTGTTAATAGTCTTGTTTTGCTGGTGTTTGGGACTTATTTCGGTTGGAGTGGTTGGGATACCAGTGTCCAGATGAACTTGGAATGGATTTCGACTATTTATAATATTTTGCAATTTCCTGTCCATATGAATCTCTTAGAATTGTTGATTCGCCTTATTCTATTCCAGTTTGTTGGTTTACTCTTTATTCTTGGGGTGATGGTTCTCATATCTAGTTTGACAAAGTCGCCGCTGGCAACATTTGCAAGTTCTGTAGGAATGTTCTTAGCTCCAGACTTTTTGATGAATATTTTCAGAGATGGTTTGATAAATAAGATACTAACTATTTTTTCAATTTCAACGGATGGAACGGAAGGAATCTTATTGAAACTTTCCAATAGCAAAGGATTTTTCTTCAATGATTTTACTGCAAATAGTGTCAGCGTAATCATTATCCGGCTCTCTCTCATGCTCCTCTGCTGTCTGATGACTTATCGGATCATTCGAAAAAGAGGACTTTAAACTAACTGTTGTCTATTTTAGAAAAGCAGTTCCGCTTTTCTGATGGAATATACAAGGAAAAAAGAGGTCACTAATATGGAAAAAAATTGTTTTATAAAATTTCTCTGCTTATATCTTTTGTGTTAACGGCAGGAGGTCTATTATTAACACTCTGTAATTATTTATTTTTTAATTATCCGTTTTTAAACCAAACTACGGTAGGTCTAATTGTCTCGTTTTTAATTGTTTTGCTTATATTTTTTAGTTCTCATCATAGAAATAAGAATTGATTTTTTGATTACTTGAGAATAAAAAGAAAAACTGCTAAAGGCATTCTTTGCAATTATCTTTTAAGGGAGTTGATTTTATGACTAATACTAGGCGAGCAGTAGTTGCTACGAGCTTAGGTTTCATCTTATTGTTAGCAGTGGGGATTCTACTGCGGATTCGCTTTGGGAGAATGGTCTTTTTGTTAAGTCTATTCTGTTATGCGGAAGCATTTATCATCTGGTACGCGAAAAGTAAGTCTAAGTCGCAGATCAGTGGCAGTCGGAGTATTGAACTCTTTTGTCTCTATATCAAGCAGTTGAAAATCTTTTATGTCACAATTTTGTGTCTTTCGATTCCTTTCGTTTCCCTGTCTTCTGATCCCACTTATGATTTGTTTTTTGTGCTTGGCTTGTTAGTATTTTTGCTCTTAAGCAATTATATCTTTAGCTCTCATGGCATTCAGCCATCTAAGAAAGAGAGAAATGTAAAAGATTAATTGTTTTATCTGTAGCAGTTATTCAGCTTGCTGTTTTCTACAAAAGAAAAGAGGCTGGGACAAAAGTCCTAGCCTCTCAATTGTCTTTGAGATGTCGAGCAAGACGCAGTGGTTGAGTGGGCTCTACTACGCTGATTTCATCAGCTTTTACAGCCCTACTAAACCGTGCGGAGGGTGGGACGACGAAATCGAATTCTAACGAATGACCGATTTCTGTCTCACTCTCTTTTGTAAAATGTGCAGGCTTAGTGTGCTACACGTTTGCGAGCGGCTTTCTTACGGTTTTCTTCGATGAAAGCTGCTTTTTGTTCCTCAGGTTCGATGACTTTTTTCTTAAAGGCATAGACTGCACCAGCAAGAGCAGCGACAGTACCTGCTACACCTGTAAGAACGCCTTTTCCAAATCCTTTAGCCATGTGATTTCTCCTTTTCTGAACTTTTATTATTTATGTTATAATTAATAGTAACGAAAAATCAAAATTTTTTCAAGGAAAAAAGATGAAAACCAAAATAATTGTGATAGTGGGGCCGACGGCAGTTGGGAAAACGGCTCTGAGTATCGAGGTAGCCAAGCGCTTCAATGGCCAAATCATTAGCGGTGACAGTCAGCAGGTCTATCGTGGCTTGGATATTGGCACGGCTAAGATTCGTCCTGAGGAGCAGGAGGGCATTCCCCATCATTTGCTGGATGTGCGGGAGGTCGGCGAGAGCTATTCGGCCTATGACTTTGTGACCGAGGCGGCTCAGGCCATTCGTGAGATTGAGGCTCAAGGTCAGCTTCCCATCATTTGCGGTGGCACGGGGCTCTATATTCAGAGTTTGCTCGAGGGATATCATCTGGGCGGATCTGTCCCTCACGAGGAGATTCTGGCCTATCGGGCGCAGCTGGAAACTTGGTCAGATGAGACTTTGTTTGGGAAGATAGCAGAGCTGGGTATCGAGATTCCCCAGCTGAATCGACGCAGAGCTATGAGAGCGCTGGAAATTGCCCATCTGGGAGGTTCGCTAGAAAACAGCCAGCCAGACTATGAAGCTTTGTTAATTTGCCTAGATGATGAACGAGAAAAACTTTATGAGCGAATCAATCTACGAGTAGATATGATGGTGGAAGGTGGACTTTTAGAAGAAGCTCGCTGGCTGTATGAGCAGGCTCCAACCTGTCAAGCTAGCAAGGGCATCGGCTACAAGGAACTTTTCCCCTACTTTGAAGGTCAGATAAGCCTAGAGGAAGCGGTGGATAAGCTCAAGCAGAACACTCGCCGTTTCGCTAAACGCCAACTGACTTGGTTTCGCAACCGGGTGTCTGTGACCTTTTATCAGGTGGGAAATCCAGACTATAAAAATCAGGTCATGGAAGACATCAAGAATTTTCTGGACAAGTAGCTGGCTGACCAAGTCTTAGTAAGGATATGAGATGATAGAAACAGAGAAAAAAACAGAGCGTGTCTTTTTGGTCGGTGTGGAACTGGCAGACACAGAAAATTTTGACCTATCCATGGAGGAACTGCAAAGTCTGGCTAAGACGGCAGGAGCTGAGGTAGTCGGCTCCTATAGCCAGAAGAGGGAAAAGTATGATAGCAAGACCTTTGTCGGTTCTGGCAAGTTAGAAGAGATCCGGCAGATGGTTGATGCCGAAGAGATTTCGACCGTCATTGTCAATAACCGTCTGACACCTCGCCAAAATGTCAATCTGGAAGAAAGCTTGGGCGTCAAGGTCATTGACCGTATGCAGCTGATTTTGGATATTTTTGCCATGAGGGCTAG
>NZ_CALIIB010000004.1 GCF_938020365.1 uncultured Streptococcus sp. | reverse complement strand
ACAAGGGGCTTCCGCCCATGGTAGAGCGTTTCCTCAAATATCTGCCAGTTTCCATCATCTTTGCCCTCATCCTGTCCAGTGTCACCGATGCTAAAACAGGTCAGCTGCCGAGTTTTAAATGGCTGGATTTGCTGGCCGTTTTTCCGACGACTTATGTGGCTTTTAAGTATAAAAACTTAATTGCAACTGTTGTATTTGGCGTAGTCTTGATGGCCTTGCTGCGCTATTTGGCCGGATCTCTTGGACTTTAAAGAAGATACAGGACAGATTGAATCAGTCGATTCGGTCTGTTTTTTTGTCAAATTCTAAGAATTGTCTGAAAATATAATATTTTGTGTTATAATGGAAGCAATCAAAATCATGGAGGTTTGGAAATGGCAGAAGCAGGGCATAAATTTTTAGCAAAATTAGGAAAGAAACGGCTTCGTCCCGGTGGTAAGCTGGCAACCGACTGGTTGATTGAGCAGGGGCAGTTTTCAAGCGATAAGAAAGTTCTAGAGGTTGCCTGCAATATGGGGACCACAACAATCGAGCTAGCTAAAAGATATGGCTGCCAGATTACTGCAGTTGATTTGGATAAGGCTGCGCTGGCTCAGGCTAAGCTTAATGGAGACAAGGCTGGTGTTGGTGAGCTCGTCACATTTGAGCAAGCTAATGCCATGAAGCTGCCTTATGATGATAATTCTTTTGATATTGTTATCAATGAAGCCATGCTGACTATGCAGACGGATAAGGGGAAAGCCAAATGTATGGATGAGTACTACCGGGTGCTGAAGCCAGGCGGAGTGCTCCTCACACATGATGTCATGCTCAAGCAAAAAGATGAGAATGTCCGAGAAGAGCTATCTCGTGCGATTAATGTTAATGTGGGGCCTCTAACCGAGGGATCTTGGATTCAGCTGGCACGTTCTCATGCTTTTGACCGTGTGGACACCTTTGTTGGCGAAATGACCTTGATGAGCCTTCGAGGGATGATATATGACGAAGGACTGGGCGGCACTCTGAAAATCTGCTTCAATGCCCTTAAAAAAGAGAACTATGGGCAATTTATGAAGATGTTTAAGATGTTCCAAAAAAATCAGGAAAAGCTAGGCTTTATTGCTATGGTTTCTCGCAAATAAATACTAGCTACTTTGGAAAATTTAAAGTGATTTAAAAAATTTCATAAAAAGCTTGACTCTGCCCTAAGGTCAGGGCTTATACTATAAGGGCAAGGAGGTTTTTTATGTATCATATCAAAGAAGCTGCGCAGCTTTCGGGTGTCTCTGTCAAAACCCTGCACCATTATGATAAAATTGGTCTTTTGGTCCCTGCCAAATCAGAAAATGGCTATCGAACGTATAGTCAAGCTGATTTAGAGCGG
This sequence comes from uncultured Streptococcus sp., assembly GCF_938020365.1. Classification (GTDB taxonomy): domain Bacteria; phylum Bacillota; class Bacilli; order Lactobacillales; family Streptococcaceae; genus Streptococcus. The sequence goes on along the minus strand of NZ_CALIIB010000004.1, from coordinate 655 downwards.
CTACAGGTCATCCTTTACTATAAGTATCTGGGCTTTTCTTTGGAGAAAATAGCAGAGTTGCTGAGTCAGGACGATCAGGCCTTATTGCCGCATCTGGTGAGGCAGTTAGAGTATTTGCAGCAGGAAAGAGACCGCTTGGATACCTTGATTTCTACCTTGCGAAAAACCATCCAAGAAGAAAAAGGAGAAAGAAAGATGACAATGAAAGAAAAATTCGCAGGATTTACCTACGAAGACAATCAAAAATACCACCAAAAAGCAGTCGAAGAATACGGTCAAGAAGTCATGTCGGAAGCACTAACTCGTCAAAATGGACGGGAAGAAGAATCTGCCGCAGCCTTTAACCAAGTTTTTCAAAGTCTGGCAGAGAATATGCAGCAAGGCTTGTCAGTTGACGCAACAGAAAATCAAGAACAGGCAGCTCAGCTCTTGCAAGCCATCCGTACTTATGGATTTGACTGTTCTATAGAAGTATTCGGTCATATCGGTAAAGGCTATGTCTATAACCCAGAGTTTAAGGAAAATATCGACAAATTTGGTCCAGGAACAGCCCAGTACACATCAGATGTGATTGCAGCTTACGTTCGGACAAATGCAGAATAAATGAGAGTGGGACAGAAATCGGTAATTCGTTAGAATTCGATTTCGTCGTCCC
>NZ_CALIIB010000003.1 GCF_938020365.1 uncultured Streptococcus sp. | reverse complement strand
AGCTGGGCGGACGCGGTACTCATCTCTGTCCTCATTGCCAGAAAGCGAGGTAGCTGTTGTGGTAAGAATTATCGGTATCACTGGCGGCATTGCCTCGGGTAAGTCAACTGTGACAGATTTTTTGAAGCAGCAGGGCTATCAAGTCATTGATGCGGATCAAGTGGTGCATGAGCTGCAAGAGCCGGGAGGACGACTGTATCAAGCTCTTTTATCCGCTTTTGGTCCAGCTATCTTACGGGAAGATGGCCGCTTGGACCGGGCCAAGCTGGGAGCCATGATTTTTGGGAATCCAGACCTCTTGGCGCAGTCCAGCCAGCTTCAGAACGAGATTATTCGAGAGGAACTGGCTCGCAGACGGGACTTGTTGGCAGAGACGGAAGCTGTCTTTTTTATGGATCTTCCCTTGCTATTTGAGTTAGAATATGATAACTGGTTTGACCAAATCTGGCTGGTAGATGTGACGGAGGAAACTCAGCTCAGTCGCCTTATGAATCGAAATGCTCTGAATCAGGAAGAGGCAGAAAAACGCATAGCAGCTCAGCTATCTCTCCAAGAAAAACGAAAGAGGGCGGACGTGCTGATTGATAATAATGGCTCGCTTGAGGAAACAAGACAGCAGCTTCGCGATGCTTTGCAGAAATTAGAAAGAAGATGATTCTATCACGATACAAGTAAATTGGAAACATAATCTGAAAATCGCCTGGTTTGGGAATTTCCTGACAGGTGCCAGTATTTCTCTGGTCACTCCTTTCATGCCCCTTTTTGTGGAGCAGCTAGGAGCGCGTGGTCATGAGGTGGAGTATTATGCTGGTCTTGGCATTGCTCTTTCGGCTGTTTCGGCAGCCTTTTTATCCCCTGTCTGGGGCAGTTTGGCTGACCGTTATGGCCGTAAACCTATGATGATTCGGGCTGCTACGGCTATGGTCTTTACCATGGGTGGCATTGCCTTTGTGCCTAATATTTTTTGGCTCTTGGTTCTGCGCTTTCTCAACGGCGTTTTTGCGGGCTATGTGCCCAACAGCACCGCCTTGATTGCCAGTCAGGTTCCTAAGGAAAAGACGGGCTATGCGCTGGGAACTTTGGCAACAGGTGTCGTTGCGGGCAATCTCATGGGACCCTTGATTGGTGGAGTGATTGCTGAAGTCTTTGGCATCCGCAATGTCTTTCTACTGATTGGCTTTTTCTTTTTGATTGCGACCCTGATGACGGCTGCTTTCATCCGAGAAGATTTTAGGCCGGTCACCAAGGAAGAGGAGATTGGATTTGGAGAACTGATTCGTCAGATTAGATATCCCAAGCTATTGCTAACTCTTTTTCTGACTAGCTTTGTTATCCAGTTTGCAGCCCAGTCTATTGGTCCGATTCTTTCCCTTTATATTCGGGAGTTAGGCCAAACGGACAATTTAATTTTTGTATCTGGCCTGATTGTTTCGAGTATGGGGCTGTCTAGTATGCTGAGCTCAAGTATTTTAGGTCGGATGGGGGATCGGATGGGCAATCATCGTTTGCTCGTTTTAGCTCAGTTTTATTCTATTATCATTTACCTGCTCTGTGCTCATGCAGGCTCTTCGCTCCAACTCGGTTTTTACCGTTTCTTGTTTGGTTTAGGGACTGGAGCTTTGGTGCCAGGGGTCAATGCCCTATTGAGCAAAATCACGCCTAAGTTTGGGATTTCTCGAATCTTTAGCTACAACCAGATTTTCTTTTATCTGGGTGGCGTCATCGGCCCCATGTCAGGTTCGGCTATTGCAGCGACAGCAGGCTATCATTCAGTCTTTTATGCTACAGCAGGCTTAGTGGGACTGAGTCTCCTTATCAACCTTTTTTGTTTTGGAAATTTATTGAAAAAGAAGGAAATCTAGTGCGCGTTAAAATTCATTTGAAATGCTCCAGTTGCGGCAGTCAGAATTATCTGACCAGTAAGAATAGTAAGACTCATCCTGATAAGATTGAGGTATTGAAGTACTGCCCCAAGGAAAGAAAAGTAACCTTACATCTTGAATCTAAGTAGATTTTATGGTAAAATAGAAAGGATTTTAAGGAGTTTTATTTATGTATAGCCTATTATTAACGATTTTAGTCATTTTATCAGGTTTTATTGTCATTGCTATTTTCATGCAACCAACTAAAAACCAATCTAGTAACGTGTTTGATTCGAGTGCCAACGACCTTTTTGAGCGGTCAAAAGCACGGGGATTTGAAGCTGTGATGCAGCGTCTGACAGGATTTTTGATCTTTGTCTGGTTGCTGATTGCCTTGATATTGGCAGTATTATCTAGTAAATAAAATGGGCTCTGACTTTGTCTTGGCCTTTTTTTAAAGTTTAAAAAGAGGGGAATATCAAGAGCCCCTCATAGTATAGAAAGAAAGTATGAAAGAAGAAATTATAGAATATTTAAAAGAAAAGCAGCAGGCTAGCGTGAATGAGCTGGCGGCTGCTCTGGGGAAAGAGTCTTCCAAGGACTTTAGTGCCTTGGTCAAGACTATCTCCCAAATGGAAAGAAAGCATCAGCTTCGCTTTGATGATGAGGGGCGGATTGAGCTTTATGAGAAGAAAAAGCAAGAGCGTCTGACGCTCAAGGGTGTTTTTCATGCCCACAAAAATGGCTTTGGCTTTGTCACCCTGAATGAAGAAGAGGATGATCTTTTTGTCAGCCGTAATGATGTCAATCATGCCATTGATGACGATACGGTGGAAGTAGTCATTACCAAGGTGGCAGATCGTATCAAGGGAACGTCAGCTGAAGCTAAGATTATTGATATTTTGGAGCACAGCCTGACGTCAGCGGTTGGCCAGCTGGTGTTAGATGAGGAAAAGCCCAAGTATGCCGGCTATATCCGCTCGAAAAATCAGAAAATCAGCCAGCCTATTTATGTCAAAAAGCCAGCCATGGTTCTGGATGGTACAGAGGTGCTCAAGGTCGCTATTGACAAATATCCTACCAAGAAACACGATTTCTTTGTGGCCAGTCTGGTCGATGTGGTCGGTCATGTAAACGATCCAGGTATAGATGTACTGGAAGTGCTGGAGTCCATGGATATTGTCTCCGAATTTCCAGAAAAGGTCTTGGAAGAAGCCGAGCGAGTTCCGGATGCACCTTCAGAGAATGATTTGGAAGGCCGTTTGGACCTGCGTGAAGAGATTACCTTTACCATTGATGGAGCGGATGCCAAGGACTTGGACGATGCGGTCCATATCAAGCGCTTGAAAAATGGTAATTTTGAGCTGGGCGTCCACATCGCAGATGTATCCTACTATGTCAAAGAAGGCTCTGAGCTGGACAAGGAAGCCCTCAATCGGGCGACTTCAGTCTATGTGACAGACCGCGTGGTGCCTATGCTGCCAGAGCGCCTGTCCAACGGAATCTGCTCTCTCAATCCCAATGTAGACCGTCTGACCCAGTCGGCTATCATGGAGATTGATGCCAAGGGGCGCGTGGTCAAGCATACTATTACACAGACTGTGATCAAGACGACATTTCGCATGACCTATAGTGATGTCAACGACATCATCGCAGGAGATCAGGAAAAGGCTGCGCAGTTCAAGGCCATTGTACCTAGCATTGACAGCATGGTCCAGCTGCATGAGATTCTGGAAAGCATGCGATTTAAACGTGGTGCGCTCAACTTTGACACCAACGAAGCCAAAATCATCGTTAATAAGGAAGGCCGGCCGGTGGACATTGTCCTGCGTCAGCGGGGGATTGCTGAGCGCATGATTGAGTCCTTTATGCTAGTGGCGAATGAGACGGTGGCTGAGCATTTTGCTAAGTTAAATCTGCCCTTCATCTATCGGATCCACGAGGAGCCTAAGGCAGAGAAGGTGCAGAAGTTTATCGACTACGCCTCTAGCTTTGGGATTCGGATATACGGAACGGCTAGCTCCATGAGTCAGCAGGCTCTGCAGGATATTATGGAGGCGGTCAAAGACCAGCCTTATGAGGATGTCCTATCCATGATGCTTCTGCGCTCCATGCAGCAGGCTCGCTACTCTGAGCACAATCACGGCCACTATGGTCTGGCAGCGGAGTTTTATACGCATTTCACCAGTCCGATTCGCCGCTATCCAGACCTTCTGGTTCACCGGATGGTACGGGATTATGGTAAGTCTAAAGAAATAGCAGAGCATTTTGAGCAAGTGATTCCAGAGATTGCCAGTC
>NZ_CALIIB010000002.1 GCF_938020365.1 uncultured Streptococcus sp. | reverse complement strand
TATACCTTAGCAGTTAGACAGCTTAAAAAGAGATTTATTTAATCTCATTTATAGTGAAAAACATGAAGAAAGCGAAGATTTATCGTAATTATTATACAATTAATGATCAGCAAATAAAAAGTGAGCTCTTTGTCAACTGTAGTGGGTTCCCAAAAAGTCATACCCTGGAGAGGACCAAATTGGTTCTCTCCTTTTTGATGTTCAAAGCGATGAGAATTCTAGTTTTAAAATTGTCAAAGTTCCGAAAGCCAAAGCATTGCGCTTGATGATTTTGATGAGGTTATTCGTAGCTTCTAGTTTTACATTTGAGTAGGGAAGTTCCAGTGCGTTCAAGATTTTGTCCTTATCTTTCAAAAAGGTCTTAAAAACAGTTAGAAAGATGGGATTTACACAAGAAATGATATCTTCAATGAGATCAAAGAAATGATCAGCCTGTTTCTCTTGAAAATGAAAAAGCAAGAGTTGGTAGAGTTCATAGTGTTCTCGGAGTTCTGGAGAGTAAGAAAGTAGCTTCTCTAGAATCTCTCTATTGGTCAAGTGCAACCGAAAAGTTGGACGATAAAATCGTTTGTGACTTAGTTTCCGACTATCCTGTTGAATGAGTTTCCAGTAGCGTTTGAGTGCTTTATATTCGTGTGATTTCCTATCAAACTGATTCATGATTTGGATGCGGAGGCGGTCCATAGTCCGATTGAGATGCTGTACAATGTGAAAGCGGTCGAGGACAATTTTAGCGTTTGAAAATAGTTTTCTGGCAATATCGTAGTAGGGGCTAAACATGTCCATGGTAATGATTTTGACTCGACTTCTCACTTGTCTAGAATAACGAAAGAAATGATTGCGAATCGTCCCTTGTGTCCGCCCATCTAGGATAGCTATAATCCTTCTTGAATCGAAATCCTGCGCAATGAAGCTCATCTCTATCTGCCGATTGAAACAGTCACTTCCCTGACTGTTTGCACATCCTAGCTCATGTGCGCTGGAAGGTCGTTGAGGTCAGTCTTGAACTTGAATTCTTTTAGTTTGCGAATGACGGTGGAAGTGGAGACAGCCAGGCTTTCCGCGATGGTCGTCATAGGGACTTTCTCGATTAATTTTTGAGTGATTTTCTGATTGATAATCGTTGAGTTGAGATTTTAGTGATTCTTTTTGACTAATGACGTTTCTGCGACAGCCATTTTCCTGCAAAATTTACAACGAAAACGACGTTTTCTTAGACGAATCAATGTCTTGTAACCCGCACACTCTAGATAGGGAATTTTCGATTCTTTTTGAAAGTCATATTTAGCCATTTGTCCTTGGCAGTGAGGGCATTTAGGTGCGATATAATCTAGCTTAGCGATGATTTCTTTATGAGTTCCAGCATCTAGAACATTCAAGATAGTGATGTTAGGGTCTTTTATTCCGAGTAAGTTTGTGATAAAATTTAACTGTTCCATAAGAGTCTTTCTAATGATGGTTTGGTCGCTTTTCATTATAAGTCTTATGGGACTTTTTTTCTACAACAAATAGGCTCCATAATTCCTACAGTGGTGTTACCCACTACAGAAATTATAGAGCCCAAAAAGAGAACGGATAAAGTATTCTGTTCTCTTTTTGAATTCTATTAATTTTTAGTGGAGCTCACTGGATAGCCTTATCTTCTAGCGCTCTCTAGCGTAATTAACCATGTCATAAGGTAGAGTATTGGCTCTTTCTTTCAGTGAGTAATTTTCTAAATTATTGACATTTTGGCGCAGGCGTTTAGCATAGCTACTTGAGATCAATTTCTTTTTCTCATATTCAAAGATAATTTTTCTCTCCAAATAATAGCCCCAGATCATTTCTGAGATGTTATTGGGCTTGAATCGCGCAATAACACGCTCGACGAAGGCACCACTACCGATGATCTCCGTTTCTCTTAGTCGAGATTCCTGCAAAAAAGTAATTAGAGAAGGCTTATAGATACCCTTTAGATGTTCCAAACTTTCGATAATGACTTCGGTATTGGACAGATAAAGCTCTGCTATATCCTCCATATCCTCAGCAGTTAGATGCTTAGCTCCACCTTGCCTCCAAGAGCGCCATCTAGCACCAAGGGTGACGATTTCATGGAGCAACATGCGCAATACGCGCAGTGTAACGAGAAACATATAGGTAAAGCGAGAAACTAAGTTTCGATTGATGCCCTGCTCAATATTATGTAGGTAACGCTGATAAAGATGATAGCTACGATCGCTGATTTTTCCTTCCTCAAAAGCTTGCTCCAAACCATCATTTTCGATACTCAAAATCAATAATTTCAGAGCTGCCAAGTCTCGCTGAGTAGCCTTGTCTTCCTGTTCAAGGATTAGGTTTTCGATACGACCATGGTAATTGTCAATAGCCGCATAGAGAGGTGCCTTAGCCTTGGTTTGCTTGAGGCCTGCTTCCAGCTCACTCACCACTTCATTTAAAATAGCAATGTGCATGAGGTGCTCGTTTTCCTCTTCTCTTTCCTCAGACAGATGAGGAAGAGTGAGCAAACCTGTCAGAAAGCTAAGAAAGGTCACACCTGCTACCAAGAAAAGCAACAAAGGATGATCTTGCTCCAATTGACTCGGAATCAAAAGAATAGTCGCAATGGAGACAGTTCCTTTGACACCTGAAAAGGTCAGCAGCAGCATTTCCTTTAGGTAGTTTCCAACATTCTTGTGCAATCTTCTGATTCGAATGAAGTAAAAACTGAACAGCATAAGAAACCGAAGGGCAAAGAGTAGGAAAGTCAGAAGGACAATGCTCACGAGTAGCAAGAGATTATCGTAAATTGGGCTCTTTAAGATTGGCTCTGCAATCATCTTCAGTTCGATCCCTAAAATGATAAAGACAGAACCATTGAGCATAAAGTTCACTGTATTCCAGATGGTTTCTGTAACCGAATCCACCTGGGCTTCCAGAAGTGTTATCCGCTTGAAGCGGCTAGCCTTAAAGATACCTGCGACGACCACTGCGATAATCCCTGAAACATGGATTTCCTCCGCTAAAAAGAAGGTAACCAAGGGTAGGCTCAGCTCCAGCAAGAGCTCACTAGCAATATCTGATACTTGGGCACTCATCAGCAGTTTATGCAACCAGCGATTAAGAGCTGCGCTGGCCATCCCGATGGCAAAACCACCGATAATGGAAAGAACTAAGGATATACTAGCTTTTCCTAGGGAAAAACTTCCTGTAGTCCAGGCCAAAAGAGCCACACGAAAAGCAACCAGACCAGAAGCATCATTAAGCAATCCCTCTCCTTTTAGGATATTTTCCACCCGCTTGGGGAAGGAAAAACGCTCTGATAGGGAAGCAAAGGCAACCAAGTCTGTCGGACCCAAAGCGGCTCCTACGGCAATGCAGGCCGCCAAGGGCAAGGCCCCCCAAAGAAGATGAGCCAAATAGCCCAAACCAAGCGTTGAAATAAAGATAACTGGAAAAATCAAATACAAAATGATTCGCCAGTGCTTGAGAATACTGGTAATATTGCTTTCCTCAGCCTCCCGAAAGAGCAATGGCCCGATCACCAAGGCCAAAAATAGCTCTGTATCTAAATGAAATTTCCCCTGAGGAAGGAGAAAACCAAGCGAAATTCCCAGCACAATTTGCACTAGAGGTAAAGGAAGCTGGGGCAGCAAGCGATTAGTCACATTCGATACAACCAATAAGAGCAAAAAAACAATCGTGTAGAGAAGGATTTCCACTTTGAACCTCCTTTATCTTTGCTGGCAGCACTCTTTAAACAATTCTTTTTGCGCTGAAATCTTTTGATCAATTTTGGATAGGTCGCGGTGCTCAATCATCTTTTGGCAACGCTCCATTTCTAAATTCACCAATTTTTTCTTGATTCGCAGCATTTTTTTATTCATTTTGGCCTCGTCCAAAAGGCCAACAGTCATTTCTTCATTGGCAGACTCGACGTATTTGTTTCGTAAACCAGCCAATTTTTCATGCAAATATTGTTTGTCCATTTTTCTCCAAATGATTCCTTAGAAAGTTTTTAGCAAGCTTGGAATCCTTATTTTCCTTTTAATTTCTCAATCATAACCAAAAAAGGCGGGTTGTTAATCTGATTGATGGTCTTGTAAAGGGCGACAGTAAAGTCCTGCTGGGGCAGCTGACTGACGAAGTCTAGCACCGCATCTTTTTCAACTTCACCACCTTCATGCCCGTAGTAAATCATGATAGCTGCACGGCCACCTTTTTCTAAGCCTCGGCAGACCTTTTCCAAAGCTTCCAGCGTCGTATCTGGTCGGGTAATGACAGACTTGTCCGCCGAAGGCAGGTAGCCCAGATTAAAAATCGCTGCCTTGAAATGGTCCGTGTATTGGTCCAGAGTCTCATGGCCAGCCAAGATTAGCTGAGCATTGTCCATGCCAGCTTCTGCTAAGCGCTGGCGAGTCTTGTCCACAGCCTGCTCCTGAATGTCAAAAGCATAGACTTGCTTGGCCAACTTAGCCAGAAAAAGGGTATCATGTCCATTGCCCATAGTAGCGTCCACTACAACATCTTCCTTGGTCACGACTTCTGCCAAAAATGCATGAGCCATCTGTAAGGGTCTTAACATACGAATTTCTGCTCCTTTGCTTTACAGCCTTGCTTGCTGCCACGACGGCGCATTTCTGCCTCAATGGCATTGAGAACTTCCCATTTATTGAGGCTCCACATAGGGCCAATCAACATGTCTCGCGGAGCATCGCCTGTGATACGGTGGATGACGATATGTTCGGGGATAATCTCCAACTGGTCGCAGATGATGGAGACATATTCCTCCTGACTGAGTAGCTGCAGCCGTCCCTCATGGTAATCCCGTTGCATACGGGTATTGGTCATCAAGTGAAGCAGGTGAAGCTTGATCCCCTGAATATCATTGTCCGTCACACAACGGCGGACATTCTCCAGCATCATCTCATGGGTTTCACCCGGCAGGCCGTTAATCAAATGAGAGACAATCTCCGCCTTGGGAGCCAGCTTACGAACTCGCTGGACCGTTTCCACGTAGAGCTCATAGGAATGAGCACGGTTGATAAGGTCTGAAGTCTCCTCGTAGGTGGTCTGAAGCCCCAGCTCCACGGTCACATGCATGCGTTCGGACAGGTCAGCCAAGTAGGCGATGGTCTCATCAGGCAAACAGTCCGGTCGAGTCCCGATATTGAGTCCAACGACACCCGGCTCGTTAATGGCCTGTTCATAGCGCTCACGGATTACTTCAAGCTTCTCATGAGTATTAGTAAAGTTCTGGAAATAAACCAGATACTTTCGAACATCTGGCCACTTGCGGTGCATAAAGTCAATTTCCTTATAGAACTGCTCCCGAATGGGGGCATCAGGCGCCACAATGGCATCGCCAGAACCCGAAACGGTACAGAAGGTACAGCCTCCATGCGCCACCGTCCCATCCCGATTGGGACAGTCAAAGCCCGCATCAATAGGCACCTTAAAGGTCTTTTCTCCAAAAAGTTTTCGATAATAATCATTCAAAGCATTGTAAGATTTCATACCTTCCATTCTACCACAAAAAGGAGCCTAGAAACAAAAATTTCCTCTTTCACTAAGAAAGAAGAAAATCATGGCTCCCATTGATATTGCTTGAGATCCACACAGCCATTGGCCTTCAAGTCCACTCCCTCTGCCCAAAGCGAGTGCGCTTGCTCTTCCCAGCCCGGTGTCAGACGACCTGCTGCATTGACCACCCGATGACAAGGATGCTTGCCGCCATAAAGCTCCGACTGACTGAGAATCTTCCCCACCAAGCGGGCATTTTTAGGCCGCCCAATCAAACGAGCAATCTGACCATAGGTCGCCACGCGCCCAGAGGGAATCTCATCCACAATAGCTAAAACCAACTTGATGACTTCTGGATTCAAAACGGATACCACCTCCTGATCTTACTTGCTCCTATCTTAAAAGAAGAGGCCTCCTTTGTCAAGATAAAAAGGCCGGCAAAGCCAACCTTTCTCATCTCTATTTATTTCTGCTTTCCCGTGAAGCGCCACTGAAAGCGCAGCTTGTCATAAAAAGGAAATTCGATATTGAGAATGGCAAAGCCCAGCAAGGTTCCTCCGATTACATCCGTCGGATAGTGCACACCCAGATAGACTCTGGATGCCATGATGGTCAAGATAAAGAGCAAGAGCAAGCCCTGTACCAGACGTTTGATTTGTTGATTTTGCATCCGTTGCTGGACGATGATAATCAAGGTCCCAACAACAATGGCTGTCGCCATGGCATGCCCACTTGGGAAAGAATAGCCCCCCTCTTCGACCAAATGCGAAATACTGGGCCGACTTCTTTGGTAGACGAGTTTAATCAGCTTAATCAAAATCCCATGTAAGACCAGATTTCCAGCTAGCAAGGCAGCTTCCAGCTTCCATTTTTTATAAAGAAAAAATAGGACAAGGGCAGAAACCCAGATGATAATCCCCAGCGGGTCAATCACACTGGTCACTAGTTTGAAAAATGTCGTCAAAGCTGTGGGGAAGTCTCCTCGCAGCCAAGTTTGAATCGGGCTATCAAAGGCAACTAGCTGCTCTGGATAAAACTTGACCATGTAGCCTAATATGACGAAAAGTAAAAGGGCAAAACTGCCCTTCATTAAAAATGTTTGTTTATCTCTCATAATGTTTTAAGGTTGGTTTCAAGAGGACGTATAACAACCAGAATGAAACAGCAAAGATTACACCCTCAATCAAGTTGAAAGGTAATACCATAGTCATGAGGTAGTTGGAAAGTCCCATAATTTTTCCAATATCAAAGTTGGCAAACTTCGCGTACAAAGGAACAGCGTAAACATAGTTGAGAACCAACATAGCCACAGTTAAACCAATAGTCCCAGCTAGAGAGCCTAGTAGGAAACGAAGGGTTGTCCGTTCCTTTTTCCAAATCAAAGCAAAGACGATGACAAAAACTCCCAAAGCTACAATATTCATTGGCAAACCAATGTAAGTATTCACTCCCTGGCTGTTAAGAAGCAGTTTCAAGAGTGAGCGAAGCAAGAGAACTCCTAGAGCAGCAGGCAAATCCATGACCACCAAGCCCACAAGGACTGGCAAGATACTAAATTCGATCTTGAGGAAGGATGCCGCTGGTAAAAGCGGGAAGTCAAAGTACATCAGCACAAATGAGATGGCTGATAGAATTGCAATGGTCGAAAGTCGACGTGCGTTTGTCATAACAGGTTCCTCCAATTTTCTATAAAATCAGAAGAAGTTAGAAAGGATTCCTCTATCTATTCTCACTTTTTATATCCCAAAAGTTCCCTCTCACTCCATCAAAGCAAGCGGTTACAGTTTAGCTATAAATCTATCAGAACAGACAAAGCTATTCTTTCGTCTTCTCCCATCCAGACTATACTGTCGGTTGTGGAATCGCACCACATCAGCTTTCGCTCGCGGACTTATTTGGCTAAGATATTTTAGATTTATCTAGGCGTTGCAGTCGAAGATAATACTTAAAGTATATCGCGACAAGACAACGACGAGAAAGCTAAAATAGCTAGTCAAACTTACCGCCGGTCGGGAATTTCACCCTGCCCTGAAGACACTCTTATCATAACAAAAAAAGCCTACCAGAGCAAGCTTTTTGATTGATGTAATAAATATTATTTCAATTCAACTATTTTTCTTTTATTTCAACTTATCCGCTTCGTATTCATGCACCAAGTCCAGTCCAGCAAAGTTCTGTTGGCGTAGGGCTTCATAGACAATCATACAGGCTGTATTAGAGACATTCAAGCTGCGGACATGCTGGTCATTCATGGGAATGCGCAAGGCCTTTTCTGGATGCTGGCGCATAAATTCCTCAGGCAAGCCTTTATCTTCACGACCAAACATGAAATAATGTGGCCCTTCTGCTGCGAAATTCTCCTCCGAGTAGACCTTCTCGGCGAATTTAGAAATCAGATAGAGTCGTCCGTCCATCTGCTTCATAAAGTCATCTAGACTCTCATAGAAGCTAATATCCAGCTTATCCCAATAATCCAGTCCAGCCCGCTTCATCTTACGGTCGTCAATAGGAAAGCCCATGGGCTTGATGATATGGAGGGGAGAATTGGTCGCTGCGCAAGTACGAGCGATATTGCCGGTATTCTGTGGAATTTGTGGTTCAAAAAGGACGATGTGATTTTGCTGTGACATGATTTTTTCCTGATTTTCATTAGAATAAAAAAATAGCCACACTGCCCGGAGTCAAGCTCAGCAAACAGCGTGGTTAAGGCATCATTAACTTACATCACAACAGGTTTGATGTAAATCAATGAGGGTACTTTCCTAGTATATCATTTTCTTCCGACAAGTCAACAAAAATGACCTCAAAAAGTGAGATTTTTGTAGGATTTCTTTTGAAACAGCTTACTATTCTGTAAAAAACGACTTTATTGAGATTTATAGATGAAATTTTATATAAAAAAAGGTATGATAGATACATATTCGGGAGGAATAATATGAAAATTATCGTCGTCGGAAGCGGGAAGGTCGGAGCCGCCCTTTGTCGCTCGCTCGTTGCTGAAAAGCATGATGTCGTTTTAATTGAACAAAATGAAGCTGTTCTAAATCATATTACAAAACGTTACGATATTATGGGCATCGTTGGAAATGGTGCGAATTTTAAAATCTTGGAGCAGGCAGATGTTACCCACTGCGATATCTTTATTGCCATGACTGAGCAGGATGAAGTTAACATGGTTTCAGCCGTTCTCGCAAAGAAAATGGGGGCCAAAGAAACCATTGTCCGCGTGAGAAATCCTGAATACTCTAATGCTTATTTTAAAGAAAAAAATATTCTAGGCTTCTCTCTGATGGTCAATCCTGAACTCCTAGCTGCTCGTTATATTGCCAATATTATTGATTTTCCTAATGCTCTATCATTGGAGCATTTTGCCAATGGACGAGTAACCTTGATGGAGTTTAAAATCAAGCCAGAAAGCCATCTTTGCCAAATGAATCTCTCGCAATTTAGGAAGCATTTCCCTCACGTTATTATCTGTGCTATCGAGAGAGAGGGAAAACTCAGCATTCCAGATGGTGATTTCACCTTGCAGCCATCTGATAAAATCTTCCTGACTGGAAATCGTTCAGAAATTGTCCGCTTCCACAATAAAATCCGTCCAAGAGTCATCAAGAGCCTCATGATTATCGGGGCAGGTAAGATTGCCTATTATTTATTAAATATTCTCAAAAATAGCAAGATTGAGCTCAAGGTCGTCGAGATCAATCGCCAGCGGGCAGAGTTCTTCAGCCAAGAATTCCCTGAGCTCTACGTGGTCAATGGAGACGGTACAGCCAAAGATATTCTACTCGAGGAAAGAGCTGCACATTACGATGCAATAGCTACTCTGACAGGCGTTGATGAAGAGAATATCATCACCTCAATGTTCCTCAATAATCTTGGAGTTCAAAAAAACATTACCAAGATCAATCGGACAAGTCTCCTCGAGATTATTGACAATCAAGACTTCGCAAGTATTGTCACGCCAAAAGGGATTGCGGTTGATACCATTATGCACTTTATCCGCGGACGGAATAATGCGCAATTCTCCAGCCTAGAAGCCTTGCACCATGTAGCAAATGGCCATATTGAAACGCTCCAATTCCAGATCAATGAAGGAAATAAAATGGTCGAGCAGCCACTTTCTCAGCTCAAATTGAGGAGCGGGGTGCTGATTGCTGCTATCATTCGTCAAGGCGTAGCCATCTTCCCAAGTGGAGACGACTATTTGGAAGTCGGAGATAAGATCATCGTGACAACCCTGATTCAAAACATCGATAAGATTTACGATTTGTTAGAGAGGTAGCCCCATGAATAGACCTATGATTCGCTTTCTCCTCTCTAAACTCCTGCTCATCGAAGCAGCTCTCTTGTTGGTTCCAACAATCGTTGCCCTGATCTACCATGAAGATCTTGAAGTCTTCCTTTCGATCGGCGCGACAATGATTATTTTAGTGATTTTGGGTGGATTAGGTTCAGCCTTTAAACCTAAAGATGCCCACATTTACACCAAGGAAGGGGTACTGATCGTTGCCCTTTGCTGGATTCTCTGGTCCTTCTTTGGCGCTCTGCCTTTTGTCTTTTCGGGCCAGATTCCTAATCTAATTGATGCTTTCTTTGAAGTTAGCTCTGGCTTTACCACTACTGGTGCTACGATTTTAAATGATGTATCTGTCCTTTCCCACTCCCTCCTCTTTTGGCGTAGTTTTACCCACTTGATTGGAGGAATGGGGGTGCTGGTCTTTGCCTTAGCCATCATGGACAATGCCAAAAATGGCCACTTAGAAGTCATGAAAGCGGAAGTTCCCGGACCAGTCTTTGGTAAGGTTGTGTCGAAATTAAGAAACACTGCCCAGATTCTATATATTATCTATCTAGCGCTCTTTGCCCTTTTTACTTTTCTTTATTTCCTCGCCGGCATGCCACTCTTTGATAGTATCGTCATCGCAATGGGAACGGCTGGTACAGGAGGCTTCACTGTCTTTAACGACGGAATCGCCCACTACAACAGTTCTCTAATCACCTATCTTGTCAGCTTTGGCGTTCTGACCTTTGGGGTGAACTTCAATCTCTACTATTATCTCTTGATTCGAAGATTTAAGGCCTGTTTTCATGACGAGGAGTTGAAAGGCTATCTCTGGATTGTCCTCACTGCCACCATTTTGATTAGCTTCAATGTTCTCCATGTTTACGGGGAATTTGCTAAAAGTTTAGAAATTTCATTTTTCCAAGTTTCCAACATCATTACTACGACAGGATTCGGCTATGGAGATACCGTACAGTGGCCTCTCTTCTCACAAATCATTCTGCTGCTGCTCATGTGTCTAGGAGGTTCTGCTGGCTCCACTGCTGGCGGTTTCAAAGTAATCCGTGCCATTATCATCGGCCGCATCGCTAAAAACCAAATCCTTTCCACACTTTCGCCAAACCGCGTTCTAACCATGCATATCAACGGTGCTGTTTTGGATAAAGATACCCAACACAAGGTTCTTAAATATTTAGCTGTTTATATTTTGATTATCGCAGCTTTGATTTTCATCATCAGTCTGGACAATAACAATCTAATGACTGTTACCAGTGCTGTCATCAGCTGTTTCAATAATATCGGACCAATGATTGGGACAACCGAGACCTTCTCTATCTATAGCCCATTTTCTAAATTCCTCCTCTCTCTTGCCATGATTGCAGGACGTTTAGAAATCTATCCAATCCTGCTTCTATTCCTACCAAGAACCTGGTCTAACAGATAGCAGGAAAATAGCTATCGTTACTTGACTAATGCCCGTAACAACGGGCTTTTATCTTGTTCTAAAACTACCATCTGAGAACGAATCCTCGTACGATTTGACACTTAACTTTTCAAGGACAATTCCATTTTTCTCTTGCTCGCAAACATATTTGGCAGCTGCCTTTCCGTTTAGGCAAACGGTACTTACATATTTATCAAATATCCTGTGAAATCAAAATTCGAAAGTTTTGGAGGGATTTACACAAGCATGTGAACATGATCTGGCATCATCTGTCCCTCAGTAATTTCCACACTTTTGTATTGACATAGATGACGAAAAATTTCAATGATATCTCGTCTTATTTTGTAGTAAACGGTTCTTCTACGATACTTTGGGGTAAAGATGATAGGATATTTGCACGTCCATTTGATATGTGATAAACTGTGACTGATTTTAGCCAATTCTTTTTCCTCCTTTGTCTTACCTGAACAAGTAGATTCTACCAGGAAAAAAAAATGAAAGCTCAAAGCCTTGGCAGCCACCAGCTTAGCTGATGTTTTTCTTGTTTTTATCGTAGAGAAAAACTGGCTTGAAGACATAATGAAATAAGACGGAAGCCCCTTCTTCCGTCTTATTTCTGATCTCGAGAATCTGGAATCAATCGATTCCCAAACTCTTCCTTCTTCTTCTGCTGCTGGATTTCCTTGTGATTATCATAGTGATTAACCAAGAACTTAGCGATTTATTTGAGGATAGAATAAGTCGGGATTGCCACAATCATCCCTAGAATGCCATATATATCAATGTATAAGAGCAAGAGTACCATAATGGTAATAGGATCGACCTTCATCACACCGCCAATGATAAGGGGATAAAAGAAGATCATCGTTAGCAAAAGGACCACATCAGCTTACTTTTATAAAGCATCTGCCTCCTCCTATCAGTTATTTCTCATAAATTTTGTTATAATAAAGGAGTTTTAACGAAAGAGAGAGTAAAAATGGAAAAAATTATCAAACTGGAAAATGTAAGCTTGTCTAAACAAGGCCGAACCATCTTAAGAAATCTCAACTGGCAGGTGAAAAAGGGAGAGCATTGGGCCATTCTCGGTCTCAACGGCTCAGGAAAATCTACTCTCCTGCGCTTGCTTATGGCTGAACATTGGAAGACTCAGGGCAAGGTGACGGTTCTCGGTACGGAATTTGGTGCTGGCGACATTCCTCAGCTGCGAACTAATATTGGAGTAGTTGGCTCCTTCATTGCTGAGCGCCTGCCCAGCCATCTCACTGCTGAAGAAATCGTCCTGACAGGAAAGTATAAAAGCAGTATTCTCTATGCTCCTTACGGACAAGAGGAGCTGGACCAAGCTAGGGAAATGCTGGCTTCCCTTGGCGGGCAAGATTTGATTGGCCGAAGCTACATCAGTCTGTCTCAAGGGGAAAAGCAGCTCTTGCTGATTGCGCGCAGTCTCATGGAAAAGCCAGAACTACTTATCCTAGACGAAGCGACCAGTGGTCTGGATCTCTTTGCCCGCGAGCGCCTGCTGGATCAGATTGGTAAGATTACACAGATGGACCAAGCTCCAACCATCCTTTATGTCACCCACCATGTAGAGGAAATCACTGCTGCTATGGATCATGTCCTGCTCCTAAAAGAAGGAGAAATCACAGCCCAAGGTCCTAAAGAAGACATTCTTCAAAAAGAGGTCATGGATCGATTTTATCCTCAGCCAGTCGAGCTGATCGAGCTGGGAGAAGACCGTTATTTCATCAAGGTGGAGAACAGGCCCTCATGAAGCAATTTTCTAACACCATCTTTAATCTGGGCTATTTCTGATTCTGACCATGACTGTGATTGTCTTGCTTTTCCTGTCTGGGCAGATTCTACTGTCCCATACTTATATCCCTTTAAGGATTGCTGAGGAGTCCCAATTCATCAGTAAGCCTTGGTATTTCTACCCCATCCTCCTGCTCTTTCTCCTCAGCTTCTTTTTAATCCGGCCCCTGTTGGAAAAGGTTCAGACCAAGTATTTTTTTCGGATTTTGTCCCTCACCTGACTAATGCTGTGACAACGGAATTTTACCTTGTTCTAAAACTGCCATCTGAGAACGGTTTGACACTTAACTTTTCAAGGACAAGGTCATTTTTTCCCAATCACATATATTAGAAACTATCTTTTCATTTAGTCCAACGATATTCACATAGTCCCCTCTCCCCAAAACTTTCGATTGTCATAAATAACCCCTCTTGTTCTTCAATCTGAACAGGAGGGGTTGTTTTGATTTGAAATGAATCAGACTTGGCTTTGTGTTATTAGCATTTCCATCACTTCATTTTAATCGTAATCAGCATACCTCCACCAAGCCATTGTTGCGATAAGACCTAGAATACTTACCCCAAATAAACTGACAATGCTCCCAAAATTCAATAGTGCTTTTCCTGCAATACCACTTGCGAGTGCAGGAATCGCCCATGGAATGTATTTCCCAAAGTTAAGAGCAGAACCAAGCTGAGAAAAAATAATTGTAAAAATAATAAAAGCCAATGGAGACAAATATCCCCGGCCTAAACAAGCAAAAAAAGCCACTGGAGTAGAGAGTACGATCGTAAGAGTGGTGCAATAACCAAAAGTAAGTATACCTTTGAAAATCACCATTAAGCTCCCACCCTCAAGTCCAATCAGATTGCCAGCTAATAATCCCAATAAAAGTGCAAAAACTGATAGAATATAGCTCCATAGAGCGATAACGATAAACTTGGATAATACGATCGTATCTCTTTTTATCGGGAGTGCTAATAGGTCTATCATCGTTTTATCAGAATATTCTCTACCAAAAATCCAAGATGCTGTAAATCCAAAAATGAGCAATCCCCCAACAGAAATGACTTGTGATACGGTCATTAAGTACGACGACCAGTCTGTTATCCTCATCATTTCCATTTTTGCAGAAATCAATCCAAGATTTTTGAAATTCTCTGGATATTTCATCATAGTTGCAAACAACCCAACAATAAAAGGAACTAAACAGATAGAACAAGCAGTTACGATGGAGAGTTTTGATTTTATTAACTTTCTCCATTCAATTAAAATACAGGAACTAAGCTTTTTCATTCGAGATTCCTCCATGATAGTCATTCAGTATTCTTAAGAAATAATGCTCTAAATCTTCTTTTTCAACAGCCAGCGATTTGGGTGGATAACCTGCATTAACTAGCAATGTAGTAATTTCTTCCGGATATTCCACAGATTTTCTATCAGTTAATTCCAAGAAATGGATATTATTTTCTGTGTCTGATTGAATATTTACCTGATAGCCATGGTTAGATAATACTTCTTTCATGGCCTTATTATTAGAACCACTTACTAGTAACTTCTTTTCTAAGTACTGCTCTAATTCATTGCTTTCAACTTCTCTTATAAGTCTGCCCTCGTGTATAATGATTATTCTAGTCGCAATCTTAGATATTTCCTCCAGATTATGACTGGAAATAAGAACAGTGGTACCTAGATTATTCGCCAATTCCTTTAATAATTCTCTAACTTCAATAACTCCAAAAGGGTCTAATCCATTTGTTGGCTCATCAAGAATTAGAATTTTAGGTTTATGAATAATCGCTTTTGCAATTCCTAAACGCGCAACATTTCCTAAAGAAAGATGCTTCTCCTGTTTATGTTCATATTGCTTTAGTTTTAATTTTTCAATTACCCAGTCAATATTATCCTTATTAACCCCTCTTAATTTACTAACTATTTCTAAATTTTCTCTCACAGTTAAGTCTGGATAAGAATAAGGTGTCTCAATAATATAACCTATTTCATTTCGAAGTTCTAAATTACTCAGATCTAACTTTTTTCCTTGAATATAACATTCTCCTGATGTAGATTTTATCAATCCCAGCATCATTCTCATCGTCGTTGTTTTCCCTGCACCATTCAGTCCTAAAAAACCTACTATTTCACCACTTTTTATTGATAGATTCAAGTTGTTGACAACATTTTTTGTTCCATATCTTTTAGAAAGGTTTGCGGTTCTAATTGCTTCTTTCACCATTACCTATCCTCCTTAGTAATTTGCTCAACAATTCCTTGTATAACTAACTTCAATGTGGTATCAAATTGTTCTTCACCGATTTCCTCGATGTGTAATATAGTCATAGCAATCGTTCTAAATAAAGCAGAGACGATTTCTACCGATACATTTTCTCTAATGTTGATTCGAGACACAATTTTTTTAACCATCCTATCGTCTATCAGATGATGATTTGTTATCGCCTCTTTCGGCAATTTTCTTATGAGTAATTCCATTTCATGATTTTTAAATATGGTATACATAAATGAATAGCGAAAATCTTGATAAAAATCATAAAGTAACTCTACTAGACGATTTGTATCTATCTTGGCTTCCATATCTAATTGTTCTGTCGGGCGATTCATAACATCTATTTGATATTCTTCTAAGACTGCAAAAAATAACATTTCCTTTGAAGGATAAAAATTATAAAAAGAGCCTTTGGAAATATCAGCCAAGGCTGCCATCTGGTCAACTGTTGTTTTCTTAACCCCATATCTTTGAAGGCATTCCTTTGCAACTTTATGTAATTTCTTTCTAATTGCTTCTTTTTCTTCAGCAGTAAAAGCAGTAGCCATAACTTCCTCCTAAAAACGCTGTGACGTTTTTTGATTTTACCGTCATAGCTTATCATATAAATTGAAAAATGTCAAAAGTCTTATATCTTCTTTGTAAGAAAATATAAAGCTTTAAATTAACAAACACCTTAATTCTCTTCTTTTAGAGCTACTTATTTGATTTGCACGATTTAAAAAATAAGGATACAGTACTGCAAGCTCCTATTATCTGGCTTTCCTCTCTGTATCCTTATTGTATCTCAAGTTCCTTCTTTCAATCTCTCAATCATGACCAAGAAAGGCGGGTTGTTAATCTGATTGATGGTCTTGTAGAGGGCAAGGGTGAAGTCCTGTTGAGGCAGATAATCAAGATTAGCTGAGCATTGTTCAAGCCAGCTTCTGCAAACAATAGCGGTTTATTACTTCATTTAAAACAAACAAAAAGGTCGAGACAAATGTCTCAACCTTTTTATTTTGCATAATCAACTGCTCGCATTTCGCGAATGACTGTGACCTTGATATTTCCTGGATACTCCAAGTTATTTTCAATCTTTTCACGCACATCATGCGCCAAGATTGTAATCTTATCATCCTTGATTTTCTCTGGACTGACCATGATTCGGATTTCACGACCTGCTTGAAGGGCAAAGCTTGTCTTAACTCCCTCAAAGCTGTTCGCAATTTCTTCCAAATCATGCAATCGCTTGATGTAGCTTTCCAGCGACTCACTACGAGCTCCTGGACGAGCTGCGCTCAGGGCATCCGCTGCTGCAACAATGACTGCAATGACGCTCTCAGCCTCTACATCACCGTGGTGGCTAGCAATAGTATTGATAACAACTGGATGTTCCTTATACTTACGAGCCAACTCTGTTCCGATTTCCACGTGGCTGCCTTCTACTTCTCGGTCGATAGCCTTGCCAATATCATGGAGGAAACCAGCACGACGAGCCAAGTTAACATTTTCACCCAACTCTCCAGCGATAACTCCAGCCAGTTTGGCAACCTCAATCGAGTGACGGAGAACATTTTGTCCGTAGGAAGTACGGAACTGCAAGCGACCCATGATTTTCATCAAATCAGGATGCAAGTTTGGCGCTCCGATTTCATAAGCTGCGGCTTCACCATACTCTCGAATACGGTTGTCAATCTCTAAGCGATTCTTTTCGACCAATTCCTCGATACGAGCGGGATGGATCCGACCATCCTTGAGAAGAGCTTCCATGGTCATCCGAGCAATCTCACGGCGAACTGGATCGAAACCTGAAAGAGTAACCACTTCAGGCGTATCATCAATGATAACATCAATCCCTGTCAAGCTTTCAAAGGTTCGAATATTGCGACCTTCACGTCCGATAATCCGTCCCTTCATGCTGTCATCAGGAAGATGAACCGTTGAATTGGTCTGTTCAGCCACATAGTCACCAGCAATCCGCTGCATAGCTTGAACCAAGATATCCTTGGCCACCTTGTCAGAGCGCTCTTTGATATCCTGCTCTGCTTCCCGAATACGAGTTGCAATTTCCTTGGACAGCTTGTCCTCGGTCTTGGTCAAGATAATCTCACGCGCTTCCGTCTGAGTCAAGGACGCTACCCGCTCAAGCTCAGCTTCTTTTTGCTTCTCTAGCTCAGCTACTTGTGCTTCACGCGCATCAATGTGTTTAGCTTTATCAGTCAGACTTTGTTCTTTATGCTCCAAAGTCTTTTCCTTGTTGGTTAAATTATCATCTTTGCGGTCAAGACTACTTGCACGCTCTGTCAAGCGGCTTTCAATTTGTTTTAACTCCTGACGCTCAGACTTAAATTCTGCATCAACCTCTTCACGATATTTTCTGGCTTCTTCTTTTGCCTCCAAAAGTGCTTCTTTTTTAAGCGAACTGGTTTCGCGCATCGCTTCTTTGACAATCAAATCCGCTTCGCGTTCTGCCTGACCGCGTAAATTGGTTGCTTCTTGTTCAGCATTTAAAAGAGTAAGTTCCGCGGCTTCTTTAGATGCTTTCATCTTAACCGCGATTCCTACATACCCAATCACTAAACCAATGATGGCAGCAAAAACAAAAGCAGCTATCGTATATAAGCCCATGTTTTTACTCCAAATCTATTTAATTATTGAATTCAAAATTCCTTTTTATTCTATCATAAATAGCAGAAATTCACAAATCAATTTTTTGAAAAAGAAGGCCGTTTTTTGCCTATTATTGGGCGAAAAGGCGCTAAATCAAAGAATTTAATATATAAAATTTTTTTATTTCCTAACTCTTATTTTTTTATGCTATAATCAAAAGGAAGTATTTGAAATATCGCTTTTGAAACCTGACCTCATTTTCAGGTTCCAATTTTAGATTTTAAAGGAGAAACCATGTCTAAAGAAGTTATCGTTGAAAGTTTTGAGCTTGACCATACAATCGTAAAAGCACCCTATGTTCGCCTCATTGGCGAAGAAACTGGCCCTAAAGGAGATATTATCTCTAACTTTGATATTCGTTTGGTACAGCCAAATGAAGACGCTATTCCGACGGCTGGCCTGCACACCATCGAGCATTTACTAGCTATGCTGATTCGCAAGCGGATTGATGGTATGATTGACTGCTCACCTTTCGGTTGCCGGACAGGCTTCCATATGATTATGTGGGGGCAACACTCAGCGACTGAAATTGCTCAAGTCATCAAATCTTGCTTAGAAGAAATCGCTGAGACGACTACTTGGGAGGATGTCCCTGGCACTACTATCGAATCCTGTGGCAATTACAAGGATCACAGCCTCTTTTCTGCCAAAGAATGGGCGAAACTCATTCTCAGCCAAGGAATCTCTGACAATGCTTTTGAGCGCCATGTCCTCTAAGCAGAGGGATTTTAATCTTCTAGGATTCTATTATTTGCGCTAAAATTAACCCGCCCTTCTGGAAACAGAGGGCGGGTTTGTTCTTATTATTCCTGCATAGCATAGCCGATACCACGGACAGTTTTGATATAGCTGGTCTGCCCAGCAACGTCAATCTTACTCCGTAGATAGCGAATATAGACATCTACTACATTAGTCTCAGTGGCGCCTTCATACTTCCAGACACGTTCTAGAAGCTGCTCGCGGCTCATGACCTTTTGGTTGCTCATCAACGTCACTAATAGATCATATTCTCGTTGTGTCAAGGCAATCACTTCCTCTCCACGATAGACGATATGATTTTTCAAATCAACTCGTAGATTGCGGTAAGCAGTCGGTGTTTTTAACTTGCTACAATGCTGGTCGATAAAGTCCCGACCTCGAAAGATATCGGATACTTTCTCAACCAAATCACTGATAATAAAAGGTTTGACGGTATAGGAAACAGCAAAGCGCTGAATCTCATCTGCATGTTCTTTGATTTCTTCACGGCTGGCTAAGACGATAATGACTGAAGCCGGCTTGAACAAACTCAGTTGCCTAGCAAACTCACTAGCGTTCATATCCTGCAGGTCATAATTAAGCAAAAATAGATCATAGTCATTTTCTCTAGCTAGTGCCAAACCTTGACTGCCTGTCTCAACTACATCCAAAAGAAATGCTTCCTTTTGCAGTTCCAAAGTCACAAATCGTGCAAGATTCTTTTCATTTTCTACTAATAAAATTCGCTTTGCCATAGGCCTATCCTATTTTTCGTCATACCAAGAGTAGTGGAATGTTCCTTCTTTGTCTTTACGTTGGT
>NZ_CALIIB010000001.1 GCF_938020365.1 uncultured Streptococcus sp. | reverse complement strand
GGCTATCAGAATCAGCTGTTACAGCCAAAGTTTGGAAAAATATTGCAGACTATAATGGGATAGGGTATAATGAGAAAGGATGTAATAAATTTCAAGTACAATCACAGTTTGAATAAGGAGAGTTTATGTTTTATACCTATTTGCGAGGACTGGTAATTTTTATCCTCTGGGCTTTAAACGGCAATGCCCATTACCATAATAAAGAGAAGATTCCTTCACAAGATGAAAATTATATCTTGGTAGCCCCTCACCGGACATGGTGGGATCCGGTTTACATGGCTTTTGCGACCAAGCCCAAGCAGTTCATTTTCATGGCCAAGAAACAGCTCTTTGAAAATCGGGTGTTCGGCTGGTGGATTCGCATGTGTGGTGCCTTTCCTATTGACCGGGAAAATCCTGGTCCGTCAGCGATCAAGTACCCAGTCAATATGCTGAAAAAGAGCAATCGTTCCCTGATTATGTTCCCGAGCGGCAGCCGCCATTCTACAGATGTCAAGGGAGGAGTGGCAGTGATTGCCAAGATGGCTAAAGTCCGTATCATGCCAGTAGTCTATGCTGGTCCCATGAGCCTCAAGGGCTTGGCAGCTGGTGAGCGCGTGGATATGAACTTCGGCAATCCTATTGATATTTCTGACATCAAAAAGATGAACGATGAGGGAGTTGAGGAAGTGGCTCGTCGGATTCAGGCTGAGTTTGACCGTTTAGACGCAGAAGTGGCGCCTTATCAGACAGGTAAAAAACCAAATATCTTCTGGCGGATTTTACGAGCACTAGCCTTTATTCCAGCCGCTTTGATTGGTATTCTGACCTTCATTTTTAGTTTCCTCGCAAGCTTTGTCTGGGATCCAGATAAGCATAGAAAATAATGCCGACATAGAGTGGGACAGAAATCGGTAATTCGTTAGAATTCGATTTCGTCATCCCACCTCCGCACAGTTGAGTAGGACTGTAAAAGCTGATGAAATCAGCGTAATAGAGCCCACTCAACCACTGCGTCTTGCTCGACAATCCAAAGACAATTGAGAGGCTAGGACTTTTGTCCCAGCCTCTGTTTTAGTTTTCTTATTTATATTTGAAACTTTGTTTCAGATTTCTATACTTTCCCTTTTCTTTTACGAATAAAAAGATAAAGGAGAAAAATATGCTTGAAGAAATAGTTGAAAAATTAAAGGAATACAAGATTTTTGTTGGACTTTCTTTACTGGGAGTCGTCTTGGCTGGCTTTTTCTTGCTGAAGGGCAACGCTCAGCCACAGAATCAGGTCAGTGCACTGGCTCAGGAAGTGGTCACATCAGCTTCGTCTGAAACCAATATAGAAAAAAGAAATATCAATCAAGAAAAGATCAACTCAGAAAAGGATATGCATTCAGAGGAATCTGAGGAAGAAGTCACCGTTGATGTCAAAGGAGCTGTCAAAAATCCTGGAGTTTATCAGTTGCGGGCAGGAGCGCGTGTGCATGATGCCTTACAAAAAGCAGGTGGTCTACTGCCAGATGCCGAGTCAAAATCCATAAACCAAGCTCAAAAATTAACAGATGAGGCGGTTGTTTATGTAGCTAGAGTAGGTGAGGAAGGGGCAGATGTGACACAAGCTAGTCAGACGCCCGCTGGAAATGGAGAAGCGGCAAAAGGGAAGTCTGGCTTGGTCAATCTCAATACGGCGACCGAAGCTGAACTTCAGACAGTTTCAGGCATCGGTCAAAAGAAAGCGCAAGACATCATCGCTTATCGGGAAGCCAATGGCAAGTTTAAGTCAGTAGACGAGCTGAAAAATGTTTCAGGAATCGGTGCAAAAACCTTAGAAAAGTTAAAAGACTATGTCACAGTGGATAAATAAATTTCCTATTAAACCAATCTATTTTTGTCTTTTGCTGGTGCTGACCTACTTTGCGATTTACACTAGTAGTCTGCCAGCTTATCTAGGTTTAGCAGTCCTCCTTATTCGGCTCTTTTGGCTTTATTCGACTAGAAATAGTCTGCTTATTTTGGTATTCTTGAGTCTCTTTACAGGATTTTTCCTATTTAGGAGAGAAGTGGCTAATCAAGCCTTTCAAGATGAACCGAAAACTATCCCTGCCATTGTGATGAAGCCGGATACGATCAAAGTCAATGGGGATTCGCTTTCTTTTCGTGGCTATTCCAATGGTCGGACTTATCAGGCTTTTTATAAAATCCAGTCAGAACAGGAAAAACAAGCTTTTCAAAAACTGAGCGATCAACTGCTTTTGGAGATTGATGGAGAGCTTAGTTTAGCAGAAGACCAGCGTAATTTTTCAGGTTTTGACTATCGGGCTTATCTGAAAACGCAGGGGATTTACAGGATTTTGAAGATCAATAAAATCAAGTACAGTCAGCATTTTAGCAGTCTTAATCCTTGGGATTGGCTGTCGGTCTGGCGTAGAAAAGCCTTGGTTTATATCAAGGAAAATTTTCCTAGCCCCATGAGCCATTATATGACTGGGCTTTTGTTTGGTGATTTGGATACAGATTTTGCTGAGATGAATGAACTTTATTCTAGTCTGGGGATTATCCATCTTTTTGCTCTATCTGGTATGCAGGTCGGCTATTTCATGGATGGTTTTCGCCGGATTCTCCTAAAATCTGGTTTAAAAAGGGAAACCGTCGATTGGATTCAGTTGCCTTTTTCCTTCATCTATGCAGGTTTGACGGGCTTTTCAGTATCGGTCGTGAGAAGTTTAGTGCAAAAGCTGCTCTCGCAGTTTGGTGTGACTAAGCTGGATAACTTCGCTTTAACGATCGTTCTCCTAGCCATTTTCATGCCCAATTTTCTCTTGACGACGGGTGGCGTTCTTTCCTGTGCCTATGCTTTTGTCATTTCGGTCATGGATTTTGAGCATTTACCTCCCGTGCGAAAGGTGCTGGCAGAAAGTCTGACCATTTCACTGGGGATTTTGCCGATTCTGATTTTCTATTTTTCTGAATTTCAGCCCTGGTCTATTCTGCTGACTTTTCTATTCTCAGTCGTTTTTGATCTTTTTATGCTTCCAGCCCTGACCTTTATTTTTGCCCTATCGCCTCTTTTGAAAATCACTCAGGTCAATGCCTTGTTTGAACTGCTGGAAGAGTTAATTCGTTGGACGGCGGCTATTTCCTCACGGCCAGTGGTTTTTGGTCAGCCATCCATCTGGATGATGCTAGGTCTGCTGATCATTCTTAGCTTGCTTTATGATTTTCGTAGACAGAAGAAAGCCTTAATCTTACTCAGCTTGGCTCTAGCTCTGCTCTTTTTCCTCACAAAGCATCCCTTGCAAAATGAAATTACCGTCATTGATATTGGGCAGGGAGATAGTATATTTTTGCGTGATTGGCGGGGGAAATCTGTTCTGATTGATGTGGGTGGCCGAGTGGAGATTGTCAAGAAAGAGGCTTGGCAGGAGAGGGTTTCTTCGACAAATGCAGAAAAAACCTTGATTCCCTACCTGAAAAGTAGGGGAGTGAGTCGCTTGGATGTACTGGTTTTGACCCACACAGATGCCGATCACATGGGTGATATGTTGGAGGTGGCTAAGCGTTTCTCTATAAAGGAAATTTATGTATCTAAGGGAAGTTTGACCCAGTCGGATTTTGTTGAGAAACTGGAGCGGATGCAGACGAGAGTCCATGCGGTAGAAGTGGGAGATAGCCTTCCAATTTTTGATGGATCTTTGCAGGTTCTCTATCCTGAGGATACGGGCGACGGTAGCAATGATGACTCTGTCGTTTTGTACGGGAAGTTTTTTGGAACTAGCTTTTTGTTTACGGGAGACTTAGAGGAGAATGGCGAAGCTACCTTGATGCGGCGTTTTCCGCAACTCAAGGTAGATGTTTTAAAAGCAGGACACCACGGTTCTAAGGGCTCTTCTAGCCCAGAATTTTTACATCAGCTTCAGCCCAAAATTACCCTCATCTCTGCCGGCAAGAATAACCGCTACAAGCATCCTCATCAGGAAACCTTAGATAGATTTGATAAGATTCAGACAAGGATTTTTCGGACAGATGAGCAAGGCGCCATTCGCTTTAGTGGCTGGGCTTCTTGGCAGATTGAGACTGTAAAGTAAGGCTCTGTTTCCTTGCTCTGATAGCGAGCTAGGGTTAGTTTACCTTGATTTCGAGCTAAAATTATGATACAATGAACCCTGTTAATAAAAATTTAGAGGAGATGTCTATGTTTTCTGCTTATAAAAAATTTTGGACTCGTTATGCAGACTTTAGTGGTCGTTCCAGTCGTTCGGATTACTGGTGGGTTGTCCTATGTAATTTTTTGATTACCTTACTATTTTCGTTGATTCCCCTTTTTGGTCTTCTCATTCCGCTTTTTAGTGAAGTTTATTATGCAGGGCTATACGGTTATGAACCAGATTATTCTGGAGCTATGGCTGGTGCTGGTTTGGCTGCGTTCATAATGTTCCTACTTGCCATCTATTGGCTTGCAACTATCGTTCCTAATCTTGCTATCACTGTTCGTCGTCTTCGTGATGCTGGTTTCCATTGGGCATTTATTTTTCTCACTGTAGGACCATCAATAGCTTCCTTCATTCCAGTGTTGAATATCCTAGCTGCTTTAGTCAGCTTGCCATGTGGTATTGCCTTGATAGTCCTCCTTTGCCAAGCTAGCAAACCAGCTCAGTCAGTTAATGGGGCTCCTTATGGTCAACAAGGATTCCAAGGTCAGCAATTTGGCCAAGCACAACAACCAGCTCAGAATCAACAAATTAGTCAGCCTGTTAACCAAGGTCAGCAATTTGGTCAAGCACAACAACCAGTTCAAAACCAACCATTTGCTCAGCCTGTTAACCAAGGACAACCATTTGGCCAAGTACAACAACCGGTTCAAAACCAACCATTTGGTCAGCCTGCTAGCCAAAGTCAACCAGTTGCTCAGCAAGAAGCACCAGCTCAGACCCCAGAGTTTGGTCAGCCTCAACAACCTTTTGGTCAGAATCAAGTGAACCAGCCAACTCAACCGTTTGCTGCTAGCCAAGCCCAAAGTCAAGAGTCAACTCAATCAGCATTCTCAACTTCAGTTTCACAATCTGCTGAATCAGTTTCTTCAGTAGAAACTCAGCAGTCTCAGACTGAAACAGTAGAACAAACTCTTGCAACTGCTTCTGATGAAGTAAAGGCTTCTGAACAAATCACTAACTCAGAGTCAAACTCTCAAGAAAATCTATAATGTATCAACCCTAGATAGTTTCCACCTATCTAGGGTTTCTTTGTCATGTTTAAAATTTTTGTAACCAAAATAACTTTCGATTCGTTATACTAGTAGAAAGGGGGACGAATAGAAAAGTATTAAATAGAGAAAAGCAGTTTCAAATGAGAAGTAGCAGCTGCGAGCTTTGGATTAGAAAGACTTTTTACTATTATTCTGCTTTTTAAAGGAATGCAAGTAAGGAGAGATTTGAGGAGAAGTTGTGGGGAGGTGAGATTATCAAACTGGATGAATACGAAAACATCTTGATTGGCTTTGCCCGAGAGATTGTTTTCTACTTGCAAAAGTCAGGAGCTTCTAAGGCCGAGGCAGAAGATGTGGTGCAGGATGTTTTTGTCAAAATGTTAGAGACTGATCTGATCATCCCAGCAGAGAAGATGCGAGCTTGGATGTATCGGGTTTCCATCCGCCGTTATATCGATCGCTATAGGCGCGATCAGCATTATTTAGAAATTTTGCAAAATGAATTTTTCAAACAAGATGTGATTCAACCATTTGAAAACGACTATTATGAGCTGTTAAGGTCGACGATAGAAGAGCTCCCGACTAAGGAAGCAATGCTTCTAGATCTTTATTATTTCCAAAATTTTACAGTAAAGGAAATCGCTCAAATCATGTCGTATTCGGTAAGTAAAGTGAAAGTACAACTCATGCGTAGCCGAATTAAGCTCCGCCATAAATTGGAAAAGAAAGGATATAAAAATGGAAACATTTGAAATATTAGCGAAGAAAAGTAAAAGAAAACGACTTTGGAAGACAGTTGCCATCAGTAGTTTTGTCTCCTTAGCTTTATTGCTTTTACTAGGAAAGGGATTGATAGAATTAGCCTCGAGTAATGGTCGAAATTTGCAGGCAGAGTACGAAGTTATGTCTGAAATCTCCTATCCTAATGTTGACTATGATAGTCTTTACCACACTCAAAATTCTTTGTTTTCAGGAACCTTACATTCTGATCGTTTCAAAGATTTAGATGGAGTGAAGGTGGCTTATCCTTCCTATGAGGGAAACTATTCACTCATAGGTGCTTTTAAAGATCCGACTGCGGAAGGGACTTATTTGTCTCTCTCAGGGACCTATACGCGAACCCTGCGTCAAAAATATCCGGTCTTCTATAATATCAATGCCAAAGGGACAAAGGATAGTAATTCTATGCCTAAGGAGTTGGCTTCTGTCAAAGAAATGCCAAATCAATTGGTGGAAGTAGCTTTGACTTTTGATAAAGCTTATACCTATAAGGAAATCCAGAAGATGATACCGAACAACCTCAAGATTAACTGGTACTGGATTGGCAGTCAGTCAGAAAATGATATTGAACAGTATTCCGATCCCCAGTTCACCTATGGAGCTAACGCTAGTCTTCTCTTTACTTATGATTTAGATTTTAGGAAGAAGGCAAAAGAGGCTAATAAAGAGCAGCAGACTTTCTTGGATTATCTGAAAAAGGCAGATAAAAATCTTTTCCCAAGTCTTAGTGGGTACAACATGTACAATGAGGTTGAGTCCTATCTCAAGAAATTTGGTCAGCTAGATATTCGTGAACCAGAAAATCGGGATCAATTAACTTTCTCCGGCGTTATCTTGACAGGAAAAGCTGAAAATTTCGCTCAATTAGAAGATAAAGAATGGATTTATGCTTCCAGTATTGGTGCTTCCGTTCCTAATCAGCCTTACTATAAGCTAGATAAGGAATAATTGACAAAAAATGTGTAAAAGGCTTGCATTTTCAGTGAAATTTGATAAAATAGTAAGGAAAGTTAGACTGTATTGCCTACTGTCTATCTATAA